>JALFTO010000134.1 GCA_022779165.1 Lachnospiraceae bacterium
CTCTGCACCACAGACTGAATCAGCGACATCGACCGTATATGAGCGCTTTGACAACAGCACTCTGACGATCAGTGGTTCCAGGCTGCGTATGATGCTTGCGTCCGACACTGAAATCATCCCGTTTGGGTGGAACGGCATTTCCCTGGAGATGCCTGCTTCTTTCATCGAAACACTTGCTCCTTCCGACACGGATATGTTCTCCCTGACTCTGACGCATGAGGATAAACTGGCTTTCTCCGTCTTTCTGACCGTTTCCGGCACTGAGATCAAGGAACTGCCGTCCTCTCTGATTCGGATACCGGCCGGGTCACCGGAAGGGGTTTACAGCCTCTTACGCTCCGGAGAAACGCTCCCAACCAATGTATCTTACGAAAATAACTGTGCCGTGTTCACGATCACACGGACCGGACGCTATATGCTCAAAGACGTACCTGAAGTGCCAATGGATAGAGAAACACCCAATCTGCAGGAAGAAACAACATCCTCCAAGAACGAAAGCGACGGACACACGACTTCCTCAGGCACAGACAAAACACCAAAAACGCAAGACGTGACAGGCGCAATCTCTTCGGCTGATACGGGATCCATCATTGCACCGGCTACGTCCGACGAAGCATCTGCTTCCACCTCGCCCGAAACTGAATCATCACCTGCTCTTTCCGCAGGAAAAGAAAATACACCGCCGGCGCCCACTCTGCCTGAGGCACTCCCGGCGGCAGCCGCAGGCACAGTCTCATTTTCAGCCGGCATTTACTGGTTATGGAGGAAACACCGTTGAAAAAGGAAAAAATCATACCGACTGCTTTTCCCATATTGATCTCCATACTGTTGTTTTCGTTCCTGCTCGGCTTCCTCTACCGCTATGACAACAAATACACCTATGATTGTCTGCAGCCGGTCTCAGGGACACTTGTGCTCAGCGAGGAGAACCTGGCGGAAAACGGTGTCTATTATCTGACAAAAGGCTGGCAGTTGTATCCCGACGTCCTTCTTTCTCCGGATGATTTCGCAGGAGATCATCTGCCCTCTTCCTACATGCAGACGGTGACAATCGGTAAACACAGCAGCTTTGCTTTTGACTCGCCCTCCCGCTCCACAAGTGGCTGCGCGACCTATCATCTGACACTCATGCTGCCCGAAAAGACCGCTTCCTATATGCTGATCCTGCCCGAGATCTATTCCTGTTACCGTCTCTATGTGAACGGAGAGGAAATTGCCTCAGTGGGAGCTCCGGAACCGAAACATTTTATGGAAAAGATCCGGCAGACAGATGTTGTCTTTACCGCAGGCGGAAAGACAGAGCTTCTCATCGCTGTCTCCAATCGTTCCCACTTTTCCGGCGGCATGACGTACCCACCGGTTTTCGGACTGCCGAATGAAGTTTCCCACGTGGAAGCCACACGGTTTATGCTGGACATCATCACGTTTGTGCTCGCATTGATCTGTACCCTTTTTTCCCTGTATCTGCAACTGGCTTTCCGTGGAGAACAAAATCTCCTGATCAGACTTTTTTTTGCGGTATCACTGTGCGTTACGATTACCTATGCCTATCCGATCCTGTTTTTGTATGCGGAAGTTTCTCCCAAGCTGTGGTACGGGATTGAACTGGCGGCCATTTACGGCAGCTACCTGTCTGCCGTTATGCTCCAGAACGAGATCTGCGGAATGGAACCCGTTCTCCGGAACGTATCCACAGGTCTGCTGGCAGTATTCTGCGCATTCACGCTTGTGTTCGGCCTGCTGCCGTACTATCCACTGTGGCTCATCAAACTGTTCGGCATCAGCACCGTGTGTGTTAAGCTGATCACCGCTGCTTATCTGTCTTACTGTGCGATCCATTCCTTCGTTTCCGATCAGCAAAACAGCCGTATTCTTCTCGTCTGTACCACTGCATTTGTTGTCTCGATCGTATTTGACAGACTGTTTCCCGGATGGGAGCCGATCGTTGGCGGGTGGCCGTCGGAATACGGTTTTGCCGCGATGATCCTCGGCATCAGCCTGATTCTGTGGAGAACCCTCTCCGAAGGATATCGCTTCAAGCTGTCCTTTGAGAATGAAAAGCGTCAGCTCACGAGGCAGATCGCCATTCAGAAGGCGCACTATCAAGAACTGAATGACAAAATAGAAGAAGCCGTTCGTCTTCGCCATGACGAACGACATCACCTCCAGACACTTTACAATATTTATGAGACTAAGGACTATAGTCGTCTGGAACAATATCTCTCGGACTATGTCCTCTCTTCCATGCCGAAGGAGCGGACTCTGCTTTGCCGTAACCTGATCGTGGACGGCATGCTACGCTACTATGAGACACTGTGCAGTCAGACGGATATCACCTTCTTCTGCGAGGCAACGCTCCCGCCCTCCCTGACGATCACCGATGTGGAGCTCTCCATTCTGTTCGGCAATCTTCTGGAAAATGCCTATGAGGCAGCGGGGCATGTGGGCTGTGAAAAACCGTTTATCACGATCCATGCGACTGTGACAGATGCTGCACTGTTTCTGCTCATTGAGAACAGCTACGCCGTATCTCCCAAAAAAGACAGCGGACGTTTCCTCTCCACCAAGCACGAAGGATACGGCATGGGAACGCGCTCTGTCAGTTCCATTGTGGAAGAACACGGCGGCCAGTGTGTCTTCCGATACAATAACGGCATTTTCAGCGTACATCTGCAATTCCCGCTGACTGCCTGAACCGGTCTCACCCAGAACCGCCGCCCATACTGCGCATGATTCTATTTTGTGCTCTCTTTGATCTAGCTTTCTTCCGGCGCGGATATTTTGTAGGCAACCGCCTCGTACGGTCTCAAATATCCGCCCGGTTCCTCCTCGTAATTTCCTGCCAGAACAGATGCCTTGGCAGGCTGCTCCTCAAACTTCACATGATTGGGCGTAAAGTTACAGAATACAAAGACCTCTGTCTCCCTGAGTTTTCTTTTATAAGCAAAGATCTGGTCACTCTCCTCTAAGAGCATCTCAAAATCACCGTATACGATCACTTCCTCCTCGTGACGCAGTCGTATGATCTCACGATAGAAATTGTAAACCGATCTGGGATCATCCATCTGCCGTTTCGCATTGATCTCTCTGTAGTTGCTATTGACTGCGATCCACGGCTCCCCTGTTGTAAATCCGGCATTCACATCACCGTTCCACTGCATTGGTGTCCTTGCATTGTCCCTGCCTGCCCGTTTCAGATAAGACATCATTTCCTCAGCGGGCATACCCTGCTGCTCCACCATCTCATGATAAGCATTGATGGATTCCACATCCCTATAATCCGAGAGCCTATCGAAACTGGCGTTTGTCATCCCCAGTTCTTCTCCCTGGTAAACGTACGGCGTTCCCTTCATGAACATCTGACAAAGCGCCAACATCTTGGCTGATCTCTCCCGGTACTCACTGCTGTCATTCCCGAATTTGGATACGGCTCTCGGCTGGTCATGATTTCCCCAGAACAGTGCATTCCAGGATACCCCTTCCAGGCCCTCTTCCCACTTCTTCCATACCGCTTTCAGTTCCTTTAAGTTTACCGGATCAGTGCTCCACTTTCCGTATTTTCCTTCACCCAGACTGACATGTTCGAACTGGAACACCATGTCCAGCTCGTTCCTGTCCTTGCCGGCATATTTCTTTGCCTCCTCCACCGTGACGCAGGATGTCTCCCCGACTGTCATAATATCGTACTTGGAGAGCACCTCCCTGTTCATTTCCTGCAGGTACTCATGCACATGAGGTCCGTGGGCACAATAAGGAGAGAGATCGCCGTACAGACCGTTCACCTCACCGTCAGGGAAGTTTGGATCCTTGGAGATCAGGCTGATCACATCCATGCGGAAGCCGTCTACTCCCTTCTCCAGCCACCAGTGCATCATGTCATAGACTTTGTGGCGCAGAGCGCTGTTATCCCAGTTTAAGTCAGGCTGCTTCTTGGAAAAAATATGCAAATAATACATCCCGGTCGCTTCGTCATACTGCCATGCGCTTCCGCTGAACCAGGAGCCCCAGTTATTCGGCTCTTTCCCGTCCTTCGGATCCTTCCAGATGTAGAAATCCCGATACGGATTATCCTTACTCTTACGGCTCTCCACAAACCATGCGTGCTCATCGGACGTATGGTTCACAACGAGATCCATAACGATACGGATATTTCTCTCGTGAGCCTCACGAAGCAGACTGTCAAAGTCATCCATGTTTCCGAACTCTTCCATGATATCCTGATAATCACTGATATCATAGCCGTTGTCATCATTGGGCGAGCGATACACCGGAGACAGCCATATAATGTCGATTCCCAACTGCTTCAGATAATCGAGTTTACTGATGATTCCGGGCAAATCGCCGATCCCGTCTCCATTGCTGTCGCAAAAGCTCCTCGGATAGATCTGATAAACTACCGCTTCCTTCCACCATTTTGATCCTTTCCACCGTTGATTCCTCATTGCTGTTACCTTCCGATCCTCTTATTGTATTATTGTTTTACCGCGCCGTCCTTCTGCGTTCTTCCATTACAGCTTAAACTTACCAACTGCCTCATTGAGCCGTTTTACTATCTGACCATTCTCGTCCATCCGATTTCCGATTTCACCGATATTTTCCGTTAACGCGGATGCCGTCTCAGCTGTACTCGTTACGCCCTTCGCACTTTCTTCCACAGCGACGTTAACCGCCTCCATAGATTCCTTTATGCCATCAATGGCAGTGCGGAGTCTTTCCGAATCCTCGGCAAAGCTGCTCATCGCGCTATTCAGCCTTTCCGCATCGCCGTTATAATCTTCACTCACTTCTTTCAGTCTTCGGAATCCATCCATCGCCGTTTCTTCCACAAAATTGACCATTTTTTTGGATTCCCCTGCCAGCTCTTCCACAGATGTAATCACAATATTGCTGACCTTCCGTATACTTTCCGCCGCTTCCGCAGAGTCGGAAGCCAGCTTGCCAATCTCATCCGCAACTACGGCAAAGCCCTTTCCGGCTTCTCCTGCCCTTGCCGCCTCAATACTCGCATTCAGAGCCAACAGATTCGTTTGTTTCGTAATATTCAAAATGTTTTCCGTCAGGACATTGATTTCCTGAACTGACTTTGATTTCTCTATTTTCTCGTTGACAATCCATTCCATCTCCTCTGATCTCAGCTGAGCCTGCTCCCGGTCTCTGTGTCAAATCACCTTCATTATGTACGAGATCATAAATTTTCTGATTAACAATGCCCAGTGTTTTCATAATTCTGCTCACAGCAATATTCAGAATAAACAGAGCAAGGAGCAGTCCCCCGCATACGATTGCGATAATCCAAAGCTTTGTTTCCTTTATTGTCTGCAGTGCGGAACGCTGCATTACATAAATTTCCGTCTCTTCATCTCCCGGCTGCAGCTCCTTTACAAGATTTCCGTCAATCTGTGACGCCGCGATAACTGCTGCCACCTCTGCCTGCTCCACTCCCATGCCTACCATGTCTTCTTTCATGCGGTCGTAAAACATAAGCCTATTTTTGATATCCGTAAAAAGCATACCATATCTGTTTAAACATTTCCACAAAGGGAATGTAAAATACGTCATTCTGATATCCGCGACATCATGCTGAGAAAAGTCACCGTCATCGTGTTTCCACAGATCCTTGACACATTACTATGCAGAAACCAGCAGCATCCGATACCCTATCCCGATATGAGTCTGAATATATTTACCTCTGTCGCTTCCGGGCTCAATCTTTTTGCGCAGGGAAGCCATGTATACTCTGAGTGACGCGACATCTCCCTCCACACTGCTCTTCCACACATGATCAAGAATATAGCTGTAGGTGAGAACCCTGCCTGCATTCCTTGCAAGCAGACAAAGCAGGCTGTATTCGATCGGCATCAGATGAAGCTGTTTATCTCCCAGCCACACGGTTTACAGACTGATAAGCGCCGATACTGGCCAGTTTATTAGAAAATCCGCCCGTGGACAACGCACACATCGCATGAAGCATACTGTCAAAAACAGGCATACCGCTCACAATATATAAAATTGTTCCGACTACAAGAAAACCGCTGTACATAAGCAGAATCACCTTCGCCGTCATACCGATGTTTGGCATCAGTTTGTCAGGACGTCCCTCCGCGCTGTACATTTCCATAGAATCCTTGTCCTGAACAAACACAAGGATCATCATCACGAATCCAACGCCACCCAGGAACGGGACCGCAGACAGAAGGAACCCGTACCCCCCTCCCCAGGAAAACAGAACGATCCGACTGCTCTCGTTTCTCTGAAAAACGGAACCGGACGGCCTTTTCCTCATATGAAGTAACATGCCGGCGAGGATGGATAATCTTCCCGGCACTGCGAAATACGGAAGATACACGACATCCTGCGGATAAAAGGGGATGACGATAAGTGAGCATAAGACCATCATACCTTCCATGATCATCATAATACCGTGTACGTTTAATTCTGTATTTCTGTTTGTTTTCATTTAGCGTGCACTCCCTGTCCCGTAAAAATTTTCACAACCTCTTCCTTCACTGCGCCGTTGACGATCAGGATCACAATATCCCCAGTCAGCAGTTTTGTGTTGCCGCTCGGAATGATGCTGCGATCCCCACGCACAATACAGCCGACGATCACATCTCTCGGCAGATCCATATCTTTCAATTCTTTCTCCTCAAAAGAGACATTCTCCAGAATCGGTATCTCAAGCACGTTGATCTTGCCGTTTGTCAGCGGCAGCATCGTCGTCATCTTTTCCATCAAAGCCTGTGTGAAAGTTGCATTATCCGTATGAGATTTGTGTGAGAAAAATGCCGCATACAAAAAGGCCATCCCTTTTATAGGACAGCCTTTTCTATCTTTCTGTTTTATTCTGTTTTGTGTATCTTACATCCACGATTCCTGAAATTTCTCAACCGGCACGTTGTTATCCCTCCGCCATACGATATCCGATCCCGATCTCCGTCTTGATATATTCCGGTTTCGCCGTATTCTTCTCGATTTTGCGGTGAAGCCCCGCCATCAGTGCCCTGAGCGCCTGTGTATCGAATCCGTAATTCTTGCCGTACAGTGCTTTCAGGATATAGCCATAGGTCAGTACCTTTCCCTGATTCTCCAGAAACAGCTGTAACAGATCATACTCCAGTTTGGTCAGATGTACCTCGTTTTCTCCCCGGAACACCATATGCCTCTTCTTGTCCATCTTCAATTCCCGGTTCACCAGAATCTCTTCATCACCGTTTCCCGCCATGCGGTAATAATGCCGAAGCGCAAGACGTATCCTTGCCAACAGTTCTCTCGCCGAAAACGGCTTCGTCAGATAATCATCCGCACCCATGTCAAGTGCGCTGACCTTCTCCCTGTCCTGATCTCTCGCGGAAACAATGATGATCGGCATCTCCGACCATTCCCTGAGCTTGCGTAGCACCTCCGTACCGTCCAGATCCGGCAAGCCCATATCGAGAAGCACCATATCCACCTTCTCCATAACGGCCATGCGGACAGCCTCCTCCCCGCTTGCCGTCTTGAGCACCTGGGAAGTTCAATATCAATCTCATGGTCAGGGTATCTTTTCTCGATGTGAGAAACTGCACTTCCGAGGATCTCTTCCAGCGCCTCCACATTCTGATTGATCGTAACCTTTCCATCCTGCAGACGTGTGAGTCCCAGAATATTTTCCACAAGTTCATGAAGCCAGTTCGCATCCTGATAAATGTCCGATGCCAGTTCCCGTCTCGGATCCCGCTCCTCGGACATATCCATGATCATTTCGGATGTACCCATAATTCCCATAAGCGGTGTCCGCAGATCATGCGAAATGGATCGTAGCAGATTTGCCCGATACTGCTCCTGCTCCACCTGTTTGCGTTCCTTATAAACCTGCGCGGCATATTTCCTGGTCCGCAATGTAAGGGCCGCGCTGAAAACCGCGGCCGCAAACATACAGAAAAATGTTATAAAATAATCACTGTCGTACACTGACAGCGTAAATACAGGCTGTGTAAAGAAAAAATTAAAAACAGCCGTGCCGAGAAATGCCGCCGTGATCCCCTAGAGGAAGGAGTTTGCCGACCATGCGATCAAAAGCACGGCCAGCACATAAACCAATACGATATTTGTCTCCTGCACATGGAACACCATAAATCCATATCCCAATGCCGTCGCAAGCATCAGAACTGACACCATGATCAGAAAGCGTTTCCATTCTCTTTTTATGATAGCAATCATCTTATCCGTAATCAGTAATTCTCCTCGTGAATCTCAAAATAGCTCTGCGGATGGTTGCATACCGGGCATACCTCAGGAGCCTTGGTTCCCACTACGATATGACCACAGTTGCGGCACTCCCATACCTTTACTTCGCTCTTCTCAAATACCTGAGCGGTCTCGATGTTCTTAAGCAGCGCGCGGTATCTCTCCTCGTGATGCTTCTCGATCGCTCCCACTGCCCTGAACTTTGCTGCAAGCTCCGGGAAGCCCTCTGCCTCTGCAGTCTTTGCAAAGCCATCATACATATCTGTCCACTCATAGTTCTCACCGTCAGCCGCTGCCGCAAGGTTAGCGGGCGTATCGCCGATACCGTTCAACTCCTTAAACCACATCTTGGCATGCTCTTTCTCATTGTCTGCCGTCTTTAAGAAAAGAGCCGACATCTGCTCATAGCCTTCCTTCTTGGCTACGGATGCAAAATAGGTGTACTTATTTCTTGCCTGAGACTCGCCTGCGAAAGCGGTCTCCAGATTTTTCTCCGTCTGTGTTCCGGCATACTTGTTGGCAGGCTTTTCCTCACTGATCAGTTCAAACGCCGAAGCAGGCTGCTTGCAGATCGGGCATACGAAGTCAGCCGGCAGCTCCTCTCCTTCATAAATATGTCCGCAGATCTTACATTTCCATGTTTTCATGTTTCCTTCTCCTTTTCTTTGTGCTGTAGTTTCTGTGTTTTCTATATTTTCTGTATTGCTTGTATTTCTCTCTGATTTTTTGATCGTGTCACTCCTGTCGGTATAGGAGGTATGTAACATCTTTTCCGCCATCTCGCCGAGCGGCTTGCCGTAGAACTCCTCGTATACCTGTTTGATCTCGGGATTCTCATGGCTCTTGCGCAGCGTCATCGCCTCATCCTTTGTATACAGGCTTGCGATCCGGGCTTTCCTGACCTCATCCTTATCCTTCATGATGTCTTTGGGCTGTCCGCCTCCGCCGATACATCCGCCGGGACAGGTCATCACTTCCACAAAGTGATACTGTTTCTCTCCGCTTTGGATCTGACTGATCACCTTCTCGGCATTCGCCGTGCCGTACACGATCGCGACATTCACATCCAGATCTCCGACCTTAACCGTTGCCTCCCTGATCCCTTCATAGCCTCTGACCGGCTCAAAATGAAACAGTGCATCCGGTGCCGGCCCGCCTGTGATATACTCATATGCTGTCCTGAGGGCAGCCTCCATAACGCCGCCGGTATTGCCGAAGATGACACCGGCGCCCGATGCCTCTCCCATCAATTTATCATAGTCCTGATCCTCAAGAGAAGCAAAATCAATCCCTTCTTCTTTTGCCCACTTCGCAAGTTCCCTTGTGGTGATGACCATATCCATGTCTCTCATGTCAGGATCACCATAGTACTTCCCGGCATCGCTCATCTCATCTCTTCGGATCTCATACTTCTTGGCTGTACAGGGCGTCAGCGCCACATTCACGATTTTCTTCGGATCAAGACCAGCCTTCTTGGCAAAATAAGTCTTGATCGTCGGCCCCTGCATACCGATCGGACTCTTGGCAGTAGAAATATTCGGCAGGATCTCCGGATGGTAAATCTCCGCGTATCTCACCCATGCCGGACAGCAGCTTGTAAACTGCGGAAGCGGCGCTGTCTGCTTCGTGACGCGCTCGATCAGTTCACTCGCCTCCTCCACGATCGTAAGATCGGCAGAAAAATTGGTGTCAAGGACATAATCAACACCGAGCTTCTTGAGCAGCGCAACCATCTTGCCCTGGACAAAGCTTCCGTCGGGCATTCCGAACTCTTCCCCAAGAGCGGCCCTCACAGACGGCGAAGTGCTGACAATCACGATCTTATCCGGCTGATCGACCGCATCCCGCACATTCTGATACTCATACTTTTCTGTGATGCTGTCCACCGGACATACATTGGCACACTGACCGCAGTTGATACATACGGCTTTCCCGTCTGTCTCCTCAAAGGTGTATGTCCCATGCACTCCGATCTGTGTCGTACACACGTCCTTACACATGCCGCACTTAATACATTTCTCCTCATCACGACATATGCTGGGATTGTCCTTCTCAATCGGAACACGGACGTTAAGCGGTAAATGATTCATAAGCAAATCCTCCTAAC
>JALFTO010000156.1 GCA_022779165.1 Lachnospiraceae bacterium
GCCGTAAGGAGTTGGGGATTAGAAAGGCCGATCATAGCGAAATGAGACGACGTCTTATTGAGTGAACCCCAAACATCCGTATATCCATGATTTTAGGTCAGAGGGAATGACATAGACTTAGATAACATCTCTATGAAAAAAAGAAAATGTAAGAAAAAGCGAGTTAACAAGAGAAAAATAAAGATTATTATGGGAGGAGATTGTGAGATGCACACATTTATTATTGCGGAAATTGGAATCAATCATAACGGGGATCTGAACTTGGCAAAGAAGCTGATTGATACAGCAGTTGTGGCAGGCTGTGATGCCGTGAAATTCCAGAAACGGACGGTGGACAAGGTATACACCAAGGAATATCTGGACAGTCCGCGGCAGAGCCCGTGGGGCGATACGCAGCGGGCTCAGAAAGAGGGTCTAGAGTTCGGCAAGGCAGAGTATGATGAGATCGACAGCTATTGCCAAGAGAAAGGCATAGAGTGGTATGCATCGGCATGGGATCTGGATTCCCAGAAATTTTTACAACAGTATGAATGCAAGTACAATAAGGTGGCATCCGCAATGCTGACAAAGGATGAATTGCTTGAAGAGATTGCAAAAGAAGGGAAATACACCTTTATTGCAACCGGTATGAGTACATTGGACGAGATTGACCATGCGGTGGAGATCTTTGAAAAGCATAAATGCCCGTTTGAATTGATGCACTGCAACAGTACCTATCCGATGCCGCCGGAGGATGCAAACCTCAAGCTGATCAGGGTCCTGTCAGATATCTATAAATGTAAGGTCGGCTACAGCGGACATGAAGCCGGGACATTAGTCAGCACATGTGCAGTGGCAGCGGGCGCCACATCAATTGAACGCCATATCACATTGGACAGGACAATGTATGGATCTGACCAGAAAGCCTCGATCGAGCCATATGAGTTATGCAAGCTGGTAAAGGACATCCGTGATGCGGAGAAGATCATGGGAACCGGGGAGAAGGTTCTGACGGCAGCCGAGGAAGAAGTAAAGAAGAAACTCAGGGGATAATGATGATAGAATTAATCGTATTTGATATTGACGGTGTCATCACGGATGGTTCAGTCATAATCGACTCTAAAGGAACAGAGCAGAAGCAGATCAATCTGAAGGATATCGATGCGATCTTTGAACTGCATCGCAGAGGATATAAGCTTGCGGCGATTACAGGTGAAGATACGGAGATCGTAGATTATTTTGAACGAAGATTCCCGTGGGAATATTTCTACCGCGGGAATAAGACTAAGAAGGAAACGATGCAGCAGATCGAGAAAGGAACGGGAGTCAGCCGGGAGAACATCTGCTATATCGGGGATGGGAAATATGACGTGGAGCCGCTCATGTATGCGGGACTCGGCCTCTGCCCGGCGAATGCTATAGATAAGGCAAAGAATGCTGCGGATATTATCCTGCAGAATGACGGTGGCAAAGGCTGTATCTGGGAAATGATCTCCATTCTGGAGAAGTACAACGATGAGGATTGTGCACACAACTATTTTTTCCGGAGACTGGAAGAACATACGAATATCTTTAAGAAGTTAGCTTCGGATCAGGAATTGACCGGAACGGTTATGGAGATTTCAGAAAAGATTATTTCCATCCTGCAGAATAACGGTGGGATTTATCTGTGCGGAAACGGCGGCAGTGCTGCGGATGCTCAGCATATCGCGACGGAGTTTATCAGCCGCTTCTACAAGGAACGTCCGGGGCTCAACGCGGAAGCGCTGTCGGTGAATACTTCCACCCTTACGGCGATCGGGAATGACTACAGCTTTGAGCGGGTATTTGCAAGGCAGCTTGAGGCAAAAGCGCATGAGGGCGACATGGTGATTGGCATTACGACAAGCGGGACCTCCAAGAACGTGCTGGAAGCGCTGCGCTATGCAGAAAAGAACGGGATCATGTCTGTCCTTCTGATGGGAGGATTTGAAGATCCGGAGTTAGACGGCGTGGCAGACTATATCATCAGGGTGCCGTCGCTGATTACGCCCAGGATCCAGGAAGCGCACATTTTTATCGGTCATGTGATCGCGGAGTATGTGGA
>JALFTO010000164.1 GCA_022779165.1 Lachnospiraceae bacterium
TTGCGTCATTAACGAACAATTTAGAAGAAACCGGAGAAATCAAATGAGTATCGTAACAAATGAATCTGCTGAAAACTATCTGGAAACCATTCTGATCCTCAGTCACAGACTGCCGGTGGTACGTTCCGTGGACATTGCAAACGAGTTGGGCTACAAGAAGTCAAGCGTCAGCATCGCCATGAAAAATCTCCGGGAAAAGGAACATATCACCGTCACTGATGCAGGCTTTATCTATCTGACCGATGAGGGCAAAAAAATTGCCGAAATGATCTATGAGCGACATGAATTCCTCTCTACCTGGCTGCAGGAGCTAGGCGTCCCGGAAACAATTGCCGTCAATGACGCCTGCAAAATGGAACATGTGATCAGCAGGGAGAGTTTCGAGGCGATCAAAAAGCATGTAAAAGGTTAGCTGTCAGTTGTTCATACACCGCTGAAACAGCCGGGAACCGTGCCTGGGCAGATGCCAGATCCCCGGCCCGCAGATACTCCGTCATCTCACTGACCGGCTCATACAAACGGTCGAGCGAAAGACTGATGCAGACTCCTTTCAACGTGTGAACTGCCGCAAATGCTCTCTCTGTATCCCGTTCTTCAAGCGCTTCCGAAAGTTCCCCGTAATTCGGATCCACCAGAAACGCTTTCAAAAGACGTTCCAGCATAACTTCATTTCCCCCAAGACGTTCCAGCGCACTGTCAACATCTATCCCCAAATCACGCAATTTCTGTTTGTCCATACCCTGTTCCCCCATTTATTATTTCCCGTTTTATCAGTTCTGGCTCATTTCACTGTATTGGAAAAGCACAGGACCTATCGGCCTCTGTGCTTTTCCTTTCTCTTCTGCTGCTTCAACGCAAACATTCGCTCTTTCTCTTCCTCCCGCTTCTCGCGGCTGAAGCTCTTTCGCTCTGTCTTCATCTGCTCCTGCTGTAATTTCAGTGCCTGCTGGGATCTGGTGCCGATGCCCTGATCCTGCAGCTGCTTCTTCACGTCCCGCTGAATTCTTTTCGGATTTCGGGCCTTTTCCTTTACAGCTGTCTCCACAGCCGGGCTGAAACGCAGTCTGTAAAAGTATTTGATGAGATATTCCTGCACCTCGTAATCCTTTGGTTCTGCTCCAAAGGTCACCTTGGCTGCCGATACTCTGCCATCCTGAATGCGTTCAAATACGCCTACCCAGAGCGGCTCCTCAAAATACACTGTCAGTCTGCCTGTTACTCTGCCCATGACAATCCCTCCTTAAATAAAACGATGAGCAGAGAACGGACGACCCCGGAGGGGGAGGGTTACTTATGCGCACAGCGCACGGACGGACTACCAGCCGACTCTGCAGAATACTCTGCGTTGTGTTTTTATCCCTGCTTTTTATTGAAACAATTCCATTTTAAAAGTGCAATGCCATGATGTCAATATGATTTGCCGGACACCGCCGAAATGATCACCAGGTTCTCGAATTGAGTTCTCTGAACTGAGCTGCCGTGGAAACATGGGAATTCATGCCGCCATCCACATTGATGATCTGTCCGCTGACATAGCTGCTCTCATCCGAAGCAAAGTATACGCACGCATGCCCGATATCCTCCGGGCATCCATAGCGATTGACCATAATATTACTCAGGAAAATATCCTTCAACGCCTGCGGCACCTTTGCCTCATTCTCGGGTGTAACAATCAATCCCGGGCGGACACAGTTACAGCGGATATTCTGCTTGCCATACTGTAGCGCCGTGTATTTCGTCAGCATATCCACGCCGGCTTTCGCACACGCGTACGCCGTTGATCCGAGATCTCCCGCACAGGATGCCATGGAGCCGATATTGATGATGGAACCGCCGTTCTCATTTTTCTGCAGATACGGCAGAACACATTTTGTCGTATAGAATGTTCCGCGCAGATCACTCTGGAAAATGCCGTCCCACATTTCGATGGTCAACTCATCCACGCGTCCGTCCTTTAACGCCACATTTGCGGCATTGTTCACCAGAACATCAATCTTTCCGTATTTCTCTGCAGTGTCGGCGATCAATGCTTCGATGCTCTCCGGCGCCGTGATATCCATGAAATGATAGAACGCCTCGCCGCCTTCCCCAAGGATCATATCGACAACCGCCTGTCCCTTTGCCTCCCTGCGTCCGCAGATGACAACCTTTGCGCCTTCTGCCGCAAACAGTCTGGCAATTCCGATCCCGATTCCGCTGGTGGAACCTGTCACAATCGCTACTTTCCCCTTCAATCTGTCCATACAAAACACCTCCCAATATACTGTTAAAATGAAGTGTGGACTTCCTGTAATCCGGAAGCTTCCGCAACTCAATTTGATAACATTTATTATAGCACTTTTCCGGGAAACATGACACTAAAAAACCGGCCAATCCAATTTTTTCCGTAATATTTACCTAACGCGATACCGCTTCCATCATTTTTTCAAACAATCTCACATCCAATGGTGCTTCCACTGTCTCAAAAGTCACCAGCAAATGTATTCTTTCCTCGTTCTCTTATTCAACAGCAGGAAATCCGGATATACGATTCCATATCCCTGCAGTTTGAGCGGATACTCATAACGGAAAGGTATTCCAAGTATGCTTAGTTTGTCCGCAATGATCTTCTCAGATTTCGACCGGACCCGTATTCCGTTTTCCGAATAAATCTCAGGCGCATCCGCTGCAAATTCTTTTCCTTTGTAAACAACATTTTTCCAATTCTCGGCATATTCATCATCAGATATTTCGTAAGATGAGTAGACTCTTTTATGAGTTTGCTTTTCATCTCGCGATAATACTTCTGTTTTTCCTGTAAGATATTCCGTATTTCTTTCATATTCCGCCTTTCCGTAATGGTTTACCTTATGTTGTATGTTTTATTTTACCGATGTCCCGTCTGTCGCCTTCCCGGGCGCAACTTTTTACATACCAGAAATGCTGATTTGCTGCTTTTATATGTAATTCTCCGCACTTCCTCCTTTCTCGGTGCAGAATTTTACATACCGGAAGTGCCACTTTGCTGCTCTTATATGTATTCCTTACGCAAAAGTGAACCACAAAGAAGGAACGCAACCAGAAAACAGAAGCCAGAAGATAAAAGATAAAGCAAAAACAGAAATAAGTGTGAAAATCAGCCGGAACCGGCC
>JALFTO010000185.1 GCA_022779165.1 Lachnospiraceae bacterium
GCAATGCCGCAAACAGTCCGTATGGGCTGACACTGCTGATATAGTGCTGGTTCGTCAGCGGGTTCATGATCGGATTGCCCAGACTCATATCGTAATCCCACACCGGTCCCGCATAGATCCTGTCACTCACCGAATCATCCGGTTTATAGAAATACTGGCTGGTAGAGGACGCATCGTAATTGCGGACAATCTCCTCCACCAGATACTTTTTGACAAAACTCTCTGCATCGATATAGTCGGTATAATACTGTCCCGTGCCCGGATTGATCCCGTCCTCCGCAAACAGCGCATCCTCAAAGGTCTGCCAGATGCTCCCGATATATTCCACCTCAGTCTTATCCGCGTATTTCGGTCTTTTGACGGTAACAGGCTGTCCGTTCCTTGTGACAAAAAAGCTTGTGCTCTCATGGATACGGGAAGGGCGCTCCACCTCGAGCAGATAACCTCCCGTCACATCCTCCGTTCCCAGGTTTGTATCATATCCCCTGTAACGGATCCCGGAATCGCTTTGCTCCGTAATGCCGGCAATGCGTTCTTCCATCGAGTCCCCCTCGATGTCCGGCTCAATCTCTGCCGCCAGTTCCTCCGGTGTCGGCTCGTACAGCGTATAATCCTCCAGATTACGAATCGCCACACGCTCCGATCCGATCTCCACTTTCTCGCAGAGCTGATAGCAGCCCTGATACTCCCCGTTCAAATACAGATCCACAAAAGCGCTGTCGGGAGAATAAGGCATCCCGGCCTGTGCCGCCATATCATACGTGATCTTGTTGCGGAGCAGTGTTTTGTCCGACCAGTTACTGAGAAGATTCCATTTGACGGCGCTGCCCATTCCGAGGAAATCGGTGCTCCGTGTCATCGTCATCTGATAGGGTTTCTCGACCCAGTCAGCGGAAGTGTTGCCTCGGACGCGGAACCCTTCGATCCCGCCCTCATTGCGGACATTACCCTGATCATCCACCAGTTTCATGGCAGCCCCGTACTGTTCCGTGTAGGGGATGTCATAAAGCGCCTCTTTTTTGTCCCGACTCATCCCCACAAACATCGAAGGGATATTCTGTGAGTGCATGACCTCCAGTTCATATTGCGTCCCGTCCACCGTAAGGCTGTGAACTCCGGCAGTCTCTCCCTCCCATTTCCCGGAAGAGGGAAGTGCATTCCCGTCGATCAGAAGCTCGTCATCCTCCACGGTATGGAGACGGATCGGACTGCCCTCCTCGCAAAAGGACGGCAGAAACAGGTAATATTTTTCTTCTTTTTCACTCCACCACAGACTGATGGTTTCCTGCCTGTAATGGGACATCGGAACCGAAGCATAGATCTGTCCCGGTTCCTTTTCCCATTTTCCTGCCGTGAGGGCAAAACCGCTCTGCACCATACGCCCGCCATACCAAACCATTGCCGTCATAAGCACAGCGAGCGACAGTCCCATCACCGCCAGGCATCTGCTCTTTTTACTCATGTTGTCTCATATACCTCTGCATCACTGTATCTGATAATACGTTTTAAACCATTCAACGAATCTGGACAATCCATCCTCGATCGAAGTGTCCGGTTTGAATCCAAAATCGTTAATCAGATCAGAGACATCCGCATACGTCTGATAGACATCACCGGGCTGCATCGGATAATACTCTTTCACAGCCTCCATGCCGAGACATTTCTCCAGTGTATTGATGAAATCCATCAGTTTCACAGGCTTGTTGTTTCCGATATTGTAGATCTTGTAGGCCACACCCTTCTCATTTCTTGCAGGCGGATTACAGAGGATATCGCACACACCCGTCACAATATCGTCAATATACGTAAAGTCTCTGAGCATGTCCCCGTTGTTATAGATCTGGATCGGCTCGCCCTTTACGATCTTCTTTGCAAACTTGAAATATGCCATATCAGGGCGTCCCATCGGACCGTACACCGTGAAGAACCGAAGCCCAGTCACCGGATAGTCATACAGTTTGCTGTATGCATGCGCCATCAGTTCATTTGACTTCTTGGTCGCGGCATACAGGCTCACCGGCCCGTCCACCTTATCCTCCGTGGAGAAGGGCACCTTGTCATTTCCACCGTACACGGAACTTGACGATGCAAACACCAGATGCTCCGTGCCGTAATGGCGGCAGGCCTCCAGAATATTGAAAAAGCCTACCAGATTTGACTGCACATACGATTCCGGATTATCAATGCTGTAGCGCACGCCTGCCTGGGCTCCCAGATTTACCGTAATCTGCGGCTTATACCTCTCAAACACCCCATCCACAGCTTCCTTGTCCGCCAGATCGCCTTTCACAAAAGTGTACTTTTCATAATTCTCAAGTTCTTTTAAGCGTGCTTCCTTCAGGCTGACCTCATAGTAATCGTTCATATTGTCAAACCCGACTACCGAGGCTCCTGCCTCCAGCAGCCTCTTTGACAGATGGAACCCGATAAATCCGGCTCCTCCCGTGATCAGATAGGTTTTTTGTGTATCCAATGGATTCATATGTTTTTCCTCCTGCCTCTCTATGATTTCTTCACACATCAGTGCGTATTGGTCCAGTTTTCTTCCCAGTCTTCATCCATCAACGATGCATATTCCGCTTTTTTCTCCTCCGCGAACTCTGCGTTGTCAAAGATGTAGATATCATAATTTTCCACCGTGGTCAGATAAGTAAACTGATACTTCTGGATCGGATTGCCTCCCACAATGGGCGTTCCCGTGCGGAGCACGATATATTCCACTCCCTGCTGTCTGGAATAATCGGTAATCGCATAAGAGCGCACCGGATTTGCCTCCATACACTCAAACAACGGATTGCTGCTCCAGCCCTCCACAAGCGCCTCGCGTCCATACGCAAGCTCTATGCTGGGATCGTACTGTCTGATAAACTGCAAAAGCTCAGCGGGAACAACCGCTTTGACATTCCTGCCGTCCACATGGAGAACATCTGCCACCGCAATGTCTTCCGCGGGCAGATGATACAGATTTTCCCGCACGGTGACCATCGGATTTAAGTAGATCAGACTGCCTGTCTGTATCAGGAAAAGCAGTGCAAAAATGCTCACTGCGATCCGCCTGCGCTTCAGTTCAATCTGTGTTACCACCTTCACAAAAGTATACGATACAATCATTCCCATGGGAAGCAGCCAGATGATCCTGTAATATACCTGCTTGTCCAGAAATACGTGCATGGCGATGTACGCAAACACCGGGAAAAAGAACAGCACTCCGACCGCTGCCGTCAGATAGACGAACAGGATCTTAACCTCCTTTTTCTCCTCTGTCACCCACAGATACAGCACCGCAGCCATCAGAAGCACTGCCATCATGCTGTTTCCGATATAATTTTTGTAAATATCTATTGTAGTCTGAATCACTTCCGCCATTTATTTCGAAACCTCTTTTCATCCATCCTATTTCAAAAACAGGTACAGCATGCCGAAAAAAAGACAGGGCACAAGGCATGCAACAGTCTGCACAACCACCATCGCTCTCTTCTTGACAACGGCAATGATAAGGGCTTCCATCCCCAGCAGAATCGGCACCGTAAAGATTCCCGTGCTGGTGGTAAAAGTGGCTGCCAGCGTTGTGACAAACAGCATCGCCCATTCCCCGATGTCCATCTCGTCCTTTGCCATGCAGAACATCCACAGAAACAGATAGGGGATGATCAGATTGGGGAACATGGATTTCCCCTGCCATGTCCTGGTAAATGCAAAACTCTCGGCCGCATAGATCGAAACATTTCCGAATAAATACCAGATGCTCAAGACCAACAGAAAGAGCCACTGGTTCTTTTTCTGATTCGCAAAAAGCCTCTTTGCCATCTGAAAATAAATCATATACATGAGCAGCAGAAACAGCATGCTGATGTAGCTGTGACAGAGGATCGTCACATGGATCCCGCTGACACGCGCAAGCCATGCCATAAAAATCGGCACGGGAGAGAGAGCATGACGGATGTCCAGTTCTCCGTTTGCGCCGTAATACGGCGTGAAACGGTACATCGTATCCGTGTGTTCACTGGTGAGTGACGTCGCCACATAGAACGCATCATCCCCATCCAGATACTGCAGGAAAAATGCGCCCGCCAACTGCACTGCGATCAATACGAGCACCAGGATCATCACCGGCAGCTGCCCGTTCTCGATGTGATCATCCTTCAGATTGTCCATGGATTTCTTCAGCGCACGCCTTCCGATCACGACCGACACCACAGCAATGGCACTGATCACGATCGAGTAGGTCCGCACCGCCAGACTGAATGACTGTTCCGTCACAATAAAAGGTACCACAAGCACCTGAAACACCGCAAACATCATAAACCAGCCGCTGACCCAGATCATTCCGAAAGACCT
>JALFTO010000202.1 GCA_022779165.1 Lachnospiraceae bacterium
CTGCTGAGCAAAGCTTGGCGGAGTGTTGGTAAGACGAGAAAAAGAAATATCGGCTGAATTAAAAGATGGCTCCTGATGCAAGACGGAAATGATCCTGCACCAGGAGTCTTTTGTGCTTGGATATACAAAACAATTGCCGTAGCAGAAAATTTTGCAGGGTGCAAAATAGCTTTTATAAGATTCTTATATCACGCGTTTCTTCTGAAAACAGAATTTGATATAAATATAAAATCCACGCCAGCATAATAAATACCCCCTGGTATATGATATGCGGAAAAGGAGATAGTTATACAGGAGAATGCGGTCATGGAGAAAGGTTTTTCACTGTATACGAGAACATAAAAAGTGCTGTAAATCAGAGGCTTTCGCGCTACTCCTGATTTGCCGCACTCTTTGCTGTTAAAGAACTATCGTTGAAAAGTCTATTGAGAAACCGGGATAAATGCAACAAGACACTTTATCGGAAAAAGTATATTCTATGAGATCTTCGCGCTGAAGATCATACACAAGCACACGGTTCTTTTCGGGGTCTACAATCCAATATTCTTTTACTCCGGCAGTGCGATATTTAAAGAGTTTAATGGAGTAGTCCATTCGCCTGCTGCCGGGAGATACAATCTCAATGATCCAGTCGGGCGCACCGTTGCAACCACTATCTGTGAGTTTGTTTGTGTCACATATAACACTGATATCCGGCTCGACGTAATTTTTATCATCATCATTTAAGAAAACGGCAAAAGGAGCGATATAGGGCTTGCATGAGCCGCGATTAGATTTGATATATTCACGGATTGTGCCGAAAAGTTCACCGGCAATATCCTGATGTTTCCTACTGGGAGGTGCCATGTAATATATTTTGCCATCGATGAGTTCGGCTCTTTTTCCGGTCGGCAAAGCATAAATATCATCAATGGTATGCGTGATCGGTAATTTCATAGTTAACGCTCCTTTCCGGTTTAATACGCCTGCCTCCATCGTATTAGTGCAACTACAAAAAAAAGAGATGTTCGCGGCAAAACCGGATATCTCTTTCTCTTTGTAAAATCAATGCTGTAAGCAGATAACGGGAATCGAACCCGCCTCCCCAGCTTGGGAAGCTGGTGTTCTACCGATGAACTATATCTGCGAGACTGTATAACAAATTATAGTACAACCGTGCCCAAAAATCAAGTGAAATAATTTTACCTAACAAAAGCTGAATTTACTTAAAAATCATTGTCAAATTAACAAAACAGACTTATAAAATGAAGGAAGGGGAAAACGGCAGCATCGGAATTCTGGTAGCGGATCGTTTTTTTGAGGATAATTCCTTTTACAATAAGCTGTACCGCAATCTGGTACTGAAGCTGAATGAGGCGGGATATTTTGGCGTGCTGGAGATCCTTTCCAGAGAGAATGAGGAGCAGCTGAGGCTGCCCAATATGATAAACAGAAGCCGGATCGACGGCATCATTGTGATGGGGCAGATCTCGGAAGAGTATCTGACAGAACTGAACGGGACGGATATTCCGCAGGTGTTGCTTGATTTTTATGCGGAACGGCCCGGAATGGAGAGTATTATCAGCGACGGTATTTACGGAAGCTGCTGTCTGACGGATTACTTAATCGGGATGGGGCATCGGGATATCCGCTTTGTGGGAAGTATTCATGCGACCAGCAGTATTATGGATCGGTATATCGGATTTTACAAGAGTATGCTTCAGCATGGCATCCCTGCAGTGCGGATGATGTGATTGAGGACAGGGACCGGTACGGAAGGTTTATTGAACTGGTGCTTCCGGATAAAATGCCGACGGCGTTTGTATGTAACTGTGATCAGATCGCGTATCTGCTGACGCAGCGCCTGAAGGATATGGGATACCGGGTGCCGGAGGATGTATCGTTGGTGGGGTTTGATGATTATATTTATTCGACGCTCTCTGATCCGAAACTTACGACTTACCGGGTAAACATGGAAGAGATGGCGAAGATAGCGGTGTCGGTTATGTCAAAGAAGTTGAAGAATCCGAGTTATACGAAAGGCAGGACAGTGGTAGACGGCAATATTGTGATCCGTGATTCCGTAAAACGGATTTAGCTTTTCAATAAGTTGGTTAAAAGATTTGAAAATCAGCGGAAAGTGTGAGGCTTTGCTCACTACAATCCCTTATGGAGATGGAGAAGAAAAATGATGAACAAGGATGAAGTCAGACAGCATTTGACAAACGATCTGATCCCTTTCTGGAGAGCGATGAAGGATCAGGAGCACGGTGGTTTTTATGGGTATATGGACGAGAACGGCACGATCGATAAGGAAGCGGAGAAGGGCTGTATCCTAAACAGCCGCATCCTCTGGTTTTTCGCCAACGCAGCGATGGTGTTGCGGGACAGAAAAATGATTGACTATGCCGGTCATGCATTCCGGTTCCTGCGCGATCATGCGTGGGATAACGAGCAGGGCGGCGTCTACTGGTCGATGACATATGACGGCAGACCGGCAGACGAGACGAAGCATACGTATAATCAGGCATTTGCAATTTACGGGCTGGCTTCCTATTACGATGCATCGGGCAATCGGGAAGCATTTCAGATGGCGATGGAACTGTTTCACATCATAGAGGAAAAGTGTCTGGGCGAGCGAGGCTATAAGGAAGCGTTTACCAGAGCGTTTGAGGAAGCATCGAACGAGAAACTTTCGGAGAACGGCGTCATGGCGTATCATACGATGAATACGCTGCTTCATGTGATGGAGGCCTATACGGAGCTGTACCGTGTGATGTGCAAGAGAAATGAGCCCGGCTCGGAGCAGGTGAGGGAGAGACTCCTGTGGATTCTGTCGGTCTTCAAAAAGGATATTTTCGATGCAGATAAAGGCAGGCAGAAGGTGTTCTTTGACCGGGAGATGAACAGCCTGATCGATCTGTATTCCTACGGGCATGATATCGAGATATCCTGGCTCCTCGACAGGACTCTGGAAGTGCTGGGAGATCAGGGACTGATTAAAGAATACGGGGAAATGACAGCATGCATGGCAGCGGAGATTTATAAGCATGCTTTTGACGGACATTCTCTTGCCAATGAGTGTGAGAACGGCGTTGTGGATGAGAGACGCATCTGGTGGGTGCAGGCAGAAACGCTGCTTGGATTCCTGAATGCGTATGAAAAGAGTGGTGATGAGAAATACCGGGATGCGGCTAATGCCGTGTGGGAATTTATCAAGACATATGTGATCACAGAGCGTAAGCCTGCAGAGTGGCACAGTGAAGTAAACCGGGACGGAAGTCCGAGAGCAGGACATCCGCTCGTGGATCCCTGGAAATGTCCGTATCACAACGGAAGAATGTGTATTGAAATTCTGAGTCAAAAAGTGGAGTAACGGCGGATGATCGCAAGCAGCAGTTCCACGGTCTGCTCCATGGACTGAATGCAGACATACTCATATCTGCCGTGGAAGTTGTGACCGCCGGTACCGAGGTTGGGGCACGGAAGTCCCATGAAAGACAGACGTGCGCCGTCGGTGCCGCCGCGGATCGGACGGATGACAGGCATGATGCCAAGTTCTCTCATCGCTTCCGTCGCATGATCGATCAAATGCATATGCGGCAGGATCTGTTCTTTCATATTATAGTAAGAATCTTTTATCGTAACGCAGAAGGTGTTTTCCCCATATTTATCATTTAAGAAATCAGCGGTTTTTTGGAACCGCTCTTTTTTTTCTGTAAATTTCCTGCTGTTGTGGTCGCGGATGATATAGTCCATCTTGGCGTACTCCACGCTGCCCTCGATATGATCCGGGTGATAGAAGCCCTCGTAGCCTTCCGTGTACATCGGATTTTCCATGGCAGGCAACAAGGAGTGGAACTCGTATGCCATCAGCAATGCATTGCGCATCTTGTTTTTGGCATCTCCCGGATGGACACTCTTGCCGTGTACGATCAGCGTGGCGGAGGCGGCGTTGAAATTCTCGTATTCCAGTTCGCCGAGTGCGCCGCCGTCTACCGTGTAGGCAAATTCCGCACCGAAGCGCTCCACATCGAAATGATCCGTGCCGCAGCCGATCTCCTCATCAGGAGTGAAAGCGATTTTGATGTCCCCGTGAGGCAGTTCGGGATGTGCTGTGAGCACTGACAGCATTGTCATAATCTCCGCAACACCAGCCTTGTCATCAGCGCCTAACAGTGTTGTCCCATCGGTGACAATTAAGTCTTTTCCTCTGTAATTGGCCAATTCAGGGAATTCTGACGGGCTCATCACGATATTTTTCTCTTGATTTAGGATAATGTCATTGCCGTCATATGATTTTATGACGGACGGCTTAACATTTTTGCCGCTGACCTCCGGCGAGGTGTCCATGTGAGCAAGGAAACCAATGGACGGGACAGGAGTTGCGCCGGTCAGGTTGGAAGGCAGTGAGGCATATACATAGCCATATGTTTCATCATAATCGACCTGCATTCCGGGGAGAGACATCAGCTGCTTTGCCAGATATCTGCCCAGGCTGCGCTGACCTTCCGTACTCGGGAAAGTGTCGGAGCTCTCGGATGAAGTTGTCTCAAATGATACATACTGCAGAAAGAAATCCGTAACCTGACTCATAGTGTGCTCCTTTAAAGTAATGCTACGCCCCGGCGCGATGTCTCCTCCATTGTCTCGGCGGGCCACAGGGAAGACTGCACTTCGCCGATATGAGCCTTGCGCAGGAAGAACATGCACAGTCTGGACTGACCGATGCCGCCACCTATTGTATAAGGAAGCTTCTTCTCCAGAATCGCCTTCTGGAACGGAAGCTCCGCCCGCTCGGGACAGCCTGCTTTGTCAAGCTGTGATCTCAGGGAATTCTCGTCAACACGGATACCCATGGAAGACAGTTCCAGCGCAATATCCAGCACAGGATAATATACAAGGATGTCGGCGTTCAGTTCCCAGTCATCATAGTCCGGGGCGCGGCCGTCATGAGGTTTGCCGGATTCCAGCAGGTCTCCGATCTTTAAGATACAGGCAGCGCCCTTTGCCTTTGTGATATAGTATTCCCGTTCCTTGGGAGTATAGTCTGGGAACATATCTTCCAGTTCCTGTGTTGTGATAAAGAAGATGTCGGAGGGAAGGATCTCCTCGATATAATCATACTGAATCGACATATATTTTTCCGTCTTGCGAAGCACTTTATAAACAGTGCGCACCACATTTTTCAACGTTTCAAGATTGCGGTCTTCTTTCTCGATGATCTTTTCCCAGTCCCACTGATCCACATAAATGGAATGAATGTTGTCCGTTTCCTCATCTCTGCGGATTGCGCTCATATCGGTATAAAGACCTTCCCCGATGTGGAAACCGTACTTTTTCAATGCATAGCGTTTCCATTTGGCAAGTGACTGTACGATCTCTGCGGGTGCTTCATTCTGCTCTTTGATTCCGAAAGTAACCGGACGCTCCACACCGTTTAAGTTGTCATTCAGCCCGGAAGCGGGATCGACAAAAAGCGGAGCGGAAACGCGCAGCAGATTCAGATTCTCAGCCAGTGTGCGCTGGAAGAAATCCTTTACGGTTTTGATTCCCACCTGTGTGTCATGAAGATTGAGATGGGAATGGTAATTTTCAGGAATTTTACATTGCTTCATAATAATATATCCTTTCACAAATATCTTTTCAAAAATAACAGTTTTTGGTTGTAAAAATGCGGGAAGAAATACCCTTTCCTATTTAAACGCTTTTTAACAAAATATGCAAGAGCGAACTTGAGATTTTGCCAGGGCTTGCATTTCTGATCGAAAATTAAGATTTTCTGAAAAATAAGGAAGAACACTTGTTCGATTCTTTGAAACGTGATATACTATGGTAACAGTAACAGAGAGGAGCAGAAGCGATGCAGTATGCGGTCAGTAACAGTATGAGCGTGATGGAGAAGCTGGGGATTCTGAGTGACGCGGCCAAATATGACGTGGCATGTACCAGCAGCGGCGTGAAGCGCAAGGGAGACGGCGTGCATATGGGCAATGCGGAGGCGAGCGGGATCTGTCATAGCTTCAGCGCGGATGGACGCTGCATTTCCCTGCTTAAGATCCTGATGACGAATGAGTGTATTTACGACTGCAGATACTGCATCAACCGCCGCTCCAATGATGTGAAGCGGGCACTGTTCACACCGGAGGAGATCTGTGAGCTGACAATGAATTTTTACCGGAGGAATTATGTAGAAGGCTTGTTCTTAAGCTCCGGTATTCTGGAGAGTCCGGATGTGACGATGGAACTTCTTTACCGCACACTGTATCTGCTGAGAAACCGCTATCATTTTAACGGCTATATTCATGTCAAGGCGATTCCGGGTGCCGATCCGGGACTGGTCTATGCGATGGGACTGTTGGCGGATCGTATGAGTGTGAATCTGGAACTCCCTACCGCGGAAGGGCTTAAGCAGCTGGCACCAAACAAGCACAGGAAGAATATTCTGGCACCGATGCGGCAGATTCAGAACGGGATCGTCGAGAGCAGGAATGAGGTATCATTGTACCGTCATGCGCCACAGTTCGTGCCCGCGGGACAGTCCACGCAGATGATCATAGGGGCCACGCCGGAGAATGATTATCAGATCATGGCGGTGGCGGAGAGCCTGTATGAGAAATTTGCATTAAAGCGCGTATTCTATTCCGCTTTTGTGAAAGTAAATGACGATAAACAGCTTCCGGCTCCGGCAGGAGGACCGCCGCTCCTCAGAGAGCACCGGCTGTATCAGGCGGACTGGCTGCTGCGGTTCTACGGATTCCGGTCAGAGGAGCTCCTGAGTGAAGCGCATCCCAATTTCAATATTCTGTTAGATCCGAAATGTGACTGGGCGCTTCGCAATCTTCATCTTTTTCCGGTTGATGTGCAGCGTGCGGATTACCGGATGCTTTTGCGGGTTCCGGGCATCGGAGTGAACAGTGCCATGCGGATCGTACAGGCGCGGCGGAGTGCAACGTTAAAATTTGATGACCTGAAGAAGATCGGTGTGGTATTGAAGCGCGCACTGTATTTTATTACCTGCAACGGCAGGCAGATGTATCCCACACGGTTGGATGAGGATTATATTATGAGGAATCTCTTATATGAAAAGGAAAGGCTCCCGTTTGAGAAGGACCAGGTGACTTACAGGCAGTTATCCCTTTTTGACGATGCCTCGTTCTATCAGGAAAAGGAGGCGGGCGAATGGAGGAGGATATCCTGATCTGTCAGGACAGTCTGGAGAGCATTTTTACGGCTGTATACTGTGCCTATGAATGGAAATGCAAGCCGGAGCGCACACGGATCCAGATTGGAGAGGAAGAGAATCTACGGCTGTTTGCAAGATATCGGAATGTCAAAGCGGATGAGGTGCGAAGCGAAAAGGTGATCAATACCCTGCGCATGAGATTTGGGGAGGATTTTTATTATACTGTCTGTCTGGCACTCTCCGGCAGTGACAGGGACAAGGCTGACGTGGTATACCATACAATCGCGATCGGGCTGGAACTTGTGCGGCCGGAGACTGTGATGGAGCATCTGGCGGAACCATGCGTACACAGAGTCTTTGGCTTAAGCAGGGGAGCGGGTCGGGAGTATGATCACCTGCGTGGGTTTCTGCGATTTACGGAGCTTGAGAACGGAGTGCTGTATGCGCGGATCAAGCCAAAGAATCATCTGCTGCATTTTCTGGCGGAGCATTTTGCGGACAGGTTTCCGGGAGATGCGTTTTTGATCCATGATGTCGGCAGGGGAATTTTTGCGGTGCATGAGCCGGGAAAACATTGGTTTATGGTACAGAACGCGGAATGGGATCAGCAGATAGAAGAAAGCGGGGAGGAGAAGTATTATCAGGAACTGTTTCGTCACTTCTGTCATAAGATAGCAATAAAAGAGCGCGAGAACAAGAAACTTCAGAATCAGATGCTGCCGCTCAGATTCCAAGAATTTATGACAGAATTTCCTCAAAATGGAAAAGATAAATAGTAATGCGTTACTGTACGAAAGTCGTCGTTGGGAAAAACTTACAATATGAGGAGACAATTTGTCGATCTCTACAATATTTTGTGGATTGTACACGCAAAAATACAAAGGATTGAAGGAATAACTCTCTTTACTTTTGGAAAAAATGAGATATAATAGCTGATAATAGAAATGGCGTTAAGTAAGAGTTAATGCTGTGTAAGGTTAAGACGCTTTTCGTTAAGTCTGAAAGGAATGGGTGATCTTATGGAAATGAAGCGCAATATCAAGCTGAGTCCGAGTGATGTAAAAGAGTTTGTCCGGGTTGCATCCAAATGCGATTTTGATATTGATATTTTTTATAACAGTTTTATTGTGGATGCAAAATCAATCCTTGGTGTTTTTGGCCTGGATCTGACAAAAGTGCTTACAGTGAGATACAATGGGTATGACGACAGGTTTGAGCAGATGCTGAACGGACTTGCCGTGGCGTGTTAGATATCGCTTGTTTCACTAAATTGACTCCCTTAGGCGGATGGGGTACACTCATCTGTATAGGGGAGTTTTTTTTATGCGCAGGGGCTCGGAAAGGAAGATGCTGCTAGTGCAGCCCGCGCCCCGCGCGGCAAGTAGGGGCGTTCCCACTACTTGATTACAGGGCGCAGAAAGGAGGCAGGAGAATGGAGATCAGAATATCGGTTAGAAATCTTGTGGAGTTTCTCCTGCGAGGCGGTGATATCGACAACCGGAGAACGGCAGGGGCAGAGAATGCCATGTCTGAGGGCAGCAGGATTCACCGTATGATCCAGCGGCGAATGGGGGCGGATTATCAAGCGGAAGTACCGCTCAGTTATGTTCATGAAACAAAAGCATATCAGATACGGGTGGAAGGAAGAGCCGATGGGATCATAGATGGGGAAGATACCTTTATAATAGATGAGATCAAAGGAACTTATCGGGAACTGTTTCGGATGAAGGGACCGGTGCCGGTACATCTGGCACAGGCAAAATGCTATGGATATATGTACGGGATCATGCATCCGACACAGACGGTCCATATTCGTATGACTTACTGTAATCTCGATACGGAGGAACTAAAGTATTTCGACAGCGAGTATCCATTTCGGGAGCTGGAGCAATGGTTCCTTGATCTGATCTTGCAGTATCAGAAATGGGCGGACATGGAATATGAATGGAAAAAGAAAAGACAGGCTTCCATTCATGAACTGGCATTCCCGTATCCTTACAGAGAGGGGCAGAGAGAACTTGCCGCATGTGTGTACCGGACAATCTGGCATAAGCGGAAACTGTTCCTGGAGGCACCCACAGGAGTCGGCAAGACATTGTCCACGGTCTTTCCCGCCGTGAAAGCAGTCGGGGAAGAGAAGGCGGAGAAGATATTCTATCTGACAGCGAAGACGATTACAAGGACTGTAGCGGATGAGGCATTTGCACTGCTCAGGGAAAGGGGACTGTGCTTTAAGACAGTTCTGCTCACGGCAAAAGAGAAGATCTGCTTTCGGGAAGAAACAGAGTGCAATCCGGATGATTGCCCTTATGCAAAAGGGCATTTTGACCGGATCAATGAGGCGTTATATGACCTGCTGACCAATGAGGTCAATTATCCGAGAGAGACACTGGAACGCTATGCAAGGAAGCACAATGTCTGTCCTTTTGAACTCGGACTGGATGTGAGCCTGTTCTCGGATGGGATCATATGTGACTATAACTATGCTTTTGATCCGCATGCATATCTCCGGAGATTTTTCGGCGAGGGCGTGAAGGGAGAGTACATATTCCTGATTGACGAGGCGCATAATCTGGTAGATCGTGGCAGGGAAATGTACAGTGCTTCTCTTTGGAAGGAAGATTTCCTGGAATGCAGGAGACAGATCAAAGATGTGGACAAAAAGATTGCCGGACAGCTTGAAAAGTGTAATAGAGAACTTCTGGCGTTCAAGAAGGAATGCGAGAATTATCGTGTAATCGAGATGTTTTCGCCCTTTGTCATGGCGCTTTCCAGACTGCACAGCTCCATGGAGCAGTTCCTGGAGGAACACGAGGACGGAACCGTGCCGGCGCAGATCAGAAAGACGCTGCTGCAGTTTTTCTTTGAGATTTCTCATTTCCTGGATACGTATGAACAGATGGATGAGAATTATCTGGCTTATACCATGCTCGAGGCTGACGGGAGGTTTCTGATCAAATTGTTTTGTGTGGATCCCTCGGTGCGTCTGCAGGAATGTATGGCAAAGGGTGTCAGTACGATCCTGTTTTCGGCCACATTGCTGCCGATTCAGTATTATAAACAGCTGTTGGGAGGGACAAAGGAGGACTATGAGGTCTATGCCCGGTCAACGTTTGACACGAGGAAGCGTGCACTGCTGATCGGATCGGATGTCACGACACGGTATACCAGAAGGGGACAGGAGGAATATCTGCGCATTGCCCGCTATATTCAGGAGACGGTCAAGAACCGGTTTGGCAATTATATGATTTTCTTCCCTTCTCACAGCTTTTTAAAAGAGGTGTATCAGGTATACTGTGATCATTTCTGGGATCCGGAGACACAGGAACTGATCGTGCAGGAAGGCTATATGAATGAACGTGCGAGAGAGGATTTCCTGCGGAGATTTTCGGGAAATAACGAGTGTGATTTTACGGCAATGATCCGGATGGACGTGGAGATTGAGGAGGAGAAGAGCCTTTTGGGATTCTGCGTGATGGGTGGGATCTTCAGTGAAGGGATCGATCTGAAACGTGATAATCTGATTGGGGCGATTATTGTAGGTACGGGGATCCCACAGGTATGTGCGGAAAGAGAACTGTTGAAGCAGTATTTTGATGGAAGAGGAGAATCAGGTTTCGACTATGCATACCGCTATCCGGGCATGAACAAGGTATTGCAGTCTGCGGGACGAGTAATCCGCACGGCAGAGGATGTGGGGATCGTGGTATTGCTTGACGAACGGTTTCTGCAGCCTTATTATCAGAGTCTGTTTCCAATGGAATGGGAAGTGTATGAGAGAGTGAACGCGGATACCATCGGAAGGCGTGTGGAGCGTTTCTGGGATGAGTGGCTGTGATGGCTATATGTTGGGGAAGTGGATTTTCTTCGGTCAACATAATGTGATTTGACGGACTGTTATGTTCACAAAGAAATGCAGGGAAAAAAGAGAAAAAAATAGGATGCTGTGTCAAATTTTGCGGGAATGACAGTCATTTTTTGTAGAAATGACACGAGTGACATTGTGGATAACTTTGTGGAAATTGAGGATTTCTTGACTTCGTGGACACAAAATTATCCACATGTCATTTTATGTGTCAAAATAATTTGCAAGTCAAACTGCATAAATAATTCACTATCATTTAAGATGGAAGGGATGAATGGTAGCCTTATGTAAACGGTAAAAGTGGAAGATTTTCGTACAAACGAGACTTAAGAATATCTTAAAGATTTTTAGGAAGAAACCCTCTTGACAGATAATATTATACGGCATATAGTATCGGTACAGACAATATTATATGGCGTATAATATTGGATGAGGCAATAGAAGTATGAAACAATTGCAGTATCACGCTATCGTATCTATGGTTTCATGCTACTGTAAAAAAGAGGAGGATACTATGGTATTTAATACGGGCGCAGCACTGTTAGACGCGATTGTTCTGGCGGTAGTGTCCAGAGAAGCGGAAGGAACGTACGGATATAAGATCACACAGACGGTCAGATATGCCATCGAACTGTCGGAGTCTACTTTATATCCGGTTCTGCGCAGGCTGCAAAAGGACGGATGTCTGGAAGTGTATGACAGAGAGTACGGAGGACGTAACAGGCGCTATTATAAGATCACTGCCAGAGGGCAGGCACAGCTGAACTTGTACGAGGGTGAATGGAGACAATACGCGTCAAAGATTACGGAAATATTTGAGGGAGGAATCAATACATGAATCGATTAGAATTTATGCAGAAACTGGAGCAGGCGCTTGCGGATGTTTCAGAAGAGGAACGGCAGGAGGCGCTTCAGTATTATAGGGATTATCTGGATGATGCCGGACTGACGGAGGCGGATCAGGTTCCGGAGTCACTGGGCACGCCGGAAAAGATTGCCGAGAGCATCAGAGGAAGTGTTGCAGGGGAGCCTGAATCGGGAAGTTTTACCGAGAGAGGCTTCGGGGTGGAAGACAGCGGAAATTATCCGGCAAAACGGCAGGAGAATTATTATGAGAATCAGACGTCCTTCGTGCAGGACAGTCGAGAGAGCGGAAAGAAACCGGCAAACGGCTGGAAGATGATAGCGATTTTGCTGCTCGGGATCCTGGTTTCTCCGGTATGGATTCCACTGGTTATCAGTGCTCTGACGATTGCATTTGCGATTTGCATCACGCTGCTGGCTGTGTTTGCCGCTCTCGTAGCGGTGGGAGTCGCACTTCTGGCAGGAGGAATCGGAGTTGTGATCTGGGGATTTGCCCAGATCGGAGTGTCGGTTCCCGGAGCGGTCGTACTGATCGGAGCCGGGCTTTTGATGACAGCTTTGGGATTTTTGTTCACTGCATTTTTCGGCTGGATATTCGTAAAGGCAGTTGTGGCAATGTTCCGGTGGCTTGTGGCACTGTGCAGGAAACCATTTCATAAGAAGGAAAACAGTGTAGTACAGGAGAAAGGAGGGGAGACAGCATGAAAACAAAATTTAGATTAAGTCTTTTCTGGAAGGTGATATGGAGTATTACGTTTGTGCTTGCCTTTCTGGGGTTTTTGCTCTGGATTGTGGGCAGTGCGTTCGGAGGCAATCAGGCGGCGCTGTCTCTGTGCCGTAGACTTCCGGAGTCGATAGAGGGATCGAGAATGTGGGAAAATGCAGCGGGATCGATCAAATGCAGCTGGGATATTGACAACAGCTTTCCCATTATCTCGGGCAGGAGCTATGAGAACATGAATCTTGCGCAGGTGGATGAGGTGGATAATATCTTGATCGAAGCGGGCGGATGTGAACTTCAGATTGAGACATCGGAGAATGACAGTTACGGGATTACCACGACGGAAATCCTGGACGAACTGCAGTGCTATGTGCAGGACAGAACACTATATGTAAAGTGCGGTCCGAGGGCATGGCACGAGATGTCCCGTGACAGGATAGACAGGATTACCCTGTATATTCCGGCGGGAGTGAACCTTGAAGAAATGGAGATGGAACTGGGAGCCGGTAATTTCACGGCAGACTGCATCAGCGCCGAAGAACTGACGATTGCTTCGGGAGCTTCCAATGTGTCGATCGGCAGACTGATAGCAGAGGAGGTTTCATTGGAAATCGGAGCGGGCAATACGACGATCCGGGATGCCGAGATCGGGGAGCTTAGCGCGGAGGTCGGAGCAGGCAATTTCTCCCTGCAGGGTGTCATCAACGGTGATGTGGATGTGAACGCCGGCATGGGAACAGTATATCTCAATCTGGCCGGAAAGGAATCAGATTTCAATTATGATACGGACTGTGCACTGGGAAGTATCCATATCGGAACTGTGGGAAGTATGGGCGTGTTTGCGGAAGGAAGAACGATCAACAACGGAGCGGTGAAAGAGATGACACTGGATTGTGCATTGGGAGAAATTCAGGTTATCTTTGACCTTAAATAATGAAACAGGAGGAAAGAAAGATGGATAATGGTTATAAAAAATTAAAGAGAAGCAGGGCTAACAAAATGCTTTGCGGAGTGTGCGCCGGGATCGGGGAATATCTGAATATCGATCCTACGGTAGTTCGGATCCTTTGGGCGATCCTCAGCCTGAGCAGTGTGGGAATGGGAGTTCTGATCTATTTCCTGGCAGCTGTGATCGTACCGGACGAAGACTGATTTAATACAGAAGAGAGAGACAATTCTCCAAGACAACGCCTTCGGCAACGGGCACACCTGCCTGTTCGGAGGCGTTTACGCATGTGCGGATAAAATCAGCCGCCTTTTGCACGGATGTCCGGAACGGGACATGCTTCACACCGTCTGCTGCGAGGATCGAGGCAAAGATATCGCCGGTGCCGGGTCTTGATTCCCCGTTGCAGGGGGATTCGATCACAAAAGACCGTATCCCATCCGGCGTCTGCTCCATACAATAATTCCGGACAGTGTCCGCACAATGGATCCCGGTGATGGCTACACGGGACGGACCGAGAGCGAGGAGCCTGCAGCACAGCTCATTCAGAAAAGCATCATCCGGAGCTGCGGAAGGAAAGGCGGTATCTGTGAGCAGACATGCTTCCGTCAGGTTGGGAGTGAGGATTGTGGCAAGGCAGGACAGTTCACGGATCCGAAGCTGCAATTCGGGCGTGACAATGCGATAGGGCTTGCCGTTGTCGCCCATGACCGGATCAATCAGTATGACAGGTGCGTCGTTTCCGCCGGAACGTGCTCTTTCCTTGCTTTCGCGGATAAAATGACACACGATATCACATTGCATGACAGAGCTTAGGAAGCCGCAGTAGACACCGTCAAAGGCGATCCCCAGATCGGAGAGCCCTTTCAAAAACGGATCCAGTCCATCTGTGAGATCTCTGTGATAATAGGTGGGAAATCCCATGTGGTTGGAAAACACAGATGCAGGCACAGGGCAAGCCTGTACCTGCATAGCACTGATCACCGGAAGGACGACTGCCAGAGAGCAGCGCCCGAAACCGGTGAGATCGTTGATGGTAATGATTCTTTTTGGTATTGTGGCAAAGCCGGAGGTCTCCGGCCTGTCGTAAGTCTGTTCCATGATTGCCGTCCTGTCTGTGCTTTTTTGGAATTTATTTGCTTTTTCCTATTTTAAGGAACAACCCGGATTTTTTCAAGGCCGGATAGAGCGCCATATAGATCAGTGTGGCAACGATCAGGGAGGCAACGGCATTGACGGCCGAAGAGGTCACGTTGTAAGCGAGTACCAACTCAGCGGCAGGCTTGCCGATGATGATCCTCTTGTACCAGTATCCGAACAGCGGATCAAAGATGGCGTTGAACAGAAGACCGCAGAAGCCTGCAATGGCTGTCCATCTCAGGATATGCTGTTTGTCATCTGTATGTGTGATCCTGCCGAACCGGTGGGCAACGATGCCTGTGATCATGCCGATGCAGAATTTTAAGATCAGTGTTTTGGGGGCGTAAATGACATATACGGGATCGAGCAGATCGCCGATGGTCATACCAATCGCACCGCCGAGTCCGCCCCAGAAGCCGCCCAGAATCAGTGCACCCAGCACACACACGGCATTGCCGAGGTGAAAGGAAGTAGCGTCACCGCCGGGAAGCGGGATTTTAATCTGCAAAAAGGTGAATACTACATAAGAAAGTGCTGCAAACAGGCCGGTAGCGGCAATTTTAAAAGTTTTTTCGTTTTTCATAATAATCTCTCCTCGTATGATAGCTGATTCAAAGCTTTTTCCTGATAGAAAATGTATGCATTCATTTTTATCTCATTATACAGAAAGGTGGATGCTTCAAAATAGCCAATTATATATTTTTTAACCATACCAGTTTTTGAAAGTTTTATGAAATTCGCGCTAATGAGATTGCCGAACAAAAAGAACGGGAATAAAATGGAAACTGTTCAGAGTCGGGCCAATCGATTGTTTTCCCGGCCGGTGCTGAACAGCCGGAACTCTGGACAGATACAAGTGAAAGGGTATCTAAAAACTACTATATAATACGAGGGAACGAAATATGAAACGTTACAGGAAATATGTTCTGCCTTACTGGAAGTATTTTGTGATGGGCCCCATTCTGATGATTGTGGAAGTCATTGGGGAGGTGTTTCTCCCGGCGCTGATGGCAAATATCATCAATGTCGGTGCAGCCAATCATGATGTGTCGTACATTCTGATGACCGGAGGCATGATGATCGCACTGGCATTCATTATGATGGCGGGCGGTATCGGAGGAAATTATTTTGCGGTGAAAGCGGCAGTCAGCTTTGCGGCTGATCTGCGGCGGGATTTGTTTGCACGGGTACAGGATTTTTCTTTCCACAATATTGACTCGTTCAGTACCGGTTCCCTGGTGACGAGGCTGACAAACGATATTACACAGATCCAAAACGTGATCATGATGGGACTTAAATTGTTTCTGCGTGCTCCGGGTATGATGATCGGTGCCGTGATCATGGCGTTTGCAATCAATCCGAGTCTGGCAGCGATTCTGCTCGTTGTGATCCCCATGCTGGCAGCAATGATTATGCTGATTATCAGAATCGGTTTTCCGCGGTTTGATTTTATGCAGAAAAAGCTCGATCTGCTCAATTCCGGCATCCGCGAGGCACTCACCAATGTGCGTGTTGTGAAGTCTTTTGTCAGGGAGGACAGAGAGGAACAGAAATTTGCCGAAGCAAATGCGCAGCTGAAAGAAGCGGGACTGCGCGCTTTCAAGGTAGTGATTTTCCAGATGCCGGTCATGATGCTTGCGATGAACATCACTACGCTTGCTGTCGTGTGGGTGGGCGGAAACATGGTGCTTGCGGGTACGATGCCGGTCGGAGATCTGACGGCGTTCACCACCTATATTGTCCAGGTGCTGATGTCGCTGATGATGCTTGCCATGGTGCTGCTCCAGAGCTCCAGAGCCGTTGCGAGTGCAAGACGTATCACGGAGGTGCTGGATACGAAGCCGGATCTGACGGACGAGGACGCTTCGGATGCGGATGCAGTGATCCAAAAAGGCGATATCGAATTCAGAAATGTGAGTTTTTCCTATTATAAAGAGAGAGAAGAAAAGGTATTGGATCATATCTCCTTTTCCATTACCCACGGGGAGACGGTTGGGATCATCGGCTCTACCGGCTGCGGCAAGACGACACTGGTGCAGCTCATTCCGAGGCTATACGACGTGGACGAAGGAGAGGTGCTTGTTGACGGGATCGATGTGCGGGAGTATTCCCTGAAACATCTGAGGAACAGCGTCGGCATGGTGCTTCAGAAGAATGTCCTCTTCTCAGGGACGATCCTGGATAATCTCCGCTGGGGAGACGAGCAGGCGGATCCGGAACAGGTGCGCGCAGCGGCACAGGCCGCACAGGCGGACGATTTTATCCGTTCCTTTGAGAAAGGATATGACACAGAACTGGGACAGGGTGGTGTGAACGTCTCCGGCGGACAGAAGCAGAGGCTCTGTATTGCAAGAGCACTGCTCAAAAAACCGAGAATTCTCATACTGGATGACAGCACCAGCGCCGTTGACACGGCTACAGAGGCGATGATACGCCGGAGCTTCAGGACGGAGCTTAAGGATACGACCAAGATTATCATTGCACAGAGGATCACTTCCGTCATGGAGGCGGATAAGATTCTTGTGCTGGAGGAAGGCAGGATCGTGGGCGAGGGCAGCCACAGAGAACTCATGGCTTCCTGTGAGACCTACAGGGAGATCTATGAATCCCAGATGGATAAGGAGGTGACTGCATAATGCCGGGACCACATGCAAATAAGAAAGCAATGCTGGCAACGGGCAGGCCGAAGGAACTGCGCCGTGTGGTGAAGCGACTCTTTTCCTATCTGGAAAAGGACAGGGCGAAGCTTGTGCTCGTATTTTTCTGTGTGTTGATCAGTGCCCTTTCAAGTCTGGCAGGGTCTTATATGCTGCGTCCCATCATCAATATGCTGGTGTCGCCGGAGGGCAGCGTGAAGGCGCTGGCAGAAGGGGTGGCCGTGATGCTTATGATCTATGCGGCAGGAATTGCCACCCAATATCTGCAGGCAAGGATCATGGTGCAGGTGGCGCAGGATGCACTGCAGAAGTTGAGAAATGATCTGTTCTGCAGACTCCAGAGACTGCCGGTCTCCTTCCATGACACAAATCGGACGGGAGATCTGATGAGCCGTTTTACCAATGATGTGGACGCGATCGGCGAGATGCTGACCAGCACGATCGTCCAGATCCTTTCGGGAGCGATCAGCATTGTCGGGACACTGGCGTTGATGCTCTATACCAATATTTATCTGACAGTTATCACGGTGGTAATGGTGCCGCTTATGATGAAAGCCGGGCAGACCGTGGCAAACCGCAGCCGCAAATATTATCAGAGGCAGCAGGCATCTCTGGGTGCATTGAATGGATATATCGAGGAGACGGTCAGCGGGCAGAAGGTCGTGAAGGTGTTCTGTCATGAGGAGAAAGCGCTGCAGGAATTCGAGCAGTATAATGCCGATCTGAAAAAGAATCAGATCATGGCGCAGTTCTTCGGCGGGATCATGGGTCCTGTGATGGGGAACCTCGGGCAGGTCAATTATTCGCTGACTGCAGTGGTCGGCGGCGCGCTCTGCGTCCTTAAGGGCTTTGACGTGGGAGGACTTGCGGTATTTGTCAATTACTCTCGTCAGTTCAGCCGTCCCATCAATGAGGTGTCGATGCAGATGAACACAATCTTTTCGGCGCTTGCCGGAGCGGAGCGTGTGTTTGACGTGATGGACGCGGAACCCGAACAGGCGGATGCAAAAGATGCGCTTGTGATCGAGGAGCGGGCAGGCAGATCTTTCTGGAAAGTGTCCCAGAACAACTCGAAGTATGCGTTCAAACTGCGGGATACAACATTCCGGCCGGAGGTAGTCCTTCAGGATGTAACCTTCGGATATGTGCCGGGCAAAACGATCTTAAAGCATATCACGCTGTATGCCAAACCGGGACAGAAGATCGCCTTTGTCGGTTCCACCGGCGCGGGCAAGACAACGATTACGAACCTGATCAACCGGTTTTATGATGTGGACAGCGGCAGCATCACGATCGACGGTGTGGATATCAGGGATATCAACAGGGAGTGCCTCAGACGGAATGTAGCCATGGTGCTTCAGGATACGCATCTTTTCACTGGAACGGTGATGGAAAATATCCGTTACGGCAGGCTGGATGCCACGGATGAAGAGGTGATTCAGGCGGCCAGGACCGCAAGTGCACACAGTTTTATCATGCGTCTGGAGCACGGATATGACACAGTGCTTCAGGGAGATGGCGCCAATCTGAGCCAGGGACAGAGACAGCTTCTCAATATCGCCAGGGCGGCGGTATCCAAAGCGCCAATTCTGATCCTTGATGAGGCGACCTCGTCGGTGGATACCAGAACGGAGAAACATATTGAGCGCGGAATGGACCGTCTGATGGCGGATCGAACGACACTGGTCATCGCGCACAGGCTCTCGACTGTCAGAAATGCGGATGCAATCATGGTTCTGGAAAACGGTGAGATTATTGAGAGAGGCGATCACGAGACACTGTTGACACAACAGGGCAGATACTATAAGTTATATACAGGCTTGAGTGAACTGGAATAGGCGACTGACAAGGGGGAAGATAAGCTTATGAACAGAGAGTACAACAAGACTGTATATGCCTGCTTTATCGGTTATGTGGTTCAGGCGATCGTCAATAATTTCGCTCCGCTTCTGTTCCTGACATTTCAGGGCAGCTTCGGCATACCGCTTACGAAGATTACATTTTTGATTACGTTTAATTTCGGATTGCAGCTGCTTGTCGATCTCGTTTCGGTCGGGTTTGTCGACAAAATCGGGTATCGTGCATCCATGGTGATCGCACACGGCTGTGCCGCGCTTGGATTTATTCTGCTCACGATTCTGCCGGGCATCACGCCGGATCCCTTTGTGGGACTGCTCATTGCGGTTATGGTCTATGCGGTCGGCGGCGGCCTTTTAGAGGTGCTGGTCAGCCCGGTGATGGAGTCCTGCCCAACCGATAATAAGGAAAAAGCGATGAGCCTGCTGCATTCCTTTTATTGCTGGGGGCACGTGGGCGTGGTGCTCCTATCCACACTGTTTTTCCGGATATTCGGGATCGGGAACTGGCGTATCCTTGCCTGGATATGGGCGGTCGTTCCAATCATCAATCTGATCCTGTTTACCAGAGTGCCGATCGCGCCCCTCGTGACGGAGGAGGACAAGGGAATTCCGCTGAAGGAACTCCTTACGATGCGGCTGTTCTGGGTGCTGATGGTGATGATGGTCTGCGCCGGCGCCAGCGAGCAGTCGGTGAGTCAGTGGGCGTCTGCCTTTGCGGAGAAAGCGCTCGGCGTTTCCAAGACGGCAGGTGATCTGGCGGGACCGATGGCTTTTGCCGTATTGATGGGGCTTGCCAGGGCATTCTATGGAAAATACGGGGATAAGATCGATCTCGACAAATTTATGGCATGGAGCAGTATGCTGTGCATTGCCGCGTATCTGTGCATCGTGTTTGTGCCGAGTCCCGTATTCGGGCTGATTGGCTGTGCCGTGACGGGAATGTCAGTCGGGATCATGTGGCCCGGCACGTTCAGCAAGGCGGCCGCGACGCTCAAGGGCGGCGGCACGGCGCTGTTTGCGCTCCTGGCACTCGCAGGTGACCTGGGATGCGGCGGAGGTCCGACCGTGGTGGGCATGGTGTCGGGACTGTTTGATGACAATCTGAAGATGGGAATTCTGGCTGCAACCGTGTTCCCGCTTCTGCTGCTTGCGGGAATCGCCGCCAGCAGGGCAGAGAAGAAGAGCGTATAATAGAAGAATGACAAAAATGGGGCTGCCGCAACCGCGGCGGTCCTTTTTCTTGTCTATTTTATCAAATCAAAGCATTGGAATGCTCTCAAAGTGTCAAGTATCTGTAGCATTTTCGGAAGAACGATGTTCGATAGCAGGGCGTCTGCGGAACTCGCATCTGCCGGTTTTTCAATTCTTTGACCGACATCGGGATCAAGCGGCGGATTTCCTTATTGTTTTAACGGGCGGATATGCGCCGCTTCGAGGACTGTCTGAGCGAAGCGAGTTCCGCAGAAGCGGCACGATAAGCGGTCCGCCCGAAAACAATTAGGAAATCCCCGCGAAGGTTCCGGGAGGCCAAAGAATTGAAAAACCGGCAGTGCTCAGACAGTCCTCGCCGCCCTGTTCATCGTTCTTCTCGAAAATAACAGATACTAAGACACTTCTCGAATGCATTCCACCGCTTTATTTGATAACAATTACATAAGAAAAAGGACCGCCGCGGTTGCGGCAGCCCATATTGTCATTCGGGTTGCGGAATATGGAAGTTCTGTACGACACCGATGAGCTGCCCCGACAGGGTCACGGTCAGCAGTGAAAGCCCGATCCGCTTGTAGTCGAGATACGACAGTGAGAGCACGAGGACAATCAGATCCGTTGCCAGATAAGCCCATTGCAGCCTTGTCCGGGTCAGCTTGCTGATCACCAGTGCAAGCGCATCGTCTCCGCCCGGAGCACCGCCGGTCCGCACGCACAGTCCTACGCCGATGCCGACAAACAGGGCACCGATGAACGCGGCTGCGAGAGGCATATCCGCAAGCTGCGGCCAAAGCGGGGGAAACCGTTCAAAGATGGCATAAAAGGCGGAAAAACAGCCGCCTGCGATGATGGAATAAACAACAAAGGATTTCCCGAGCAGGAGCCATCCGACCACATAGCAGACAGTATTCATAACAAAGCCGGAGATGGCGGGAGAAATATGAAACCAATGCTTTATGAGCAGCATCATACCGAGGATTCCGCCCTCCGTCACGCCGGACAGGGAATGAACGTTATACAGACCGAAAGCAAGTATGGCACTGCCGATGACACAGAGTATCATATCTTTCTTTTTTAATTCTTTTAACATGATAGCCTTTCCAATGGGTATTTCGCGCGAAATCACGCGCAGATTAATTTAGTATACCCAAAATACAGACCGAAAGCAACCTTTGTCATGCATGGGCTTCCGCAGTTGTGGATATAACGGCAGAAACTCAAGAAGAAATTCAAGAGAAAAACGGATTGACAAATCCGCCGCATTTGACTAAACTGATGTCAGTAATATGAAATCAAAGGTAGTGACAAAGAGGAGTACGCATCATTCCTTTCCAGAGAGAGCGGTTCATCGGCTGTGAGACCGCTTAAAGAAGAAGGTGTGGAAGGTAGCTTTGGAACCGGGATGGTGAACAGACATATGACAAACGTGTCATAAATAAGTAGGCATCCACGATTCGTCCCCGTTACAGGACAGTTCCCGATTTGGCACAATTGCGGCGTGCGGTCGGGAAAGAGTAATAAGAAAAGGTGGTACCGCGAACATTCGCCCTTTACCGGAAAATTCCGGTAGAGGGCGTTTTTGCGCACCTCGCGGAAAAGGAGAGAAAAAATGAGCAAAGAACTGGCAAAGACCTATGACCCGAAGGGCATAGAAGACAAGCTGTATCAGAAGTGGCTGGACAAGAAGTATTTCCATGCCGAAGTGGACAAGACCAAGAAACCGTTTACGATCGTGATTCCGCCGCCAAATATCACGGGGCAGCTTCATATGGGACATGCACTTGACCAGACCATGCAGGATATTCTGATCCGTTTTAAGAGAATGCAGGGCTACAATGCATTGTGGCAACCGGGGACGGATCATGCAAGTATCGCAACAGAGGTTAAGATCATTGAGAAACTGAAGGAAGAGGGTATCAATAAGAGTGATCTCGGCAGAGAAGGCTTCTTAGAGCGCGCCTGGGAGTGGAAGAAAGAGTACGGTGGAAGAATTGTAGAGCAGCTGAAGAAGCTGGGTTCCTCCTGTGACTGGGACAGAGAGCGTTTCACGATGGACGAGGGCTGCAACAAGGCAGTCACGGAAGTTTTCTGCAAGATGCACGAGAAAGGCTGGATCTATAAGGGAAGCCGCATCATCAACTGGTGTCCGGTATGTAATACCTCCATCTCGGACGCAGAGGTGGAATATCAGGAGCAGGCAGGACATTTCTGGCATATCAAATATCCGCTGATCAACGGGGATGGAAGTGTAAGCACAACGGAATTCCTGGAGTTTGCAACAACACGTCCTGAGACAATGCTGGGTGATACGGCGGTTGCCGTCAATCCAGAGGACGACAGATACAAGCACCTGATCGGAAGGAAGGTGATGCTGCCGATCATTAACCGCGAGATTCCGATCGTTGCGGACTCCTATGTGGACATGGAATTCGGAACCGGCGTGGTTAAGATTACACCGGCGCATGACCCCAACGACTTTGAGGTGGGCAAGCGCCACAATCTGCCGGAGATCAATATCATGAACGACGATGCAACGATCAACAAAAACGGCGGCAAGTTCGAGGGCCTTGACCGTTATGAGGCGAGAAAGCAGATCGTGAAGGAACTTGATGAGATGGGGCTCTTAGTGCGAATCGAGGATTATTCTCACAATGTAGGAACCCATGACAGATGTAAGACGACCATTGAGCCATTGATCAAGAAGCAGTGGTTTGTCAAGATGGACGAGCTGATCAAACCGGCGGCTGATGCTGTCAGAAACGGTGAGATTCAGCTGATTCCTTCCAGAATGGAAAAGACCTATTATAACTGGACGGATAATATCAGAGACTGGTGTATTTCCAGACAGCTCTGGTGGGGACACAGGATTCCGGCTTATTACTGTGATGAGTGTGGCGAGACAATCGTTGCAAAGGAGCAGCCGGAGGTTTGTCCGAAGTGCGGCAAGACCCATTTTACGCAGGACCCTGATACGCTGGATACCTGGTTCTCCTCGGCACTTTGGCCTTTCTCCACACTGGGATGGCCTGAGATGACGGAAGACCTGAAATATTTCTATCCGACAGATGTTCTTGTGACAGGGTATGATATCATCTTCTTCTGGGTCATCCGCATGATCTTCTCCGGCTATGAGCAGATGGGTGAGAAACCCTTCAAGACGGTGCTGTTCCACGGATTGGTGCGCGATTCCCAGGGACGCAAGATGTCCAAATCGCTGGGCAACGGTATCGATCCGCTTGAGATCATCGACAAGTACGGTGCAGATGCGCTGAGACTTACGCTCATCACGGGAAATGCGCCCGGAAATGACATGAGATTCTATTATGAGAGAGTGGAGGCAAGCCGCAATTTTGCCAATAAGGTATGGAATGCATCCCGCTTTATCATGATGAACATGGAAGGTAAGGAAATTCCCGATGCGCAGCCTGAGAAGCTTGAGCCCGTGGATAAGTGGATCCTCTCCAAATTCAATACGCTTGTGAAGGATGCAACTGATAACATGGAGCATTTCGAACTGGGAATCGCCGTTCAGAAAGTATACGACTTTATCTGGGATGAGTTCTGCGACTGGTACATCGAGATGGTGAAGCCGAGACTGTATGCGTCCGATGATGCCGACAGCCAGACGGCGGCACTGTGGACATTGAAGACCGTGCTGATCGGAGCGCTCAAGCTCCTTCATCCCTATATGCCGTTTATTACGGAGGAGATCTTCTGTACGCTGCAGAGTGAAGAGGAATCTATCATGATCTCCGCATGGCCTGTGTACAGCGAAGAGTGGAACTTTGCAAAAGAAGAGAAAGCGATTGAGATCATCAAGGAGGCAGTGCGTGGCATCCGTAATGTGCGTATGGAGATGAACGTTGCGCCCAGCCGCAAGGCATCCGTGTATGTTGTCAGTGCGAATGAGGAGATCAGAAGCATTTTTGAGGAGGGCAGACTGTTCTTTGCATCCCTCGCCTACGCTTCCGAGGTGCAGATCCAGGAGGATAAGACAGGCATTGCCGATGATGCGGTGTCGGTGGTGATCGCGGAGGCGACGCTGTATATTCCGTTTGCGGAACTGGTGGATATCAGTCAGGAGATCGATCGTCTTGAGAAGGAAAAGAAGCGTCTGACAGGCGAGCTTGCAAGGGTAAACGGCATGCTGTCGAACGAGCGCTTCCTGTCCAAGGCTCCGGAAGCAAAGATTGCAGAGGAAAAAGAAAAACTGACAAAATATACGCAGATGATGGAGCAGGTCGAGACGCGGTTGAAGCAACTGACAAAATAGGCGGTATCACGACAGAATTTACTTGCAACTACGGATGAAATAGGTCATACTATAGCCATAAAGATTTGATGCGGGTAAACCTATGGGAGAAGAAGCGTTAGAACTGACGAGAGATCAGTTGGCAGAACTGAAGAAGAGATTCTTCCGGGAAATGAAACCCAAAGAGGAGTCGTGTGTCCGGATCTCCGCTGACAGAATGGAAGCGTGGATGTATCTGGCAGAACCCGGTGGTGACAAGGAAGGATACAGCAAAGAGGAGCTGATCGGTATGCTCCGTGATTCAGGCGTGGCAGCAGGCTATATTATGCCACGTCTTGTTGCCATGTCTAAGAAAGGTGTCTACCAGCGTGAGATTCTTGTTGCCAAGGGAAAGCCTGCTGTGGACGGAATCGATGGTGCTTATGAGTATTTTTTTACACCGGACGATATTTCCAAAGGCCCTGCGATCAATGAGGATGGTTCCGTGGATTACACCAGCATGAGTATGCTCCAGAATGTCAAGACAGGAGACAAGCTGGCAGTCTATCATCCGGCTGTGCCGGGGCAGGACGGATTCACGGTGGACGGCGAGGTTTTGAAGTGTAACGTTGTGAAGGAACTGCCGCCCATCCGCGGTATGTGCATTAAGCGGGAAGGCAATACCTATTACGCGAATACGACCGGAAAAGTTGAACTCAAAGACGGCACAATCGATATCAAGGCGGTTCATGAGGTGAGCGGCGATGTCGATCTGAGTGTCGGCAGGATCGAATTTTTCGGTGATATCATAATCAGCGGGAATGTGACGGCAGGTGTGGTGATCCGTGCCGGCAGGAATCTGGTGATCAACGGAAATGTCGAGAGTGCGACGCTGTATGCAGGCGGGGACATTGTTTTGAGCCGCGGCGTGCAGGGAAATATGAAAGGCAACATCCGTGCCAGAGGGAGCGTATTCTCCAATTTTATCGAACAGTGTGAGGTCAGGGCGGAAGGGAATGTGGAAGCAAACTACATTCTTAACGCCAATGTATATGCTTCGGGACAGGTGATTGTCAAGGGGCGCCGCGGCAGCATCATCGGCGGTTATACGTTCGGACTGAAGGGCATTGAGGCGGGACAGCTCGGCAATGATGTCGAGGTGCGCACCGTGGTACACGCCGGATACGAGCGTGAGATTTACAATGAGTGGTGTAAATGCCAGGAAGAAGAACGTGACATTGCGGATAAGCTGGAGCAGATTCTCTATAAGATGGAATCACTGATTAAGAAAAAGGCTTTTGTAAAAAGCGGCACCGGACAGGGTCTGGTCGAACTGAACGCGCAGAAAGATGCTTGCTACAAGAAACTCGATGAGGTCAAAGAAAAGAAGCAGAGGTATAAGCAGCGTATTGATGAGGGCAAGGGCTCTAAGATCACTGTATTCCGGGAAACTTACCGGGGCGTGGTGCTGGAACTTGAGTCCTGCTCCAGAACGATGAACTCGGAGGTGCAGTATGCGGTGTACCGGTGTTATAAGGGAAGCGTGGAGATAGAGTCGGCGGGTTGACGGGCGGTTCCTATCGTGTGTTCTGCTGATCAAAAAGACGGGATGGAGTGTCAGACAAAAATGGAATACCGGGAGATTGAGAAGTATATTCTGGAGATCCCCAGATTTACGAAGAAGAATGCGCCGGAGGATACCGAGCGGTTCTTGCGGTATCTGGGGGATCCCTGTCTGGATACGATGACGATACATATTGCGGGCACAAACGGAAAAGGCTCTGTTTGTGCCTATTTGTCGTCCATTCTGACAGAGGCGGGGTATCGTGTCGGGATGTTCACCTCCCCGCATCTGGTCACGATGCGGGAGCGCTTCCGCATCTGTGGAGAGATGATTACGGAAGAGGTTTTTGCAGAATGCTTCTGCCTCGTAAAGGAAAAACTTGACAGGTTCCGGGAGGAAGAAAAGAGCGGGTATCATCCTACTTTTTTTGAAATTCTTTTTTTTATGGCAATGGAGTGCTTTGCACAGGAAAAAGCGGATATCATTCTGCTGGAAACGGGACTCGGAGGACGGCTGGATGCCACCAATTCCGTGAGCCGCAAGGATCTGTGTGTGATCACGGAGATCGGTCTTGATCATATGGAATATCTCGGCGATACCATCGCACAGATTGCCGGCGAAAAAGCGGGAATCCTGCGACCGGGTGTGCCTGTCGTGTATGCGGACAACAAACCGGAAGCCTCCGGAGTGATCAAGGCGCAGGCCGGGAAGCTTGGATGTCCGTGTCATCCGGTGTCGAAGGACCGCGTCCGAAATATTTTGTTTCATAAAAATTTCATTGATTTTTCCTTTGAATCTCGTTATTATGGATATGTCAAGGGGATTCTTTCCACCGGTGCGCCATATCAGGCAGAAAATGCAAGCCTTGCACTGACGGCGGTCGATGTGCTGGCGGACAGGCTGCATGTGACCAAAGAGCAGATCACAGAGGGACTTGCGAGCGCGCACTGGGAAGCCCGCATGGAAGAGATCATGCCGGGAGTGTATGTGGACGGTGCACATAATGAGGATGGTGTCAGGGCGTTTCTGGACGCCGTCAGACAGGATCAGTGCACCGGAAAGAGATATCTCCTTTTTTCCGCGGTTGCGGATAAGCGTTACCGGCAGATGATAAGCCTTTTGCAGAGCGAGGGATTGTTTGAAGGGATCTGGCTGGCAGAGCTGGATAATCCGAGAGGGCTTTCGCTGGAGGAAATGCACAGGGCTTTTGCGCAGGAAACAGGACGCGGCGTTCAGACACAGATCCGTGATATGACAGATGTCGGGCAGGCTTTTAGAGAGGTTGTCGCGAAGAAGACGGAGGCGGATCGGGTGTATATTGCAGGATCCCTGTATCTGGCCGGAGAGATAAAGAGTATTTTGTGTTGAACTCCTGAAGGAGAGAGAAGAATGATAAATTTTGAGGAAGAATTAAAAAAGTTTCATCCAAGCCTCGAGATCGAGGACGCGGAGGATGCCATCTATAATCAGGATCTGACGGATGTGGCGGATGTTCTGGTCGGGATGATGCAGCAGGTAAAAGAGGAAAAGTAATCAGAGGTACTGTGCATGAAGTGTTATAATTGCGGATGCCAGTTATCGGAAAAAGATTTTTGTACGAGCTGCGGGGCGGATGTGGCGCTCTATAAGAGAATCATGTATGCCTCGAACTTTTTCTATAATCAGGGTCTGGAAAGAGCAGGCGTGCGGGATCTGTCCGGTGCGGTAATCAGTTTACGGCAGAGTCTGAAATTTAATAAAAATAATGTGGAAGCGAGAAATCTCCTGGGCCTGGTTTATTACGAGATGGGTGATGTGGTCCGGGGATTGGGAGAATGGGTTATCAGCAAGAATCTCCGCTCGGAGAAAAACATTGCGGACGATTACATCAATATGATCCAGGATAATCCTACCCGCCTGGATGCCATCAACCAGACGATCAAGAAGTATAATCTGGCTCTCGGATACTGCCAGCAGGACAGCCTTGATCTGGCGGTGATCCAGTTAAAGAAAGTATTATCCCTGAATCCGAGATATGTGCAGGCGCACCAGCTGCTGGCGCTTCTGTATATAAAAGCGGAGGAGTGGGAGAAGGCACAGCGGGAGCTGAAGAAGTGCCTCAAGATTGATACCGGCAGCACAACGACGCTACGCTATCTCAAAGAAGTGGAGGAAATGCTGCAGGCCGATGAGAATGCCAAGGGAGACCGCAAGAAGCGGGAGAAGGTATCGGACGGCGTCATCAAATATCAGAGCGGCAATGAGACGATCATCCAGCCGGTCGGAAACAGGGAGAATCGTAGTCTCTCCGTGATTCTCAATATCGGGATCGGCATCGCGATCGGTGTTGCGGCGGCATGCTTCCTGCTGCTTCCTGCCAGACTCAATATGGCGAACAATGCCGCACAGAATGAACTCCGGGCAGTCAGTGAGCAGCTTGACAAGAAGACGAGTGCGATCGAGGATCTCGAGCAGCAGGTGAAATCCTTGTCAGAGGAAAATGACAGGCTGCGGACTACCGTGGCAGAGTACGAGGGCGATGACGGCACCATGATGGTGATCGACGGTCTGCTCGGCGCTGTTTCCGTCTATATGGAAGAGCCCGATAACACGGAGAAGATCGCAAAGGCGCTGGAGAGTGTGAAACCCGAGGAGGCCGGACAGATCGAGTCCCCGGCTTTCCAGAATCTCTATCAGCTTCTGATGGAAAAGGTGGGACCTTCCATCGCAAATGCTTATTATGAATCGGGCATGCAGTCCTACCGCAAGGAATTGTATGAGGATGCGATCCGGGATTTTGAACTGGCAGCAGGCTATGATCCCTCAAACGGTGACATCTTATATGATCTGGGCAATGCCTACCGCAAGCAGGGCAACAATGACAAGGCGGCAGAGATTTACAAACAGGTGATCGAATCCTTCCCGGATACGGAGAAAGCACGGAGAGCGCAGTCCTATCTGGATGAGATCAATAATAATGCAGGCTGAGCGAGGCTACAGCGTGAGAACAAAGCAGGAATGATGCGGGCTGAACGCGTAAGATACGAAAGAGGATATGACAGAAATGTCATATCCTCTTTTTGCGTGTGGCGGGCAGGCGGCAGAGACCGCCTCTGCCGGAGCATTTCCCGACAATGGAGAGGAGGAAGTTATGGAAGACAGATTTCAGATGATCGGACAATACCTGATGATCCGGATGCCGGAGGAGGTCGATCATCATCAGGCAGTGATACTCAGTGAGAAAGCAGACCGGTATATCCTGAAAGAAAAAGTGGATCATATTGTGTTTGATTTTGAGGATACCAGGTTTATGGACAGTTCGGGGATCGGTATCATCATGGGAAGATACCGCAAGATCGCATGCTTCGGAGGACAGGTCTACGCGATCCATGCGGACAGCCGGATCCGGCGGATCATAGGCATATCAGGGTTAAAAAAAGTGCTGCACATCATAGAGGAGGACGGTCATGGACAGAGTGAACAATAAAGAATATGGAAACAGGAATGAGATGGAGCTTACGTTTGATGCGCTGTCCGCCAACGAAGGCTTTGCCAGAGTGGCGGTTGCGGCGTTCACCGCGGATCTGAATCCGACGCTGGAGGAGATATCGGATGTGAAGACGGCGGTGTCAGAGGCAGTCACAAACTGTATCATACACGGATATGAGGGAAAACCGGGGAAAATTCGGATCCGCTGCATGCTGGAGCGCGATCTGTTACATATCGAGATCGAGGATAAAGGGACGGGGATTGCGGATGTGGAGAAGGCCATGGAACCGCTCTTTACGACAAGACCGGAGCTCGACCGATCGGGAATGGGTTTTTCCTTTATGGAAGCCTTCATGGACGATCTGGAGGTGGAATCCGAACCGGGACAGGGAACCATTGTCAGAATGAAGAAGAAACTGGGCTGCGAACCGTTCATTGAGCAAGAGGAATAGCGTATGGACGAGATCGCAGAACTGATCGGGAAGGCACAGAAAGGTGATAAAGAGGCAAGAGAGTTACTGATCGAGAAGAATCTGGGACTGGTCCATCATATTGTGAAACGTTTCTTGGGGAGAGGGTATGAGGCAGAGGATCTGTTCCAGACGGGAACCATCGGACTGATGAAGGCGATCGACAAGTTTGATCTGTCCTACGACGTGAAATTCAGCACATATGCAGTGCCGATGATCGCCGGTGAGATCAAGCGTTTCCTGCGCGATGACGGGATCGTGAAGGTATCCCGGACCTTAAAGGAAAACGGCTGGAAGGTCAGACAGGCGGCGGAAGCCGTGGCGAAGAAATACGGGCGGGATGCAACGATTCAGGAAGTGGCGCAGCTAACGGGCATGGCGTCTGAGGATATCGTGATGGCGATGGAGTCCGGTGTGGAGGTGGAATCGATCTACCGGACCGTCTACCAGAGTGACGGCAATGAGATCATGCTGGTGGACAGGCTGCCTGCGGAGGGCGATGAGAATGAGAAAGTGCTCAATCGGATGATGCTCGGACAGCTGCTTTCGGAACTCGG
>JALFTO010000204.1 GCA_022779165.1 Lachnospiraceae bacterium
AGGATTGCTTGCCGGAATGTATGAATTTCCGATGCTCGAGGGGCATAAAGAGGAAAAGGAAGTTCTCGAATATGTAAAAGGTCTTGGCTACGGCGTGATCTATATCAAAGAGCTGGAGCCGTCAAAGCACATTTTTACCCATCGGGAATGGCATATGACGGGATATCTCATCCGCGTGGATGAGCTGGAACGGCCGGAAGTGCCCGGACAGGAGGGAATGATCTTCGCGGAGAGAAATCAGGCGCAGGAGCGTTATCCCATGCCTGCGGCGTTTGCCAGATACACATCGTATCTGAAGATCAGACTGGGCAATGACAGATTCCGGGAAGAATGAGAGATATGTCCGAATCGGGCAGCAAAAGATTCCGGGAAGAATAAGAGATATGTCCGGATCGGGTGCCGACAGGTTCCGAAACAAGTAAGTGACATATGTGTCAGGGGAGGCACAGAAATATGAAATTATTGACGATTACGGTTCCCTGCTATAATTCGCAGGACTATATGGGCAGATGTATTGATTCTCTGTTAAAGGGCGGCGAGGATGTGGAGATCCTCATCGTTGATGACGGGTCGAAGGACCGGACGGCTGAGATCGCGGACAGCTATGCCGCGAGGTATCCTTCCATCGTGAAAGTGATCCATAAGGAGAACGGCGGTCACGGCTCAGGAGTCAATGCCGGGATTGCAAATGCGGGTGGATTGTATTTCAAAGTGGTGGACAGTGACGACTGGGTCAGAGAGGATGCGTATCTTCAGATTTTGGATAAGCTCCGCGAACTGGTGGCGGGAAGCGATACGCTGGATATGATGATCAGTAATTTTGTCTATGAGAAGCAGGGCGAAAAGAAAAAGAAGGTGATGCAGTACCGACGCGCGCTTCCGACAGACAGACTTTTCTCCTGGGATGAAGTGGGGCGCATGCACAAGGGCCATTATATCCTGATGCATTCCGTGATTTACAGAACGAAGCTTCTGCGTGATTGCGGATTGAAACTGCCGGAGCACACCTTTTACGTGGACAATTTGTTCGTGTTTGAGCCGCTTCCTTATGTGAAGAAAATGTATTATATGGATGTCAATTTTTACCGGTATTTTATCGGGCGGGAGGATCAGTCCGTCAATGAGGATGTGATGATAAAGAGGATTGACCAGCAGCTCCTGGTGAACAGACTGATGATTGACTATTTCAGTCAGTTCAATTTCCGCCAAATGAATAAGCGGGTGAGACAGTACATGATGAATTACCTTGACATTATCATGACGGTTTCATCTATTATGCTGATCAAGTCCGGCACGGAAGAAAATCTGCGCAAAAAAAAGGAGCTGTGGCAGTACCTGAAACAGAAAAATGTGATTCTCTATCACAGGCTGCGCTACGGGCTCCTTGGCAATTCCATGAATCTGCCGGGACGCGGCGGCAGGAAATTGTCTGTCGGCGGATACAAGATCTGCCGCAAAGTATTCAAATTTAACTGACCGCTTAGAAGCGGGGACGTGCTTCCGCCGTCTGGGGATATGCGACGGCAGCTCTCCTGTAAACGGCAAAGTGCATGACTGCGGCGAGACCGAACGCGGTGAGCACATCGAACATGGAGTGCTGCTTTAAGAATACCGTTGACAGGATGATGGATATGCATAGGATCAGAGAACCTGTGCGTATCCATTTTTTGTTTTCAAAATAAGAACTGTTTGTAATGGCAAAATGTGTGGCAAGAGAATTGTACACGTGGATACTGGGAAAAAGATTCGTGGCAGTATCGGTCCTGTACAAAAATCTGACCATGCGGATAAAAATGGTGTCCTCTCTTCCGACCAGTACCGGACGAAGCAGGTGACCGTTCGGATAGATTGCGGACACGGCAAGGAAGATTGTCATGCCTGTGAAGAGAAAGGTGCACAGTCTGTAGTAATCGCCTTTGTCCTGAAAGAAGAAAAAGACAACCGCGGCAGCCACGTAGGCAAACCACAGGAAGTAGGGAATGATGAAATATTCGCAGAAAGGAATATAATCATCCACGACCATATGGATCAGATGCATATTACGCATGGGCTTTGACTCCAGATACGCAAAACACACTATGTAAAATATACCATATATAATAAGAGGAAAGAGATGTCCATACTGCCTGTAAAACCGTACCCATGTCGATTTCCGGCCGTCTGCAATCCGTTTCTGATTCAGCATCGCTTTCATAACAACACCTCGGATTATCTTGAAAAATCATTTAAACTATATTTATGTATAATGAAAAAGATATATCGCTTAAATTTATTTGTCAAGCGGAAGATAACTATGATATACTATTTTTCAAAATCGGATATGAGGAGGTAGCAGTATGTATTCATTAGACGAAGTGAAAAACGTTGATCCCGAGATTGCCGAGGCGATCGTGGCCGAGCAGCAAAGACAGAACAGCCACATTGAGCTGATCGCTTCCGAGAACTGGGTGAGCAAGGCAGTGATGGCAGCGATGGGAAGTCCGCTGACAAACAAATATGCCGAAGGGTATCCGGGTAAGAGATACTATGGCGGATGCGATTGTGTGGATGTGGTTGAGAATCTGGCAAGAGACAGAGCCATGGAACTGTTCGGGTGTACCTATGCCAATGTACAGCCTCACTCGGGCGCACAGGCAAACCTTGCGGTGCAGTTCGCGGTATGTGAGCCGGGAGATACCATTATGGGTATGAATCTGGATCACGGCGGACATCTGACACACGGAAGTCCGGTCAATATTTCCGGCAAGTATTTTAAGATCGTTCCGTACGGTGTCAATGATGACGGATTTATCGATTATGATAAGCTTCGTGAGATCGCACTGGAAGCAAAGCCTAAGATGATCATTGCAGGAGCCTCCGCATATGCCAGAACGATTGATTTCAAGAAATTCAGAGAGGTTGCCGATGAGGTCGGTGCAGTGCTGATGGTGGATATGGCGCACATCGCAGGTCTGGTGGCAGCAGGTCTTCATCCGAGCCCCATCCCCTATGCGCATGTGACCACGACAACGACGCATAAGACGCTCAGAGGACCCAGAGGCGGCATGATCCTTTCAGACGAGGAGACCGCTAAGAAATATAACTTCAACAAAGCGATCTTCCCGGGTATTCAGGGCGGTCCGCTGATGCATGTGATCGCTGCCAAGGCAGTTTGCTTCAAGGAAGCGCTCTCCGATGATTTCAAGAAATATCAGCAGGGAATCATTGACAATGCACAGGCACTGTGCAAAGGATTGCTTGCAAGAGATATCAAGATCGTGTCCGGAGGTACGGACAATCACCTGATGCTCGTTGATCTGACCAATTACGGATTGACAGGAAAGGCAGTGGAGAAACTGCTGGATGAGGCGCATATCACATGTAATAAGAATACGATCCCGAATGATCCGCAGTCTCCGTTCGTGACGAGCGGTATCCGTCTGGGTACGCCTGCGGTGACCTCCAGAGGAATGAATACGGAGGATATGGACAGGATCGCCGAGGCGATCGCACTCGTTGTCAAGGGCGGCGAGGACAAGATTCCGGATGCGAGAGCCATCGTGGACAGTCTGACGGCGAAGTATCCGCTGATCTGAGGTTTGTCGTGCCCGGGAGGGGAAAAGCGCCGGTCGGACAAGCATAAGAAATGTGCGGGTGGCGCGTAACTTGACAAGGCACAGGCAATATGATATAAAACCTCTATACTATGTTGCATCATTGTATACAATGTTACGGCATATAAAAAGGAACAGGAGGAGACACTATTATGAAAAAAAGAGTATTATCCGTAATGCTTGCAGCTGCAATGGTACTTTCCATGACAGCATGCGGCAGTAAGGCAGAGCCGGCACCGGCTGAGACAGAGGCTGCAGCGACAGAGGAAGCTGCAACAGAAGCACCCGCAGAGGAAGCACCTGAAGCGGAAAGCAAAGGAAGCTACATCATCGCAACCGATACCGTGTTTGCACCGTTTGAATTTACAGATGCCGACAATAACTTCGTTGGTATCGACGTAGACCTTCTTGCAGCGATCGCTGAGGATCAGGGCTTCGAGTACGAGTTACAGTCTCTCGGATTTGATGCAGCGCTTCTCGCTGTTGAGTCCGGACAGGCTGACGGTGTTATCGCCGGTATGTCCATCACCGAGGCAAGAAAAGAGAAATTTGATTTCTCCGATTCTTACTATGACGCAGGTGTGACAATGGCAGTTGCAAAGGGATCTTCCGTTGCTTCCTTTGATGATCTCAAAGATCAGAAGGTTGCGGTTAAGACCGGTACAAACGGCGCTGAGTTCGCAAAATCCATCGCAGAGCAGTATGGTTTTGAGGTTGTAGAGTTCTCAGATTCCCCGACCATGTATCAGGATGTCATCACAGGCAACACCGTAGCATGCTTCGAGGACTATCCGGTTATGGCATACAACATTCAGCAGGGTGCGGGCATGGAGATGCCGGGCGACATGAATGAGTCCACAACACCTTACGGATTTGCCGTTAAGAAGGGTGAGAATGCAGAGCTTCTGGCCATGTTCCAGGCAGGTCTTGCCAACATCAAGGCAAACGGAAAATATGATGAGATTGTTGCAAAATACACAAAATAATTTTCTGTGATTAAACGGACGGCATATGCGTTTGTATGTGCCGTCACTTAATCACAGAAAAGACCGCATACAGAAGGAGGATTCATTTTATGTCATTTTTGGAATTGATCAGGGAAAACGGAGTATATCTGGTTGTTGCAATGGGAAAAACGTTGGAACTGACATTCCTGTCACTTGTATTTGCTTCCGTGATCGGTCTGTTCTTTGGGCTGCTCAATGTTTCCAAGACCAAAATACTCCATACGATCGCAAATGTTTATATTGACTGTATTCGTGGCGTGCCGCTCATTGTATTGGCATTCTTTGTATATTTCGGTATTCCGATGGCGACCGGTGTGCGCTTAAGCGCGTTGACGGCAGGTATCATTTCCCTGAGTCTGAATGCGGGTGCATATATGGCGGAGATCTTCCGTGCCGGCATCCAGTCCATCGACAAGGGACAGATGGAGGCGGCGAGGAGTCTGGGACTCCCCTACAGCACTGCTATGCGCCGTGTCGTGCTGCCGCAGGCGATCAAGACAATGATCCCTTCGATCATCAACCAGTTTATCATTACCCTGAAGGATACCTCCATTCTTTCCGTGATCGGATTCCCGGAACTGGTAAAGGCGGGGCAGATCGTTATTGCAAGGAACTTTGAGACATTTAAGATGTGGGCGATCATTGCAGTGATGTATCTCATCGTAATTACTACGCTTTCCAAGATTGCC
>JALFTO010000027.1 GCA_022779165.1 Lachnospiraceae bacterium
TGAGGAGACGGAGCGCCGCCGTGAGATTCAGAAAAAGTATAATGAGGAGCATGGCATCACGCCGCAGACGATCCGCAAGGCGGTGCGCGATCTGATCAGCATCTCCAAAGAGATCGCGAAGGAGGAGACTGCCTTTGAGAAAGATCCTGAATCCATGGATCGAGAAGAACTTGAGAAGCTGGTGGATGATGTCCAGAAAAAGATGAAGCGTGCGGCGGCAGAACTTAACTTTGAGGTGGCTGCGGAACTGCGTGATAAACTGATAGAATTGAAGAAACATTTACTGGAATTGGAGAAAAACGATGAGTGAGGTAAAGAAGATGCTCCCCCGGAAGGAATACATTAAGATCCGGGGAGCACATGAGCATAATCTGAAGGGAATCGATGTGGATATTCCCAGGAATGAGCTGGTTGTCCTGACAGGACTGTCAGGTTCCGGAAAGTCGTCCCTGGCATTTGATACCATCTATGCCGAGGGACAGAGACGGTATATGGAATCGCTGTCCTCTTACGCCAGACAGTTCCTGGGTCAGATGGAGAAACCTGATGTGGAAAAGATCGAAGGTCTGTCTCCCGCGATCTCCATCGATCAGAAGTCCACGAACCGCAATCCCCGTTCCACGGTCGGAACCGTGACGGAAATTTATGATTATTTTCGTCTGCTCTATGCGAGGATCGGTATTCCGCATTGCTACAAATGCGGACGCGAGATCAAGAAGCAGACGGTAGATCAGATGGCCGATCAGGTCATGTCACTTCCGGAGGGCACTAAGATACAGCTCTTGGCACCGGTTGTCAGAGGACGCAAAGGAGAGCATGGCAAGGTGTTGGAGCGCGCCAGACGGAGCGGCTATGTGAGAGTCCGTATCGATGGCATCCTGTATGAACTGACAGAGGATATCAAGCTTGAGAAAAATGTGAAGCATTATATTGAGATTGTGGTGGATCGTCTGGTGGTGAAGGAAGGGATTGCCGGAAGACTTACGGATTCGATCGAGAGCGCACTGGCCCTCTCGGAAGGACTTCTGCAGGTGGATGTGATCGGGGGAGAGCCGCTGAATTTCAGTCAGAGCTTCTCCTGTCCGGACTGCGGGATCAGTATTGAGGAGATCGAGCCGCGCAGCTTTTCCTTTAACAATCCGTTCGGCGCCTGTCCGGAGTGCTTCGGTCTGGGTTATAAGATGGAGTTTGATGTGGATCTGATGATACCGGATCAGTCGCTGAGTATCAATCAGGGAGCGATTGTGGCGATGGGCTGGCAGTCCAGCAGTGACAAATCAAGCTTTACCAATGCGATCCTGAGAGCTCTGGCAGAGGAATACCATTTTGATCTGGACACTCCGTTTGGAGAATATCCGGATAAGGTCAAAAATATTCTGATCCACGGAACCGGAGGAAAAGAAGTTGCAGTACATTACAAGGGACAGCGCGGAGAGGGCGTTTATCCGGTTGCCTTTGAGGGGCTGATCAAAAATGAGGAGAGACGTTACCGCGAGACGGGCTCGGAGACCATGAAAGCAGAGTATGAGAGCTTTATGCGTATCACACCCTGTAAGGAGTGCAAAGGCCAGAGACTAAAGAAAGAATCTCTCGCGGTAACTGTATGCGATAAAAATATTTTTGAAATCACCTCGCTGTCGATCAGGAAGCTGCAGCAATTCCTCGAAACGATGGAACTGACAGACCAGCAGAAGCTGATCGGACAGCAGGTTTTGAAGGAGATCAGGGCAAGAGTGGGCTTCCTGGTGGATGTGGGACTGGAATATCTGTCACTCTCCAGAGCGACGGCGACGCTCTCCGGAGGGGAGGCGCAGCGTATCCGCCTTGCTACGCAGATCGGATCCGGTCTGGTCGGGGTATGCTACATTCTGGACGAGCCCAGCATCGGACTGCATCAGCGCGACAACGATAAACTGCTTCGGACTCTGAAGAATCTCCGTGATCTGGGGAATACATTGATCGTAGTGGAGCATGATGAGGATACCATGCGAGAGGCGGACTATGTGGTGGATATCGGTCCCGGCGCCGGTGAGCACGGCGGCAGGGTGGTCGCAGCCGGCACGGCGGAGGAGATCATGAAGGTTCCGGAATCCATCACCGGGCAGTATTTGAGCGGCATCAGGAAGATCCCGGTGCCGGATGTCAGGCGGGAGCCCACGGGTTGGCTGACCGTTCATGGCGCCGCTGAGAATAATCTCAAGAATATCGATGTCAGGATTCCGCTTGGTGTCATTACTTGTGTGACAGGTGTGTCAGGTTCCGGCAAGAGTTCTCTCGTCAATGAGATCGTGTATAAGGCGTTGGCAAAGAAACTGAACAGAGCCCGCACCATACCGGGAAAACATACATCGATCGAGGGCGTGGAGCAACTCGATAAGATCATTGCCATTGACCAGTCGCCGATCGGGCGTACGCCCCGGTCGAACCCGGCCACATACACGGGAGTGTTTGACCAGATCCGCGATCTGTTTGCGGGGACACCGGATGCAAAGGCAAAAGGCTATAAAAAAGGACGCTTCAGTTTCAATGTGAAGGGCGGCCGCTGCGAAGCATGCTCCGGGGACGGTATCATCAAGATAGAGATGCATTTTCTGCCGGATGTGTATGTGCCGTGTGAGGTCTGCGGTGGCAAGCGGTACAACAGGGAGACACTGGATGTCAAATATAAGGGTAAGAGCATTTATGATGTGCTGGACATGACAGTCGAGGAAGCTGTGACATTTTTTGAAAATGTTCCCTCGATCCAGCGCAAGATCAAGACATTGTATGATGTGGGATTATCTTACATCAGACTGGGACAGCCCTCGACGACTCTGTCCGGAGGAGAGGCACAGCGGATTAAGCTCGCCACAGAGCTGAGCCGCCTGAGCACGGGCAGGACGATCTACATTATGGATGAGCCTACCACGGGTCTGCATTTTGCGGATGTGCATAAGCTGGTTGAGATCCTGCATCGTCTGGCGGAAGGCGGCAATACGGTCGTGGTGATTGAGCATAATCTGGATGTGATCAAAACAGCGGACTACATCATTGATATCGGACCCGAGGGCGGGGACAAGGGCGGCACGATCGTGGCGCAAGGGACGCCGGAGCAGGTGGCGGAAAATAAAAAATCTTATACAGGGGCTTATGTAAAACGACTTTTGAGCCGATAATGATAGTAAATGATATGACAAAGCACGGACGCGGGGATAAAGACAAAGGGATTTGTCTTTTGTTACCGTGTCCTTTGTTATTTTTTAAAAAATTGTGAATTTTTGGAAAACCCTTTGAAAATGCGGTATTATAGGTTATAATGTGATGTATGTTTAAATCGCAGACATTTGGCAAACATTATGATAGATAACCGTTAGAAAGGGGTTAGAGTATGCAATATACAGATATCGGAATCGATTTGGGAACAGCCAGCATTCTTGTATATATCAGAGGAAAAGGCGTTGTCCTGAAGGAGCCGTCCGTGGTTGCGTTTGACCGGGACACCAATAAGATCAAGGCGATCGGTGAGGACGCAAGACTGATGTTAGGCAGGACGCCCGGGAATATCGTGGCGGTCAGACCGCTGCGTCAGGGCGTTATTTCAGATTATACAGTAACCGAGAAAATGATGAAATATTTCATCCAGAAGGCTCTGGGTAAGAAAACCTTCCGGAAACCGCGCATTGCGGTATGTGTTCCCAGCGGCGTTACCGAGGTGGAGAAGAAAGCGGTTGAGGATGCTACCTATCAGGCGGGTGCAAGAGAGGTTTCCATTATTGAGGAGCCGATCGCAGCAGCGATCGGGGCAGGTATCGATATCTCCAAGCCGTGCGGAAATATGATTGTCGACATCGGCGGCGGAACATCGGACATTGCCGTTATCTCCCTGGGAGGCACTGTGGTCAGTGCATCCATCAAAATTGCGGGAGATGATTTTGATGAGGCCATCGTCCGTTACATGCGTAAGAAACATAATCTTCTGATCGGTGAGAGAACCGCAGAGGATCTCAAGATAAAGATCGGTTCGGCTTACAAGAGGCCGGAAGTGGATTACATGGATGTGAGGGGAAGGAATCTGGTGACAGGACTTCCCAAGACGATTCAGGTTTCCTCCGAGGAGACGGAGGAGGCGCTGAAGGAGACGACCTCACAGATCATAGAGACGATACACAGCGTATTGGAGAAGACGCCGCCTGAACTTGCTGCGGATATTGCAGACAGAGGAATTGTACTCACGGGCGGAGGCAGTCTGTTACGGGGACTTGAGGATCTGATCGAGTCCAAGACAGGCATCAATACCATGACGGCAGAGGATCCTATGACGGCTGTGGCGATCGGTACCGGCAAATACGTTGAGTTCCTTGCGGGTTATCGCGACGACAATTAACGGCAGGTCTGTGACGGACAGGGAGGCAGGATATGTTAAAGGGTTTATATACCGCATATACGGGAATGGTGAACGAACAGCATAGAATGGACACTTTGACAAACAATCTTGCAAACAGCACTACGGTAGGCTTTAAGAAGGAGGGGGCGACCTCCCAGGCATTTGATCAGGTGCTGGCCCTTAAGATCAAAGATACATCAGAGTCACCCAACACAGCCAGAAGGCTCGGCACAATGAGCCTCGGCGTGAAGATCGGGGAGAATTATACGGATTATTCCGAGGGACCGCTCAAGGTTACGGACAACACCTTTGATCTGGCGTTGACGGGACCGGGCTTCTTTACGATTGAATTTACCAACAAAGCAGGGGAAACTTCCACAAAATATACACGGGACGGTTCTTTTACCGTGACGGAGGAAGGCAACTTGGTCACGAAGGACGGAGATTTTGTCCTGGATGACGGGGGTTCTCCGATAGAATTGAATCCGCGTCTGACAACTTCCATCAATACGGACGGGACGATTTATCAGAACGGCAGGCAAGTGGCTAAGATCGGGATTACCGATTTTGAAGATTATAATTATCTTGAACATTACGGAGAGACGATGTTCCAGGAGGTGGACGGAGCGCAGACGAAGGACGCCGACGAGAATACAAAGGTTCTTTCCGGATATCTGGAGTATGCCAATGTGCAGGTGGTTAAGGAGATGGTTGAGATGATCAACGTCTCCCGCGCATATGAGACAAATCAGAAAATGGTTCAGACATATGACAGTTCACTTGAGATTGCGGTGAATCAGCTTGGTAAACTGTAAAGGAGGTGTTAGGCCATGGTGAGATCCTTATGGTCAGCGGCAACCGGAATGATTGCCCAGCAGACAAATATCGATACGATATCCAATAACCTGGCAAATGTCAATACAACGGGATATAAGACAGAGGTTGCCAATTTTAAGTCGCTTCTGTATCAGACGTTACAGACGCAGACAACTACGGCGAATGGAGATCCCAAACCGGTGGGAGCGCAGGTCGGTCTCGGTGTGAGGAATTCATCCATCAGTTCGATCTTTAAGCAGGGATCGTTCCGTGATTCGGAGAGTGATACGGATTTTGCCATCAACGGGAAAGGCTTATTTGCCATTACCGGAGATGACGGACAGACTTATTACACAAGAAACGGTAATTTCTATCTTTCCACAAACGACGGCAATGGCCTGACACTCTGTACGGCAGACGGCTTTGCGGTGCAGGATACCAGAGGAAGAGATATCACTTTTAATAAGAATTACACGGCCAGCAATTTGACGGTCGGCGAAGATGGTCAGTTCTATTATCCGGATGGAAAC
>JALFTO010000032.1 GCA_022779165.1 Lachnospiraceae bacterium
TCCATTCTTTCCGTGATCGGATTCCCGGAACTGGTAAAGGCGGGGCAGATCGTTATTGCAAGGAACTTTGAGACATTTAAGATGTGGGCGATCATTGCAGTGATGTATCTCATCGTAATTACTACGCTTTCCAAGATTGCCAGAGCATTAGAGAGGAGAGTTTCCTATGGAAAATAATATGGATAACAGAGCGGTCAAAATTGATGTGACGGGGCTCCGCAAGAGTTTTGGACATCTCGAGGTGCTCAAAGGCATGGACGTACAGATCAGGGAAGGCGAGGTCGTGTGCCTGATCGGTCCTTCCGGATCCGGCAAGAGTACCTTTCTTCGCTGTCTGAATCATCTGGAGAAGGCGACGGCGGGTAAGGTGGTGGTTGACGGCTATGACCTTACGGATCGCAAGATCAATATCAATAAGGTACGGGAGAATATCGGCATGGTGTTCCAGCACTTTAACCTGTTCCCGAATCTGAATGTAATTGAGAATATTATGCTCGCGCCCGTTGAACTAAAGAAGATGACAAAGGACGAGGCGCGCAAGAGGGGAATGGAACTGTTAAAGACGGTCGGACTTGAGGAGAAGGCGGAGGTCTATCCGAACAACTTATCCGGCGGGCAGAAGCAGCGTGTGGCGATCGCCAGAGCGCTTGCCATGAATCCCGATATCATGCTGTTTGACGAGCCTACCAGTGCGCTGGATCCCGAGATGGTGGGAGAGGTTCTGGAAGTTATGCAGAATCTCGCCAAAGGAGGAATGACCATGGTGGTCGTCACGCACGAGATGGGCTTTGCCAGAGAGGTGGCGAGCCGCGTGATCTTCATGGATGAGGGTGTCATCGTGGAGGAGGGCACTCCGCAGGAGGTGCTGTTAAATCCGAAGCAGCCCAGAACAATCGACTTCCTTAATAAAGTACTGTAAACATTGTTGTAATATCATCGGCTCCGGGACAGGTTCCCCGGAGCTGTTTTATGTTATGGGGATTGTATTCCTTTTCATACAATATCTTCTGATTTTTCTCTTGTATTCCCCATTTTTCTGTGATACAATATCCCTCGTTGACAAACAAGTGTCCGTAAGATAAAGACAAAAGGAGCATGTTATGCAGGATAGTGGAAAATATTTTGTGTTGAAACAGAAAGCCGTTCCGGAGGTCTTGCTAAAAGTGGTGGAAGCGAAACGGCTTCTCGACTCGGAGAAAGTAAGCTCTGTGCAGGAAGCCACGGATGCAGTGGGAATCAGCCGGAGTTCCTTTTATAAATACAAGGACGATATCTTCCCCTTTCATGACAGTTCGCAGGGCAGGACAGTGACGCTGACTCTCCAGATGGATGATGAGCCGGGGCTTTTGTCCGACGTATTAAAGATCGTGGCAGAGTTTCATGCCAATATCCTGACCATCCATCAGAGTATTCCGATCAACGGTGTCGCGTCGTTAAGCATCAGTGTCCAGGTATTGCACACGACGTTGGATATATCCGGGATGATCGATGCCATGGAGGCGCAAAAGGGAGTACGTCACGTAAAAATTTTAGCTAAGGAGTAGAGAAAATCATGGTATACGCAGCAGTTTTAGGATATGGCACAGTGGGAAGCGGTGTCGTGGAAGTATTGGAGAAAAACAGCGCAAGGATCGCTGAGAAGGTCGGAGAGGACATCAAAGTGAAATATGTGCTTGATCTCCGTGATTTCCTGGGAGATCCGATTCAGGACAGGGTGGTACACGACTTTGAAGTGATCTTGAATGATCCCGAAGTAAAGATCATCTGCGAGACGATGGGAGGAAATGAGCCGGCATATACTTTTTCCAAAAAGGCGCTTCTGGCGGGAAAGAGCGTATGTACTTCCAATAAGGAACTGGTGGCAAACCACGGACCGGAACTTCTGCGTCTGGCAAGGGAAAATAAATGCAACTATATGTTTGAGGCGAGCGTGGGCGGCGGCATTCCGATTATCAGACCGCTCAATTCTTCCCTGACGGCGGAGGAACTTGACACGATCACGGGTATCCTCAACGGAACGACCAACTATATTCTTACCCGCATGGCGCGCGAGGGCGCAGATTTTGAGGATGTATTGAAAGAGGCGCAGGCGAAAGGGTATGCGGAGAAGGATCCGACAGCCGATGTGGAGGGCTATGATGCCTGCCGCAAGATCGCGATCCTGTCCTCTCTGATGACGGGCAAGACCGTGGATTATCGGGAGATTTACACAGAGGGGATCTCTAAGATCACGGCGGAGGATTTTGCGTACGCGGCAGCGATGAACCGTTCCATCAAGCTCCTTGCGATGAGCAAGGTGGTGGAGGACGGCTGCTTTGCTATGGTGGCGCCTTTTATGATTCCGTCAGAGAATCCGCTGTACGGTGTGAATGATGTTTTCAATGCTGTGTTCGTACATGGCAATATGGTGGACAATACAATGTATTACGGCAGGGGCGCGGGCAAGCTTCCGACAGCGAGCGCAGTCGTTTCGGATGTGATCGACTGCGCAAGGCATATCGGCAAGACAGTCATCTGCCGCTGGAGCGAGGAGAAGCAGCCGCTTCTTGACATCAGTGTCACAAAGAGAAGATTCTTTGTCCGCATGAGTGCGGGAGCGGAGAATGAAAGTAAGGCAATAGAAGTCTTTGGTGGTGTCAGTGTGATCGAGGTGCCTCAGATCAAAGGCGAGTTCGCTTTTGTGACGGATGAGATGAGTGAAAAAGAGTTTGCAGAGAAACTGGCGAAGCTGGATGGCGTGATCACCAGAATCAGACTGGAGGATTGAGCATGAAATACGTGATTGTTCTGGGAGACGGTATGGCGGATCAGCCGATCGGGGAACTGGGAGACAAGACGCCACTTGAATATGCGAAGACACCTGTGCTCGATGAGCTGAGTGCGGTGTCTGAGATCGGCATGGTGCATACGATACCGGACGGGATGAATCCCGGTTCCGATACGGCTAACCTGTCTGTGATGGGATATGATCCCAAGATCTTCTATTCAGGGCGTTCTCCGCTGGAAGCGCTCAGCATCGGTGTTCCGATGCTGGATACGGATATCGCGCTGCGGTGTAATATCGTGACGTTGTCGGAGGAAGAGGGAATTCCCTTTGAGGAACGCACGATCATCGACCACAGTTCGGGAGAGATCAGCACGGAGGACTGTGCGGTGCTCTTGGAAGCAGTGAAACAGGAACTGCAGAATGATATGTACAAGTTTTATGTGGGAACGAGTTATCGCCATTGCCTGATCTGGGATAAAGGACAGGTGGTGGAGCTGACGCCGCCCCATGATGTGCTCGGACAGAAGATCGGGCAGTATCTTCCAAAGGACAAAGCATTGTATGATATGATGAGGAGAAGCTATGATATCCTGGTGCATCATCCGTTGAATGAGGAGCGCAAGAAGCAGGGATTGAATCCTGCCAACTGCTGTTGGTTCTGGGGCGCGGGCACGAAGCCGCTGCTTAAGAATTTCGAGGAGATCCATCACAAGAAGGGCGTGATGATCTCGGCGGTCGATCTGCTCAAAGGTATCGCGGTCGGCGCGGGCATGGATAACATTTCCGTGAAGGGCGCAAACGGGGGCTTAAATACCAATTACGAGGGCAAGGCAGAGGCGGCAGTCAAGGCGCTTACACAGGACGGATACGATTTCGCGTATATTCATGTGGAAGCTCCGGATGAGATGGG
>JALFTO010000050.1 GCA_022779165.1 Lachnospiraceae bacterium
CCCTTGTTCTTTGTACATCATAACAACCGGGCTGTGCGTTTGTCAAGAAGTGATTCGTCCCTGTCATATCCTGAGCGCCACAGTAATACATTATATCAATACTATTTATGAACGGGGATCATATCCAATGAGTTCCAGAACCAAAATCATCGTCCTTCACATGAAGGAACTGATCTATACCGGAATCTTCATCGCCTTGGGGATTCTTTTTATCGTACTGCTCGCCATCATGTTTCTTCCATCCGGGAAGAAGGAAAAATCCCGCGAGGATGGTCAGACCGTGAACGCCTACATACCCGGCATCTACACAACCTCCATAGAACTGGGCGGCAGCGTGGTCGATGTGGAAATTGTGGTGGACGAAAATAGTATCAACAGTCTGCGCCTCGTCAATCTGGACGAAGCGGTCGCCACCATGTATCCTCTCATCGAGCCGTCCTTTGAGGAATTGTCCGGGCAGATCACCGAAAATCAGTCACTTGAAGGCATCACCTACTCTGACGACAGCCGCTACACCTCGATTCTGCTCTTAAATGCCGTGGAAGCTTCCCTGGAGAAAGCGGCGAATCACAACTGATCGAGTTCCTTCTTCCAAGCCTCCATGCTCGCATCCGAAGGCATGCGCAGATCTCCTCTGGGAGACACTGCCACGCTTCCGACCTTAGGGCCGTCCGGGAGGCAGGAACGCTTAAACTGCTGGGCAAAGAATCTGCGGTAAAATGTTCGGAGCCATTTTTTGATGGTCTCATCATCATACTGTCCGTCAAAGCTGCGGCGGGCGATCCTGTAGATCTTTAGCGGAGGGAAGCCCTGTCTCAGCATGTAGTACAGGAAAAAGTCATGGAGCTCATATGGTCCCACCAGATCTTCTGTCTTCTGTGAGATCTTCCCGTCCACAGGGGGCAGAAGCTCCGGACTCACCGGCGTATCGAGCACATCGAGAAGTACCTCACTCAGCGCTTCGTCACCGCACGTATCGGCATAATAGCGTACCAGATGACGCACCAGTGTCTTGGGAACGCCCACGTTCACGCCGTACATGGACATGTGGTCGCCGTTGTAGGTCGCCCATCCGAGCGCCAGTTCCGACATGTCGCCCGTGCCGATCACCAGACCGTTCTCGCGGTTGGCGATATCCATCAGCACCTGTGTGCGCTCTCTCGCCTGACCGTTCTCATACGTCACATCATGCTTCTCCTCATCCTGCCTGATATCCTTAAAATGCACTCTGACCGCTTCTCTGATATCCACTTCCTCGAGCGTTGCTCCCAGAGTGCGCGCCAGTCTGCACGCATTGTCATACGTTCTGTCGGTCGTTCCGAAGCAAGGCATCGTCACCGCATAGATATTCCGGCGCGGCAGTTCCAACATATCAAAAGCACGCACTGTGACGAGCAGCGCCAGCGTGGAATCCAAGCCCCCCGAGATACCGATCACCGCCGTCTTGCAGCCGGTATGCTCATACCGTTTTTTGAGCCCATAAGACTGGATCGAAAGGATCTCATCACAGCGCTTGTCGCGCGTTGTCACATCATCCGGCACAAAAGGCATACACGGGTACGTCCTGGTAAGCTCCGTGTCTTCCTCTTCCAGATGAAAAGGGATTACACGATAATCCTGCCCGTCCTGCAGATTCTCCTCATACGTATTCATCCTGCGTCTCTCATAACAGAGCCTGTGGATATCGAGATCCGCGCAGACCGTCTCGCAGGCAAACCGCTTCGCCTGCGCGAGCACACTGCCGTTCTCCGCAATGATATTGTGTCCGCCGAACACGAGATCCTGCGTGGACTCTCCCTCTCCCGCACTCGTATATATATATCCCGCAATCAGCCTTGCGCTGGCGGACTTGACTAACATCTCGCGGTATTCATCCTTGCCGACCGTCTCGTTGGAGGCGGAGAGATTGACGATCACTGTCGCACCCGCCATGGCAAGCCCTGTATTGGGCGGAGCGGGCGCCCAGACATCCTCACAGATCTCACAGCCTACCACAAGTCCTTCCATGCTGTCCGCCTGAAACAGGAGATGCGTGCCTAAAGGAATCTCCTCATCCTCAAAGCGATACATCACCGGTTTTGCATTTCCCGGCGTGAAATGTCTCGCTTCATAAAATTCGCCATAGCTCGGGATATGCGTCTTCGGAATAAAGGCGAGCACCTTTCCGTCCTGCAGCACCGCCGCCACGTTATAAAGCTTATGCTGATACACAAGCGGCATACCCACAAAGATCAGCGCATCATACCCTTCCGTAAAGTCCGCAAGCTGCTTAAGCTGTTCCATGGTCTCTGACAAAAGCCTGTCCTGCAGAAAGAGGTCATTACACGTATAACCGGTCAGACAAAGCTCCGGAAATACCATGATCCTGGCTCCCGCCCGATATGCTTCCTTAATCTTTTCACAGATCTGTTCCCTGTTCCACGCCGGATCTGCCACCTTGATCTTTGGCGTCACCGCCGCCACCTTCACATACCCATGCTTCATTTTATGAGCTCCTTTAATTCCTCGATTGAAAATGTATAGTCCTTATTACAGAAATGACAGTTTAACGTGACGGGTTTGCCATCCTCGATCATGCTCCGGATCTCCGCCTTCCCGATGCTAAGAAGCGCTTTCTCCACACGAGCCCTGTCACAGTTACAGTAAAAGGACGTATCCGTTTTCTCATTGATCTGCAGATCCAGATTCCCAAGCAGACGTTCCAGGATCTGCTCCGGCGTATCGCCTGCATCGAGCATCGTTGTCACCGGCTGTATCTTCTTCAGGTTTTCTTCCAAAGTATCGATCACCTCATCCGGGGCAAACGGCATGAGCTGAATGATGAAGCCGCCCGCCCGGCGCACGGTATTGTCTTTTTCCATCAATACACCGAGCCCCACACTGGAGGGTACCTGCTCCGATGTCGCGAAATAATACGTCAGATCCTCCGCGATCTCACCTGTCTGGAGCATAGTCTGTCCGACATACGGCTCTTTTAATCCCATATCTTTGATGACGCTGAGCCTGCCTTGACCTACCGCGCCTCCCACATCGAG
>JALFTO010000053.1 GCA_022779165.1 Lachnospiraceae bacterium
TGTCAAAGCAGGCGGCGGAGATGGAGAAGGCGGCAAAGTCAAGAGATACGGATTATATCAGGGAGCATCACGCGGAACTGATCTTAAAGTATACGGAGCTTTGTGACAGGCTCAGTTGACAAAGCCCAGACAAAAAAGTAAGATGTATCCGAGACAATTGTTAAAAAAGGTCGTGTATCGCCACAGAAAAATATGTGCAGGCACATATTCGGGAGGTGTTTTGGAATGAGAACGGCAGAAACGGTAAAACAGAAAAAAAGAGATTTAGATAGAGATCATATCATGCGCCAGCTGGCAGGATGGCTGCTTGGCTGTGCGGCGCTTTTGTTGATCGTGCTACCGGTGCGGGCGGAGGAATTCAAAGTGACGCCTGTGTCAGGAAGCGGAACGATCACCACGGAAACGCTGAATGTGCGTTCCGGCCCGGGGAAGGAATATGATGCGATCGAACTGGTGAAGTCGGGAGAGGTGGTCGCGATCACCGGTCAGGCAGAGAATGGCTGGTATCAGATTGAACTTGACGGCAAGACAGGGTATGTGTCGGATAAGTATGTGGAGTTGAAGGGAGATCTGGCTGCTGCAGACGGAGCGGACGGAATCGGAGACGACGGGCAGACGGAGAAAGAGGCCGGTGAGCCGGAAGAGGGATGGGCTTTTTATCAGAATCCCCGGTTTATCAAGGTGGCGGTCATCGTTGCGATCATTTTTGTCGTGTTTGTCATGCTTGTGACGACTTTCAGAGGGATTCGGGGAGACCGAGATCCTGACGATGAAGATGAGGAAGACGAGGATGAGGATTTTGACGGCGATCTGGAAGAAGATGATGATGAGTACGACAATGACGAAGACGACGCGGATGATGATGACGAGTACGATGAAGACGATGATCCCGGGGAAGAATACAAGGATGATGACGCCGATGAAGAATACAATGACGATTCCGGGGAAGAGGATGACGATAAGAGGAAACCAGTAAGAAAGAGACCCGGAAAATCTAAGACCGTAGTGATCAGAGAGGAAGATTATCAGCTGCACATAGATCCCAAGTATTTTGAGAATACTACTCAGATCGAGCAGCCCGATATGGTGACCGGATATCTGGAGCGCCAGAAGCTGGAGGCTGAGCTTGAAGCTGCTAACGCGAAGGGCAGACAGAAGGAACTCGAGCAGGCGATGCGCAAACTGAATGAACTGCAGGCTGAGATCGAGCGGCTTAAGAAGAATCAGTAGTCTGCCCGGGATTTCTATAAAATAATACGACATAGGGAGATTGGCACTTATGCAGAATCATGTGGAGGAATTCAGAAAGGATCTGGAGCGGTTTCGTGAGATGACATCAAAATTTTACCGCGGAGAGGTTACCGTGCCGGAGTATAAGGGATTTTCCGGAGGCTTTGGCAGTTATGCACAGCGCGGAGGAAAGCAGAGTATGCTGCGTCTCGGGTTTACCGGCGGACGGATCACGAAGGAGCAGCTGAAATTCGTGGCTGACAGCATCAGGAAACATCAGATCGGGAAGGTGCATATCACGACAGGACAGAATATCCAGTTGCATGACCTGTCGGAGGCGCAGGTCTGTACTCTGATGGAGGAGGCTCTGGATGCAGGCATTATCACCAGAGGCGGCGGTGGGGATTACCCCAGAAGCATCATGGCGACTCCGCTCTCGGGACTTGTGCGGGAACCGTTTGATGTGCTTCCGTATGCGGATGAGGCGATGGATTATCTGCGCGGGTTTATCAATACCGTGAAATTCCCCAGGAAACTGAAGGTGTGCTTTGAGAACAGCAGTGCGAACGAGACGCATGCGACCTTCCGCGATATGGGCTTTGTGGCAGAGGAGGACAAAACCTTTACTGTGTATGTCGCGGGTGGTCTTGGCAATAATCCGAAAATGGGCGTCAAGGTGGCACAGAAGGTTCAGCCGGATCAGATTCTGTATGTGCTGAAGACGATGGCAGATATTTTTGTGAAATACGGCAATTATGAGAACCGCGGTAAGGCTCGCACCAGATATCTGCAGGATACGCTGGGCGCAGAGGAACTTCAGAGGATCTTTTCAGAGACTTTAGAGCAGAATCTGGCAGCAGGCGGTCTGGATCTGCAGGTGACGGAAAAGCCAGTGACGAAATCCGGCAGCGGCGAGATCAGTGATAAGCGTGTGATTCCGCAGAAACAGAAAGGATTGTACGCAGTGTGGTATCATCCGATCGGCGGGTGTCCGGAGGCAGATTTCTTCGGGAAGCTGTATGATACCGTGGCGGAAATGGATGAGATCGAGGTGCGCCTGATTCCGGATGAGGGACTGTATGTGGTGAACTTGACGGCGGATGAGGCGGCGAAAGTGCTGGCGGTTACGCAGGATGGAGCGCAGACACAGTTTGAGACTTCCACATCCTGTATCGGTGCATCGACCTGTCAGGTGGGGATCGGTAAGTCGCAGGAACTGTTGAGAGCCTGTGTGGACAGGATCAGGGAGGAACAGTTTGCGGACGGCGTGCTTCCGGCATTCCACGTATCGGGATGTCCCGGTTCCTGTTCGGCACATCAGATCGGAGCGATCGGCTTCCGCGGCGGCATGAAACCGTCGGAGGATGGCCCGAAGCCTGCTTTTGCCGTATTTGAAAACGGAAGTGAGCGCATGGGTGAGGAACGCTTCGGCACAGATCTCGGCGTGATGTACGCGGATGTTATCCCGGAATTCTTCGCAGAACTCGGAAGAGCCGTGAGCGCCAAAGGAATGGATTACCGGCAGTTCCGTTCGCAGTGCGGCGATGAATTTATGGCGATCGTGAAGAAGTACGTGTAATCAGAATGGAATCTCCTGCATATCATGATAAGAATGAATATGCAGGAGTATTTTTATGGCTATATTTCCATCTGACTCCATTGTCCCTACCGATGTTCCCTATACGAGCAGTCTGACGGAGGATGTGATCCGGGAGCTCGCGGAGGCGTATCCGTTTATTGAGCGGCTTAGTATCGGCAAAAGTGTGATGGGCAGGGATATCTGGATGTTAAAAATCGGTACAGGTGAGAGGCAGGTGTTTTATAATGCATCCTTCCATGCGAATGAGTGGATCACAACGCCTGTGCTGCTAAAATTTGCGGAAGATTATGTCCGTGCGATGGCGCAGGATGGTGTGATGCCGCAGGGTAGCACCGGGAGCGGCAGCGCGCAGAATGATACGGTACCACATGGCAGTGCACAACAGGACCGGGAAAGCGTGACCTGGCCGCCCGCCTCAGATATCTACCGCCGTACGACGCTTTATCTCGTTCCGCTCGTGAATCCGGACGGGATCGATCTCGTGACGGGAGCACTGAGCGAAGGCGAATACTATGACAGGGCAGCGCGGATTGCGGCGGATTACCCGGACATCCCTTTTCCGGACGGGTGGAAGGCAAATATCGACGGCGTAGACTTGAATCTCCAGTTTCCGGCAGGATGGAAGCTCGCGAAGGAGATCAAATACAGTCAGGGCTTTACAAAGCCGGCTCCCAGAGATTATGTGGGCAGCGGTCCGCTCACTGCGCCGGAGAGCGTTGCAGTCTATGAATTGACGCTGCGAAGTGACTTCCGGTTAATTTTGTGCTATCATACTCAGGGAGAGGTCATTTATTGGAAATACAAAGATTATGAGCCGGAGTGCTCCCGCAAGATCGCGGAAATGTTTGCAAGGTCAAGCGGCTATGCGCTTGAGGAAACGCCGGCAGCATCGGGCAATGCGGGATACAAGGACTGGTTCATCCAGGATTATAACAGACCGGGATATACCATAGAGGCGGGGCTTGGGGAGAATCCTCTGCCCATCTCACAGTTTGATGAGATCTACCGGCGCAATCTCGGGATACTCATGGGAGGATTGACGGAAACATGTACGACAAATTGACAAAATCAGATGTGCAGAAGATGCAGGAGGAGATCGAATACCGCAAGGTTACGCTGCGTAAGCAGCTGTTGGAGGATGTCAAGGAAACCAGGGCGCACGGCGATCTCAGCGAAAATTTTGAGTATCATGCGGCAAAGAGGGAGAAGAACAAGAATGAGAGCCGTATCCGGTATCTGGAGAGAATGATCCGCACGGCGGAGGTGATCGACGATTCCTCGCAGGAGGATGAGGTCGGCATGAACAATACGGTCGAGGTGCTCATCGAGGAGGACAACACGGTAGAGACGTATCGGATCGTCACAACGGTGCGTGGTGATTCCCTTCATAATTTAATCAGCATTGAATCTCCGGTAGGGAAAGCGCTGATGGGGCATAAAGAGGGAGATCGTGTAGAGGTTAAAGTGAACGATAACTATAGTTATTTTATGGCGATCCGCAAAATCATTAAGACGGATGACGATTCGCAGGATAAAATCCGCAGCTTCTGATACATATTGTGTGGGAAATCGGCTCATACTGAGAGGGTAAAGAAAATCTTAGTATGAGGTGAAACGATATGATCCTGACAGAAAAAGAAACCACGACCATGAGAGACCTGCAAACGCAGGAGCAGATGTGCATCAAGAAGTATGAGAAGTACGGAGAGCAGGCGCATGATACAGAACTGAAAAGTCTGTTTGAGAGACTTCGGAAGGAAGAACAGAAGCATTATGACTCCCTCGGACAGGTACTCAAAGGAACCGTGCCTTCCTGCAACTGCAACGATTCTGACGGAAAGAGCTACACACCGAAGGCAACATACGATGCGATGACAAACTCGGAGCAGAAGCAGAACGACTGCTTCCTGGCGACGGACTGCATCGGCACGGAGAAAATGGTGTCCTCCGAGTATAACACAAATGTGTTTACCTGTGGCAATTCCGATGTGCGCAAACTCCTTGCAGACATCCAGATCGAGGAACAGAACCATGCGGAGATGCTGTACAAATATAAGCAGGCGAACGGAATGGCGTAAATATCATAAGAAGTAAGAGAATATGGGAAATGAGACTGCTGCATTTTTAGCAACAGTCTCAGAATGCAGAAAAAATATGTTTATGGGATGGGCAGATGTATAGGAATGAAAACGATACATCTGCCCATTTTGTGTTGGTATTAATGGGAAAGAGGATTTATTTATGAATCTGATAAAAAGTGGTTTCACTTTTTTGCCACATCGGACCGCAGCATCCTTTGTGACAAATTTCCCCCAGACAACAAAATATGCGTGTTATTCTTGCAAAATAACACAAGATATTGGTGCGAGTTAAATTGCTATTATATATTAGCGATGGAATAATTGCGTATGTTATGAAAAGAAAATACCAGAAAATAAAGGAACTGTAGAAGAAAATGAGAGCGATTCTCAAGAGAAACAGCTGGGATGAGAAGTGTCGAATTATGAAAGATTTCCTGCAAGATAATGACGAAGCTCGCCTAAGATTCCCAAAACGCTTTCAGCGTAAGTGAAGGAAATGAGAGAAAAATGTAAACCGATAACAACTTATGGGTTGACAATAACGTAAAAAAGGGTGTAAAGTCTAAAAGGCTATAAGGCAAGACAGACAAAACACAAAACAGACACACAAAGCAAAAGTCCGAACGGACTGAAGATATGGTGACGGGAGAGAAAAATATATGGATTTGATGAAACTGGCGGAAGAGATCATAGGTGGCAGACGACTGACAAGGGAGGACGACCTGTCCTTTTTCCTGACGTGCGATCTGGAGGAACTGTGCAAAGGCGCAGACCGGCTGCGGGAATATTTTATCGGTGATAAGGTGGATCTGTGTTCCATTATCAATGGCAGAAGCGGGAGATGTCCGGAGGACTGCAAATACTGTGCACAGTCTGCCCACCATCACACGGACTGTGAGGTGTATGATTTCCTGCCGGAGGAAGAGATCGTGAAAGCGTGCAGGATGAATGAATCGGAGGGCGTTGATCGTTTCTCCATCGTGACATCGGGCAGAGCGCTCACAGGGGAGGAGTTTGATAAGGCGATCCATGCGTATGAGACGATGCATAGAGAGTGCAAGATCAATCTGTGTGCGTCGATGGGCTTCCTCACGAGAGAACAGCTGCACCGGCTCCATGAGGCAGGAGTGACCAGCTATCATCATAATATAGAGACTTCACGGAGAAATTTCCCCAACATCTGTACCACACATACATATGATCAGAAGGTGGAAACACTGAAACTGGTGAAGGAAGAGGGCATGTGCGCCTGTTCCGGAGGGATCATCGGCATGGGAGAGACTTGGGAGGACCGTCTTGACATGGCGTTGAGCCTTGCAGAGATGGGCGTCGACTCTATACCGCTTAATGCTTTGATGCCGATCAAGGGGACGCCGCTTCAGGATCTGGAGCGCATCTCGGAACCGGATATCCTGCGGACGGTCGCCTTTTTCAGATATATCAATCCGGAGGCCAATATCCGACTCGGCGCAGGGCGTGCTCTGTTGACAAATGACGGCGAGATCGCGTTTCAATCGGGGGTGTCGGCGACGATCACCGGCAATATGCTGACGACGGCGGCGTGCGCCACGATCCGCAGTGACAAGCAGATGCTCGCGGGGCTTGGAAGGGACGTGATCCCGGAGTATCAGAAAACAGATGATCGCGAGGCTTGACGGAAATGTAATCCCGGAATATCAGAAGACAGATGATTGTACGATGCGCGAAACAAGTGCGTCCGTAGAAGAGCGATAGGAGGAAGGAAAGAATGAACAGTAAGACACGTAACATGACGGTTTGCGCCATTATGGCGGCACTGATGTGTATCCTGGGACCGATGTCCGTACCGATCGGACCGATCCCGATCTCGTTAACAAATCTGGTGATCTATCTGACGGTATATTTACTTGGCACAAAGAAAGCGTGTATCAGCTATCTGGTCTACATGCTTCTCGGGGCGGTCGGACTTCCCGTTTTCTCGGGCTTCGCCGGAGGGATCGGTAAACTCGCGGGTCCTACGGGTGGCTACCTGGTGGGATTCATCTTTATGACAGTGATCTGCGGCGTTATCATGGAGCGGTTTCAGCGCAAAGCGATTCCCACGTGGCTTGGCATGGTGCTCGGCACACTGGTCGCGTATCTGTTCGGAACCGTCTGGTTTGTCGTGCAGACACAGTCAGCCATCATGTATGCGCTGACTGCGTGCGTGTTTCCCTTTATTCCGTTTGATCTGATTAAAATAACGATTGCAATTTTACTCGGAAAGGCAGTCAGAAAGCGGCTTCCGTTCGAATAAGGCAGACCGAGAACAACAGGAAGAACAAACGGCCGTATTCGTAATAAGCACACAATATGCAAAAGAACCGGGACAGGATTACTGCCGCCGGTTCTCTCTTTTTTTATGTCCTGCGCGTTCACGTGATCTGCTTTTTGGACTCTTGTCTGGATGCGGACTCTCTCCTTGTGCATCCCGTCATAACCGATCTTTTCCGCCTTGCGCGGCAGATGTTCCTGGCAGGCGAGAACCAGTCCGGGGCGCTGCATCTCGATTATCAAGGGCGCTTCGGAGGTGCGGATGAGAAGCGCGGGACCGTCACTGTTGACGAGCAGGTTATAATTCTCAAAATCAGTGCCGTGATATGGTACGACATAGTAATTTTCATGTTGATCCATCAGGCGCAGGATATTCTTCAGGTGCAGAATATAAGTTTCCAGAGTATAGGGAATCAGTCCGTCATATGCCTTGAACGGGAAAGCAATATAGACTTTTCCGGAGAGGATTTCACCGAATCATGGCAAATATCGACCGTGTCCGCGTGGAGGAGATCCTTTCCAATGTGGTCAGCAATGCAATCAAATATACCGGCGAGGGCGGCAGAGTCGATGTCGAAGTGAGGCTTACGGAGAAGGAGGACGGACATTGTCTGGTGACGGCGGTCGTGAAGGACACCGGCATCGGGATATCAGAGGAATTTCTGCCTGACATCTTCAACAGCTTTGAGAGGGAGCGGAATGATCTGACGAATGAGATACAGGGGACAGGGCTTGGAATGGGCATTACCAAGCGACTGCTTGATATCATGGAAGGCACCATTGACATTCAGAGCAGGCTGGGCGTCGGGACGACTGTCACGGTGCAGATTCCCTTTGAGAGTGTGGCGGCTCCCGAACTGTACAGGAAAAATGTGAGCGCGGAGGATTATGCCGACCGGCTTACCGGCAAGAGAATCCTCCTTGCGGAGGACAATGACTTCAATGCGGAGATCGCCACAGAAATATTTGAACAGGCCGGGCTGATCGTGGAACATGCTGCGGACGGTGTTGCGTGCGTTGCGATGCTCTGTAATGCAGAACCGCATTATTATGATGCCATTATCATGGATGTCCAGATGCCGAATCTCGATGGATATGCGGCCACACAGAAGATCCGAAGGCTCAATGACCAGGACAAAGCATCTGTTCCGATCGTGGCGATGACAGCCAACGCCTTTGAGGAAGACCGCAGGCAGGCGCTGGAGGCCGGAATGAATGGCTTTGTGTCAAAGCCGGTGGAGATGGGTAAGATGTTTGAAGTGCTGATTGAGGTTATGGGCTGAAAGAAAGAACTTGAAAAGGTGAACGTTTATTCACTATAATTAGATATAGTGAATGATCGTTCACCTTTTGCGTTGCGAAATAGGAATGCGAAAGCAAACAGATAACAAAGAAAGTAATTTGGAATCAGGAAGATGAAGTGACGGAGATAGTTATGGAAGAAAAGAAAGGAATGGGTGGAATGATAAGAGAGAAGATTGATAGTTATGTAAACTCTATGACGGTTTGGAAGGCATGCGCTGCGACAGCAGTATTTGCCGTACTTTTGTGGGTGATTGATTTCAGCCCGATCGGTGTCACCGGTCTGCTGCAGGTGACGGGAGGTGCAAACATACTGGATTTTGAGGCGGGCTATACGGTTACTTACGCGTACGGGATGCTCGAAGCGCTCGGAGAGGCGGGGCGCAGCTTTCATCTGACGAAGATTATGCCGGTCGATATTTTTTTCCCGATTGGCCTGATGTTCTTTCTGACAAGCTGGATGAGTTTGTTTCTTAAGAAGCTGACGAAAGACGGGAGTGTGCTGCGCCTCCTTCCGCTGATCGCTGTTGTCAATATGCTGCTTGACTGGAGTGAGAATATCGGGATCACGCTGATGCTGGCAAACTATCCTGAGCGTCTTGAGACGGTGTGCAGGGTCACATCAACGGTGTCCGCGGTGAAGATGGTCTGCGTGAAGACTGCTGTTGTCGTGCTGCTTATGCTGTTCGTGTGGTTTGTACTTTGGAAGATATGTGGTCTGGTGAAGTTGAAAAAATAGTATACATATCCGATAATGGAAAGGGATGGGAGATTCATATGGGACGCAAAAAAGGAAATACGAGAGAACGCATTATGGAAGAAGCGCTCATGCTTTTTTCGGCAAACGGATTTGACGGGGTATCGGTGAAGATGATCGCGGATGCGGTCGGGATCGGGCCGAGCGCCCTGTATAAGCATTTCAAGGGAAAACAGGAGATATTTGATTCGATCGTCGAATCCTCCCGGGAGAACTATATGGAGCATGCCGCGTTTCTTACAGCGCAGATACGCGGGATCGAAGCGGTCAGGGAGATGTGTCTGTCGATGTTTGCGTATCAGACGAAGGATCCATGGATCGTTGCATTCAGACGACTGCTACTGATCGAGAAATTTAAGAATCCGGATATGGCGGAACTTTACAAGAAATTCTTTGTGGACATTCCGCTTGATACGCAGGAAAAGATCTTCCGTGAGCTGCAGTCACAAGGGCTGATGATTGCGGGAAATCCCCGCGTCTTTGCGATGGAACTGTATGCGCCGTTTTATCTGTACCATTTCGTCGAATATGAGGAATCGGAGCTCCTGCCGCTGTTTGAGGAGCATGCGGAACATTTTTTCAGGACGCATTTTATCAGGAAGGAATCTGCGGATTGATTGAACTTGACAGTATGTGCGGAATATCAAAAATGATATTGCGAAAGAGGTCCAATATACAGGCAATTTATGAGTTTGATGAACAATTAAATGGGGATTTAGTCGATCTTAAGTGATTTGTCGCTGAGGATGCTACGGCTGATGTGGCAAAAAAATGAAATCAACCGTAACATGACAAGGAACGTTACGGCTGGAAACCATGAAAGTGGCAGAACAACCGTAGAGCAGTCAGCA
>JALFTO010000212.1 GCA_022779165.1 Lachnospiraceae bacterium
ACCAGCACATCAGAGAATTTATCGATGACGATGCCGGGCAGGAAATCCGCCTCCCCGAATATGATACGGCAGCAGGAAGTGTCTATCGTCTCCTTGCGGTAATTCCAGGCATCCGCCACCCGTCCGGCAATAAACTCTTCCGTAATCTTTGTCTCCCTGTGATGACGCGAAAGCATCCGCACCGTGATTTTTGATCTCGTATTGATAAAGCCGTATCCCATAAAATAACCGTCAAAATCCTCGACAGCGACGATACCGCCATTTTCATAGCCCTCGGAGATGGATGCGATCTCATTATCATAGACCCACATACCGCCTGCCTTTAACGTCCTTCCCTCTCCTTTTTTTAATATAACGACCGCTTCCTGTGTCATGTGTATTCTCCGTTTCTATCAAAATATTTCTGAATATCAGTATACAACAGCACTGCAAAAATCACAAATCAACCTCTTTTCCATCTGTCGTAGAATCGCTTTTTTTGAATTGTAAATGTATTTCGATTCCACTATAATAAGCATACGAATTTCAAAGGAGTAAATCATATGGGAAAATTCTGCAGAATAGCAACTCCAATCCTGCCCTATCTGTGGCTGATCATCATAGGGCCGTTAGCTCCGCAAATTGATTTGATAGCTGACAATCTGACGGTAGATATACTGACGCTGTTTCTTATCTTCGTGATCTCGGTAACGGGCGTCATCTGTTCACGCACTGAACCAAGTCAGAAACTGGTGAAATCCGCACTCATCACAAAACTGGTGCTGATTCCATTTTATGTATTATTCTTTATCGCGGGAACCGGAATGGCTTTTGCTGCGATCCTGCCTATTTTTACAGGACTCAGCATTATAGTGATCATTCTGTTGGCAGTGATTGATTACCTGATCCTGATCGACACCTCCATATATGCGGTGCAGGCAATCATCAAGGCCGGCAGCGACGGATACCTCACAAAGAGTGAAACCATTATATCCTGTATCCTGAGTTTTGTCTTTTGTCTGGATGTCATCGCGATCATCGTGGTGACAGACAAATGTAATAAAGCAGCAAAGAAATTGAATGTAGTTAGAGGAATATGATCATGCAAAAGAAATGGTGGCACGGAAAAGTCGCTTATCAGATCTACCCCAAGAGTTTCCTGGACACGACCGGCAGCGGAACGGGCGATCTGCGGGGTATTATCTCAAAACTGGATTACCTGAAAGACCTGGGTGTGGATATCATCTGGCTCTCCCCCTGCTACTGCTCCCCTCTGGCGGATCAGGGCTATGACATTTCCGATTACTACAATATCGATCCTCGTTTTGGCACGATGGAGGATATGGACACGCTTCTGGCAGAGGCAAAGAAGCGCGATATGTATATCCTGATGGATCTTGTCGTCAACCACTGCTCCGATGAGCACCCGTGGTTTCAGCAGGCACTTACGGATCCCGACGGAAAATACGGCAGATACTTTTACATGGAAGATGCTGTGGATGGTCATGCGCCCAACAACTGGCGGTCCTACTTCGGCGGAAGCTGCTGGGAACCGATCCCCGGCACCGATAAATACTATTTCCATGCATTCCACAAGAAGCAGCCCGATCTCAACTGGGAAAATCCCGAGGTGCGGGAGGAAATCTACCGGATGATGAACTGGTGGCTGGAGAAAGGCCTCGCCGGATTCCGCATTGACGCCATCATCAACATCAAGAAAGCGCTTCCTTTCACGAAATACAACTATCCCGCAGACAGACCGGATGGCCTTGTCCGTGTCACAAGGATGTTGGACGATGCCGTCGGCGTTACCGATTTCCTGAACGAAATGCGGGATCATACCTTCGCAAAATATGACGCTTTTTCCGTCGGAGAGGTTTTTAACGAGAAGAAAGAGGATCTGCCCGCCTTCATCGGGGACGATGGCTGCTTCTCCACCATGTTTGATTTTAACGAGACGATCTTCGGCGTCAGTGAAAAGGGATGGTATGATTCTACCCACATCACGCCGGAGGATTATAAGGAATGTGTGTTCCGCTCCCAGAAAAATGCTGAGGGGATCGGCTTTTTGTCAAACATCATCGAAAATCATGATGAGCCGAGAGGCGTCAGCCGCTATATCCCCGCAGAGGATCTTTCGGATACCTCCAAGAAACTGCTTGCCACGATCCAGTTTATGCTGAAAGGTCTGCCCTTTATCTATCAGGGTCAGGAGATCGGCATGGAGAATTTCCCTTTTACCTCCATCGATCAGGTCAACGATATCAACACGCGGGACGAGTATGAGGTTGCATTAAAAGCCGGCCTTTCTCCCGAGGAAGCGCTGGCAGCCGTATCGTATTACAGCCGCGACAACGCGCGCACACCTTTCCAGTGGAATGATTCCCCGAATGCCGGTTTCACCGACGGAACTCCGTGGCTTCCGGTGAACCCCAATTATCAGTCGATCAACGCACAGGCTCAGATCGGGAATCCGGATTCGGTATTTTCTTTTTACCAAAAACTGATCTCTCTGCGCAAAGATCCTGCCTACGCAGAAACGATCATTTACGGTGTGTTGGAGCCCTACATGGCGGACACAAAGGGACTGATGGCATTTTACCGGCGAGGTGAGGCTCAGACACTGCTGGTACTCGCCAATTTTCAAAAAGAAGAGCAGGCAGTCAGCCTGCCCGCTCCTTACAAAAATGTCATATGCAATAATTATGATACAGTGGCTTTTGCGCCCGGATCCTCAGAGAGATGTCCGTCGCAGATACAGTTAAAAAGCTATCAGGCTGTGGTGCTGGAGTTATAAACTCCGGCACCTTTTGTTTCTGGCAATAAAAAGTTCGCAAAGCGTACTTTCTATTACTTGAACAGCACAAATTTCTTCTTTAACTTCTCTTTCTTATGTTTACAGATGAGTGCCGATGTCGGCGGCAGCGTCAATGTCACTTTTCCCGATTTTAACGGATAATACTTCGGCTCCGTCGTATATCCCGCATCGGATGTGAGCATGATCTGCTCGAGGATCGCTTCCTTCGGAACGCCTGCCTCCCAGGCACTGAATTCCTTTGTGATCTCATTCGGGTTGTTATTGATAAATATCAGCGTCTGCTCGTCTTCGAGGAAACGCCCGTAGGAGATCACGTTATAGTCACTGTCGAGCTCCTTTAAGGAACCGGTCTTCAGTTCCGGATTCGCCTTATGGATCCGGATCATTTCTTTGTGAAAAGCGATGAGCTCCTGATCTTCATTCCCCCACGGGTAGGTACGTCTGTTGTCGGGATCCGTAAATCCGCAGACCCCGGCTTCATCCCCGTAATAGACCGTAGGCGCCCCCGGCCAGGTCATCTGGATCGCAACGGCCTCGCGGAATACCGCCTTATTGATCCCTTCTTCCGCCGCCTTCGGTCCCAGATTATTGGTCCGCCCCACTCTCCTGTTCGTCCTTGTCAGAAAACGCGAATGATCATGATTTGATAGTTCATTCATGGCTACCTGAAGAGACGTCATTGTGAAATTCGCCGTGTGATATTTCATGGCGCCCCAGAAGCTGTCCGCATTGCCGTACAGATCCTGCCTGTAGTCATCGCTGTGCTTCTCCATTCCTGTTAAGAACCAGGACACGGGCTCCAGGAAAGCGTCATAATTCATGACAGAATCCCATTCATTGCCTCTCAGCCAGCTCTCCGGATTGCCGTAATGCTCCGCCAAAATGATCGCATTGGGATTTGCCTGCTTGACCGCCTTACGGAAATCCTTCCAGAACTGATGGTTAAACTCCGGACTGTGTCCCAGATCAGCCGCCACGTCCAGGCGCCATCCGTCCGCACAGTACGGCTCAGACACCCATTTCCTGCCGATCTGCAGCACATATTCATAGAGCGCTCTCGAATTCTCATAGTTCAGCTTGGGAAGCGTATCATGTCCCCACCAACCGTCATATGTGGGATTATACGGCCACTTATCCTGCTCATAAAAATGAAAATAGTCATGATAAGGACTGTCCTGATCGACATACGCCCCTTTTGCATAACCGGGCGCATTCTCATAAATGCGCTCGCGATCCAGCCATTTGTGGAAAGAGCCGCAGTGATTGAACACTCCGTCCAGGATCACCTTCATCCCCCGGCGATGGATCTCCTTCACCAGTTTGATAAAAAGCTCGTTGCCGGCCTCTAAGTTCCGTTTGTCCGTCACGCGGTTGATATAGCGGGTCGCCAGCCGGTTTTCCTTCGTTCCTTCCGGGAGGAGTTCTCCCTCATCATATACGATCTTCCCGTAGTGCGGATCCACATAGTCATAATCCTGAATATCGTATTTGTGATTAGATGGCGAGACAAAGATCGGATTCAGATAGATGACCTCCACGCCGAGTTCCTTCAGATAATCCAGTTTGTCCATCACGCCCTGCAAGTCGCCGCCGTAAAATTTGCGTACGTCCATGCTGTCCGGATAGGTATTCCAATCCTTCACCTGCACCACAGGCTCATTGATATAGCAGTATTCGCCACTCTGTACATCATTGTCCGGATCTCCGTTGCAGAACCGGTCCACAAAGATCTGGTACATAACGGCGCCCTTCGCCCAATCGGGCGTCTTAAACCCCGGAAAGATATGGAAATTGTAATGCTCATCTCTTTCTTTGGCTACACCTCTCAGATCATAGAAGCAGACGATATTCCCTGTCTGAACCTCAAAATAATAGGAGAGCGCCACATTCTCCATCTGGATTTCCGTGACATAATAATCAAAGTTCTCATCCGATGACTCCTTGAACATCAACTCTCTCTGACCGTTACAGAGGAAGAACACCCTGTCCACATTATCTT
>JALFTO010000128.1 GCA_022779165.1 Lachnospiraceae bacterium
CATGCGCTTGACCGGTGCGGAATCGGGGCTTACGATCGCAATGATCTTATCTGTATTTACAATATTGCCAAAACCGATATGAATCAGATGATTCAACGTCTCTCACCATGCCTATTCAATATTCTGGATCTGTTCCCTGACTTTCTCGATCTCCGTCTTTAGCTCAATGGCTCTGTTGGAAATCTCCAGATCTGTTGTCTTGGAAAGGATCGTATTCGCCTCGCGGTTCATCTCCTGCGCGATGAAGTCAAGCTTGCGCCCGATACTGCCGCCCGCCGTCAACGCATCCTTTGTCTGCTGAATATGGCTGCGCAGTCTCACGAGTTCCTCATCCACACAGACTCTGTCCGCAAACAGCGTCACTTCCGTGAGCAGCCTGTTCTCATCAATCTTTGTGTCCTCCAAGAGTTCCTGCACTCTGGCATGAAGTTTTTCCTTATATTCCGCAATGATCTGCGGTGAGCGCTCCGTGATAAAATCAACATGGGCGAGCATGCCATCCAGTTTCTCAAGCAGATCATTCTTCAGGTTTTCCCCTTCCAGAATCCTTGTCTGCACAAGTCCCTCTGCCGCACCGGAGATGGCTTTCTCCAGTCCCTTCCAGAGTTCCTCCTCATCCATGCTCTGCTCTTCCATCGAGAACACTTCCGGGTATCTGGACAGTGTGGACACCCGCACATCATTGTCCAATGAGAACTCCTCTGCCATCTGACGCAGATACTTCATGTACTCTGCCGCGATATCTTTATTGTATTTGATGCAGACATTGCTCTCCGTATAATCCTCATACGTAATAAAAATGTCTACCTTGCCACGCTGGATATACTGCTTTAATTTATTTCTGATCGAAGACTCAAAAAAGTTGAGTTTCTTGGGCATCTTCAGATTGACATCCAGATATCTGTGGTTTACTGCCTTCATCTCCACCGTAAATTTACGGTCAGCTTCGGTGATCTCACATCTCCCGAAACCGGTCATGCTCTTTATCATTTTGCTACCTCCGCATACTGCATTTTATTATAGAGCACTTTATTCCGCCAGTCAAGGAATTTGCATTTTGGGCGCACCTGTGCTAGGATTATTTCCATTGATTTTGATAAAGCAGCATCCGTCTGAGGATGCGGAAAGATAATGTGTCCATATGTCTCAGAAAAAACAGAAATGTAAAGGAATTGCCATGATCCTGCTGGCGGGATTTTTCTTTGCCGGCATGACCTTCTTCGTAAGACTTTCGGGAGACCTGCCGACGATGCAGAAAGCGTTCTTCCGGAATGCGGTGGCCGCGCTTTTTGCCATCATCATGCTCCTGCGCACGGAGGAGAAATTTCATATTCATGAGGGGTGCGGCCGGGATCTCTTCATGCGAAGCCTCTGCGGCACTCTGGGACTGATCTGCAACTTCTACGCCATCGATAAGCTGCCCATCTCGGACGCGAACATGTTAAATAAACTGTCCCCCTTTTTTGCTATCATTATGTCAACCTTTTTGTTAAAAGAACGGGCGAGTAAAGCAGAGTGGGGATTTGTGATCACAGCCTTTATCGGCTCCCTGCTCGTCATCAAACCCTCTTTCTCCGTCCAGTTTGTGTATGCCATGATCGGAATGCTCGGAGGACTCGGCGCCGGGATTGCTTACACTTACGTGCGGCGGCTCGGAATGAGAGGGGAACGCGGTCCCGTGATCGTCATGTGCTTCTCTCTCTTTTCCTGTCTGGTCACGCTGCCATTCGTCCTTCTGAATTACCGCCCCATGACAGCAACCCAGCTTCTGTGTCTGCTTCTCGCAGGCTTATGCGCAACAGGCGGGCAATTCTCCATCACTGCAGCTTACACCTTTGCCCCGGCAAAGGAAATCTCCGTGTTCGACTACTCCCAGGTTGTTTTTGCTGCCTTGCTCGGCTACCTATTCCTCGGTCAGCTTGCCGACGGCTTAAGTTATCTGGGATATCTGATCATTATTGCCACTGCCGTTGCCAAATGGATCTACACGATGAAAAAAGAATAGTGCCTTCAGACACAGGGACCGAAGGCACACTTCTTGTAAAAAATATAATATACAATCGGTCTGGAAAAGAAAGATAGATGGCTTGGCTGGACACATCTGTCCGCCTCCCCGGCAGAACGCCAGATATGACAAAGAACTTGTCCGGATTTTCTCCTTCAGATCGACTTACTGACACATTTTTTCTCATTGTTTATATCAGGAATTTTTTCATATAAGATGCCATTCTGTCGATAGTGAGTTCTCTATCGGCTTTGCTGCAATTCATCAGATAGGAATCCAGATCAAGCACTTGATCGTTTTCCCCCGTGATCAGATAGGTAGGATTGATTTGGTACTTTTGGTAAAGGGTAAGTATTTTGTCCGCCCGTAGCCCGTACTTTCCACTCTCCAGTTTGCGGTAATGATCCACACCGATATCCAGTGATTCGGCAAATTCCTCCTGCGTATATCCGCCGTTCCTCCTGGCATCCTGCAGTCTCTTCCCAATCTGAAGATTAAGGTCTTTTCTCGCCGTCTTCATACGTTACACCTCACTATATACCAATCATAGCAAGGGAGTGAAACGGCAAACAGGTTGCTGAGCGTCCATTATTCGACGCCAAGCAACCAAATTGCATAATTTATTGCATTTTTCCAGTCTTTTCGCCGTTATCCAACAATATTCGCCTGATATATGCAAGCATTCTGTCTATCAGGATATCTTTTTCCTTTTTCTCGCAATTCATAATATACGAATCAAAATCAAATGATTGTCTCTTTTCTCCTGAGATCAGATACGTCGGGTCAATCCGGTACGTCTCATATAGCGTAAACATTTTCTCCGGCTGCAGTCCGTACATCCCGCCCTCCAGCTTGCGGTAATGCTCCACTCCGACATCCAGTGCCTCAGCAAACTGCTCCTGCGTGTATCCGTTATTCTTTCTGGCCTGCTGCAGTCGCTTTCCGATCTCAACATTGATGTTCTTTTTCTCTGCCCTCATGCTCTGCACCTCACTTTACAAGTAATGATATCAATGCAGAGCATCTCCAAACAGATTGCATTCCATTCGCAGGAAGGTCGCATTGCAACATTTCATGGTCGTAACATGACGTTTCCCGGATACAAAATGCCTGTCTCCGGCAGCAGTTCTTGCCCATCATCTGTCTGAAGCCTGAGATATTCAAAAAAAGCAGGAGGAGATATCTGGTATCTCCTCCTGTCATTTCTGTTACAGACAGCCAAAAACATCATTCACTTTACAGTTCTTGTTACTCAGCCAATTTCATCCTGTCTACGAGTTTGTCAAGTTCACCCATATTCTTATCAAGCGTCTCCATAAGTTTTAATGCATCCTGCATGGACATGGAACCCTGACTCTTATCACCGATTGTCGTAAGTGTCTTTTTAATATTTGTAAGAGATTTCTCCACATAAGGATCGGCTGCCACCTCATCCTTATTATACAGATCGACAACTTCATTATACATGTCCAAAACGATCTCATAAGACTCCTGCAGATCCGCGAAAGTCTCATCGTCCACCATCATGGCCTTATCGACTTCCTCACCATCCGCTGCTTCCGGAGTTTCCTTTTCCAATTCCTCAAATTCAACTTTTGTCCCCGTCTCTTCCGTCTCTGCCGCTGCCTCCTCTGTTGTCTCTGCCACAGTTTCCACAGTCTCTGCTGCCTTTTCCGGCTGTGCCTCGCTGCCGCATGCGCACAACATGGATGCGGATAATACACCTGCCATAACGATTGCTGCTAATTTTTTCTTCATGCTTGTTCCTCCTCGCCCTCCCGGGCTTTTTGTTCTTTTGTTTTTTCCTGTTACTCTTCTATCAACAAGGGAACAAGCTTCTGATGATCCACATCCACAAGTCCCTTTGTCGTTATTTTAATATGCGGGATGACCGGCAGACTCACGAATGCCATCGTCATAAACGGCTCCAGTTCCTCCGGAACCCCCAAGGTATGTACGCTCTCCCGCACTCGTTCATTCTGTGCGGCAATCTCGGCCGCCGGAACATCCGTCATCAAACCCGCTAACGGCAGCGGCATCTGCTCGATCACCTTACCGTCCTGCACGACGATACTTCCGCCACCCAGATCCCGGATGCAGTTCCCCGCGAATGCCATATCCTCCTCATTCGTCCCGATGATGATCAGATTGTGGGAATCATGGGAGACAGAGGATGCGATCGCACCGCTCTTCAACCCGGTTCCCGAGATCAAACCGATCCCTTTGTGCCCGGTGTTCAGATGCCTCTCCACCACAGCGATCTTCAAAATATCGCGCCCGGTATCAACCCCGTTTTGACTGTTATAGTCAATTTCTGTAATCCACTCATCTGTCAGCAGTTCATGCGGCACCAGCCGGATCACACGGCTCTTCTTCACTCCCTGTGCACCGATCAGGAAATCCTTTGGCGACAGTTTCTCCATATAGAAAGAGTTGCGGATCGCTTTCTTGAAATCCCGCCGTATCACAGGCGCTTTGCACGGAAGCATCTGTCCGTTCTCCACAACCCGAATCCCTCTTCGGTATACATCACACACGGAAACCGACTCCAGATCATCCAGAACAAGGAGATCTGCCTGATACCCCGGTGCCACCGCACCCAGATCTTTGAGTCCGAAGCACTCTGCCGCCCAGAACGTCGCCATGCGGATCCCGATGACCGGATCCTTTCCTGCCCGCGCTGCCTGGCGGATAATATCATCAATATGCCCTCTCTGCAACAGATCCGCAGGATGCTTATCGTCCGTCACGAGCAGACACCGGTGTGCCCACGGCTCTTCAAAGAGCGGGAGCAACGCCTCCAGATTCCTCGCTGCTGTACCCTGGCGGATCATGACGCGCTGCCCTTTGCGGATGCGCTCCTTTGCCTCCTTAGCCGAAGAACACTCATGGTCATCACGGATTCCCGCCGCAACATAGGCATCCAGCGCATTGCCCGATAATAACGGCGCATGTCCGTTCACGATCTTCCCGTGAGCAACAGCCGACTCTATCTTTTTCCTTACTTCCGGGTCTCCGGCGAGTACTCCCGGATAATTCATCATTTCCCCCAGGCCCAGCACGCGCGGATCGGAATAAAAAGGTTCCAGATCCTTTGCCGTCAGCCTCGCTCCGGACTCATCAAACTGCGTTGCCGGAACACAGGACGGCAGCATCAAATAAACTGTGAGCGGTATATCCCGACTCGCCTCCAGCATATAGCCGATCCCGGTATTGCCGCACACATTGGCAATCTCATGGGGATCCGCCACGACGGCAGTCGTCCCGTGAGGAACACTCACCCGCGCAAATTCCATCGGTGTGAGCATCGTACTCTCGATATGGATATGCCCGTCGATAAATCCCGGACAGATATATTTCCCGGTCACATCCCTGACAGTATCTCCGTCCTGCGCATCATACTTCCCGACGCCGATGATCCGGCTGTCCTCAACCAGCACATCCTCCACAGACATCTCGCCGGTAAAAACATTGATGACCGTACCACCCTTTAACAATAACCGCATATGGTTTCCTCCTTCGGAAAACATCTCCGTCACTCGATCGTAAAGATATCGGAGAACCCGGTCACCTCAAACACTTCGTTCACAAGCTCGCTCACGTTGCGGATGACCATCTGCTGCTTCATCTGCTTCATCAGGCGAAGCAGTACACGCAGCCCTGCAGAAGATACATATTCCAGCGCTTCAAGATCAACAACCAGATCGGTTACCCCTTCAAGGGATTCCTGCATGTCCTCTTCCAACTCGGGAGCTGTCAAAGTATCCAGCCTGCCTTCCAGCTTCACAGTCAATGTCGTTCCTTCCAGCTCTTTTACAATATTCATCGGTCTCTTTCTCCTTTAAAATTTCTTGACGGCGATCAGATCCACATAATCGGTTCTCGCGCCGACGATCACTTCGTCCGCAATGCTTGCCACAATGGATCTCTCCAGTTCATCCCACTCTGCCGCATTCTGCTCCGCCTCTTTCCGGTACTGGCTGAGCGCCCAGATCTGCTCATACTGTGATGCCGGATCGCTGAAGATCATCGTTCCGTTGACATATGTATCGGTGATATAACAGCCGGCTGCCGGATCGTTGAGCATCTTGTCCGCGATCATCCGAAGCTTCCCCTTGAATCCGTCATAGGCGGTATTCTTCCCTTTCGTGGACATCTCCACAAACCGCTCCTGCGTCTGCATATCCACACGGATCTCGGAATGCAGATACAGATTGTAGAGTTTCTTATGATTCTCAACATAGAAGACACCTTTGGTAAATCCTAAGATCCCCTTCTGCATCCCCATCAGTTCCTCCGCGAGCAGCCGTAGCTGGATCGCCTCTTTCCGCCCCAGCTTATTGTAGACCGCGGTCTTCTCCACTTCCTTCAGTGCGCGTGCGATGTCCTCATCCCTGCCTCTCAGGATACATTCATTTGATTTCATGCTTCTTTCACCTTTCCGTTATTTATTTGCCTCACGAAGTTCGGCGTTCATCTTATCCGCGACGATCTCCTCCGCCAATGCATCCAGCATATTCAGATCATCCTGCGTACACGGCTCCCCGGTCTCGCTCTTTACCAGCATGCCGCTCCTGAGAAGCTGCCTGAACTGATCCATCAGTGCATCCTTATTCAGTTCAACGTAATGCAGTCCCGCCTTCTTGATCTGATCATAACGTTCCTGGTAGTCAAATCCATCCTGTCCGTTCGTCTGCAGCGCATCCAGCTTACGATTGTATTCCTCCGTATAGAAATGCTGCCGCAGATTCATTCCACGATACATAAACATTTCGTCAATACCTCCCGTGCGGCCAATCACATTCGTGACACGCATATGCCGGATCGCAGACGGGCAGTTCATCAATTTCGTGTAAGCGTAATTCTCCTGATCCATTCCCTCCGGAGCCTGTTCTGCGGCGAATCCATCATACGCCTCCGTGAGCTGCCGATCACCGAGCTGTAGCAGCTCCATGAGCATCGTGACTACCTTTGCCTTCTCAGTCTGATTGCCCAAAAGTGCATTCGTTGATTCATTGATCATTCTCCTGTGTACATCCGTATTAAATCCATACCCGTATTTTGCCAGGGATTGTGCAAACTTATGCCCCATATGCTGGGAAAACCAGATGCTGAAATGTACCTTCAGGCGTTCCTCCAGCGTCCCGTTCTTATTGATCTCACTTGCTTCCTCTTCGCTGTACGGCGTGTACTCTTCTTCTCCGAAGATCTGTTGATGCATATTCTCCGCTCTGTGCGTATCAGCCTCCGTTATCTTCCGTTCTTCCAGCTGCGCCATCTTATAGGAATTGTACTCTCTTGCCAGCGTCTCATCCGTGTCGTTCAGTTCTTCCAATATGGTCTCCGCATAGCCCTTTCTCCTGCTTCCTCTGGACGTAAAGCGTCTCCTGCCGCTGTGGGTATTCAGATAAACCTGCGCGGCATGGCGCAGTGCGATGTGGCTCTCCATGATCGCATCCGTATCTTTGCCGCTGTTAAGCACTTCGGAAAACTGATTCATTGCATCACGCATCGCCCGGAAGCTCTCGGACGCGCTGCCCGTATCCGCATTCATCCCATCCCTGACATCCTTAAGGAGGGAAATCAGTCTGCTGATCTCAGCCTCAACATTCTCCGCAGAAAGCTGCGTTTGGGACATCTCTTCTTCCTGATGTTCTTCCTGTTCTGCCTCTTCCTTCTTTGCCTGATGAAACTCTTCCTTATATTTCTTCTGCATATCCTCCGGCATCTGCTGTCCGTTCTTAAGATATTCCTTCCTCTGCTCAGCCTCTGCGCTCATATTCCTGAAAGAAGCGCTGTCCTGCGCGGCCTGGATACTCTCCTTCTTCTCCTCCCTGATCTCCACGCTGTCCGTGTCGATCAGATTCTCTGCGCCCAGGATAAACTCCTCATAGTCGCTGAACTCCTGTATGAAATTCTTCTGTTTCTTCTGATTATTCTGCTGCTCCGCTGCCTTCTGCTGATCTGTCTTAAACTGCGCTCCTGCCTTTTGAACAGTATCTGTCTCCTCCGATGTTCTCTGGATCACAACCGGCTGTTTATTCTGCATGATCTTCTGATTATCCATTGTTCTCCCTCCGTACTCACTGCAACACTTCGTTAAATACGCCTGAAATGATCTGCGGCGCCAGGCGCTCCAACTTACTGATATCCCTCTTGCCGCACGGCTTCTTATCACTCGTTCTGATCAACATGCCGCTCCCAAGCAGCTGCCAAAACAACACCATCTGCATTTCCTGTGTCACATCGAGATATTGCTCTCGCGCCTGTTCCACTACCCGCTTATACTTATAACTCACTTCCGTTCCGTATTCATTCAGTTCGGCCAGATCCCTTGCCATATCCCCCGGCATCTTCAACTGCGTTTTCTGCATAAGTTCTGCAATATCATCATCTGCAAACATGGAATCCTGTACTGCGACCGGCAGAGCCATCTGTCTGTACGCAACTATGGAATTCTGGAGTTTCAGTTTCGCGTAGGTATCCTTGCTCATCCCCTGCGGTATCGTATCCTCCGCAAGATACCTGTTATAGGTATCAAACAGAGCCTGCGTGCCTGCTGTTTTGAGCCGATCGACCATGGCGGCCATCCTGACCTTTACGATCCTGGAAGACTGCCGATCTCTGAAGGAATCTCCCAGCATTGCCACCGAATCGGAATACCTGTCCATATCGAACTCATATCCATACTTTTCCAGTTCCTGTCCAAATTTACTGGACACCATTTTGTAGTATCCCAAGCGCAAAAGACACTCCAGCCGTTTCTCCGTCGATCCGTATTTCGCCAGTTCCTCAACCTCTTTTGGCGAATCGGCCGGACGCATCTGCGTTTCATCCTGATCACCAAAAACTCGCGCCTTTGTCACCGCCACCTGCTCCTGATACACCGCATCATCCATTCCGGTTGCTTCCATGCGGCTCTTCTTATAATTCATATAATTCCGGGCCATTTCCCGCTCTACACCGCTCAGGATCCGGATCAGCGTCTCCGAATAGCCTTTTCTGCGCTTACCTTTCCCGGTAAAACGTCTTCTGGTAGAATGCGAATCATAATATGCCTGTGATGCTTCCCGCAGTTCTGCAATTGCGTCGATATATGCATCCGGTTCACGATTCTCATCATCTGTCATAAATATAAAGTTCTCCAACGCCCCGCGCATTCTCTCGAAGCTCTCCGAAGCACTGTCGCGGTCTCCCATGATTCCCCGGGAAACCGCCTCCAACTCTGCAGACGATTGCAGGGAACGCCACGCATCCATGATCCCCTGCTTCGTCCTCTGCATTGTCTCCCTTGCCCTTTGCAGTCTCTCCTGATTCTTTCGTTCCCTCTCTTCCTCCTCTGACCGGTTCCCCTCCGGCGCCTCGTGGCTGTTTTCTTCCTTCTTCGCCTGTCGGAACTCTTCCTTGTACTCCTGCTGCATATTCTCCGGCATCTGCTGACCGTCTTTGAAATATTCCTTCCTCTGCTCAGCCTCTGTACTCATATTCCGGAAAGCAGCGCTGTCCTGCACAACATTGATGATGTCCTTCTCCGATATCTCAACCTCCACATCGGATGTGTCGATCAGCTCCTCCGGCGCACTCTCCGTCCCTGGGACAGAATGCACAAGATCATGAATTTGATCAACAAAACTTTTCTTTTCCTCCTGTTGATCTGTCCCCTGCTCCACAACATCATGCTTCACCTCAACGGTTGAAATCTCTTTCTTCGTTCCTTGAAGCACATCTGCCGTTTTCTCTTTCATCATCTTCTTACTATCCATTGCTCACCCTCCATCTCTCACATCCGTTACAAGCGCCGTGCCAGTTCCTGTACCCTGTATTCCTTTGCCACGCTTCCCGTCAATCGCTGTAAAAACGTATACTCCGCCTTCTCAAAACTCTGGATCTGAACGATCGCGTCTGCCGGCATAAGTTCCTGTGCCGTTTTGATACAGGAGGCAAACAGAAACGCCCATGCCGCAGGCTCCGTACAGATACTGAGTTTATGGCTGCGCGCGATAAACAATACATTTCCTCCGCAACGTTCCGCGAGCAGACATGATGTCAACTCCCTGTCCTCCTGATAGAAACGGCTGAATCGCAGATCATGATCATCCGTCCCCATATAGAACCTATCGCCCTTTGCCCGCTCTCTGAACCGTTTCAGGCGGATATCGTCAGGGTCTGTAATCGTAACCGCTTTCTTCATATTCTCCGCCGGCATTTTTTGCAACATGGCATTCCCCGCAAATGCCGCGAGGGAATATTCGTACATTTTCCCCTGGAATGACAACGGAATAAACTTCTCATGCTGCAAAAATTTCGTGAGTCCTTCCTCCGCGCTGCACAGTCTGACCGTGATCGCCCGGACACCGGTGTTTTTTAATCTGATCCTCGCATATTCCAGTAAGCCGTGGCCGTATCCTCTTCTCCTGTCCTTCTCCGGCACAAAAATATATTTGAGCATTGCCTCATCCCTGTGAAAAGGAACCAGGGCAAAGGCCGCCACGCATTCCAATTTCCCTGCCGAAGAGCAGCCCCCGATCACCAACAGACCGCCTTTCCCTGCCATCTCCGCGAGTGAACCGGGCAGGATATTCTTATAAGCTGTTCCCTGAGCCGGCAAAACAATGTAATTCATACTCTCTCCTGCTTAATAACACAATCTCTATTCCATCATCCACAGACGCTGCAATCTCAGTTTCTGATCCGTTTCCTTCTGAAGCAGTGCGATCCACCCGTCCGGCTTCCCGCGAAACACTTCCTTCAGCACAGAAGCACTGATTTCCACAATCTTGGCCTGTGAGGTAACTACCGTATAGGTTGTCGAAGCTTTTCCCTCCGGATACAGGCTCTCTATCCCAAACACACTGCCCTTCTTGACGATGCGCAGGCTCTTGACCATACCGTCCGGCGCTGTCCTGCTCTCCTCCAGCTTTCCGTCACCCACAATATAGAGCTTTGCTATCTGATCCTTCTCCGATACCACCTCATCATTGGACAGATAAGAGCTCAGCTTACAATATTCTGCAAGCTTCATGATCTCTTCCACTTCCAGTGCATCAAACAGGCCGGATTCCTTCAGATACAACGCAATCTGCGCAATCCTGATCTTATGCAGCTTCTCTGCGTCCGAATCGCTCACCTTGATAAAGGTACTCTTATCAAAGCCCTTCTTCTCAAACGAAACGATAACCGAAAGTTCATTCACAAAAAGTGTGTGGAGATTCTCCAGAAACATCTCCATCATACCGTTCCTGGCAAAATAATTGATGCTGATATTTTTCTCAAACAAGTGATAACTGCTCAGCAGATTGATCCGGATCTCATCGGCATCAATGCTGTCAATCGGGCGGATGCTTTCCTTGCCTTCCACCATGTCGTCCAGTTCCCGGAATTCCATAAAATGATGTGCCATTCCGAAATATTCCTCAAAAGAAATTCCGGTTGCTTCCTCCAACTCTTCATTCGTGCAGCCGTTGTAATTGACAGCCTCCGCAAGCTGGCGTTCCACATCACTCAGATTGGCGGCATCCGCATATTTCCCGGTCACCCTGACAGGAAACAGATTCATCTGACCGCCGCTCTTTGCCACGAGCAGGAGTGGGTCTTTCTCATCATTGTATTTTCCGAACAGCTTGCCCCATGCCAGCAGGAACAATGACTTGGGAGAAACCTGATTCTGCTCACAATATCCGTTCAGACTTTCCACCAGTTTCTCCGGAAGTTCTTTATGTAGGAAAGTTTTCTCTTCAGGTCTGCCCTCATTCTGTATCAAGCGCTGTTCGCCCGGCGTCAGCATACGCTTGCCAAACGGCAGCAGGATCTTTTTCCAGTAAGCGATACTCTTTGTGCGCAGTTCCTCATTCATCTGCTGAATGGTCTCTTCATCAAATTTGGAAACATTCCCGCTTTCCTGCTTCAGATCCTCAAATATTTTATAAAGAATCCCCTTTAAGCCTATCGGGAACGATATGTGAGGATAATAGGAAAGAATCGCGATCAGTTCCTTCTGCCCTGTCAGATACCCCTGTATCCGCAGAACCGGATCCGTCTCGATATTGAACTGACGGCGTGCTTCCGCAGCAAGTGCATTCTTGATCGCCAGATTCTGCATATCGCGACCTTGATTCCGCAGGTCATGGATCGGAAAGACCACTTCCTCCGCTTCGCTGACCACTCTGACCGGTGTTTCCATCCCTTTGTAGAGATAGACTGTGCGGAATACCGATTCGCTGTTCCAGAGCTGATTATATGCGCGCATAATCTTATCCGTCCGGATCTCGCCGGTCATACGGCATATCGCCTGCCGGTAATTCAATTGCTTTCCTTTGCGTATCTCGCCAAGCAGTTCCTTCTCTTCCTTGGTCAGGAAAGAGATATCCGCCACACGCGAACGAACCTTGGCACCCACCTTCTGCATGTCGCTGCCCGACATATCCTCGATAAACTTGTGCGTACTTCTGCTGATCCTGTCAGAAAGCGCCGGGCCGGACGCTTTCCTGCTCTCTCTCTTGTCGTATGCACTGTTCAGCCTTGATACAAAGTACCGGTAATCCTCATCATACCTTCGCATTTCGATCTCCCATATGTATGTGTTATGTTCACCTGATCATTCCTCATCAGGCGCTTCGTCCTCAAGCGTTGCCCGGATCGTAACTTCATCCTCGTTGGTGCTGATCTCCGAGATCTCAACGATCATATCCCCGGAACTGGATACCGTATACGGCTTCCGACTCTCAAAGAAGATCATCGTTCCCTTGCGCACATCATACTCGCTGACCTTTTCCTCCTGCTCCCCTGCCTCCAGGACAACGGTCAGATGGCACAGGTCATCTCCCTCCGTCACCATCTTCATCGCCGTATTCTCATCTTCATACGGCTCATCATACACGGGGCTGTAACGATCCACCGACAGCTTCTCTCCTTCCGAAGTATACCACACATCCTCCTTATAAAGAAGCAGGTTTGTCTCCGGCTGCACATAATAGAGCGTCTCATAGTATTCCGCGATGTCGGTAAAGGTCGTGCGCGACTGCAACAGAATCGCCCCGTCCTGCGTCGAGGTGTCGAACAACTCCTCTTTCCTCTCCAGACCTTTCTCATTTGACATCCATCTTCCTGCCATGATATCCGCATATTCATCTGCGGGATAGATCGTCAGATAACAGGAACTGTCACTGTCAGGGGGATAATAGCTGTACTCCGCTCCCGTCACTCCATCGAGCTCATCACAGGTGATATAGGAAATGCTCTCTTCCAGACTCGCCATCTCACTGTCAAACAGGATCCTGCCGTCCCGGAATGTAAACTGCCCCTTGACCGTTGATTCCAAATGATCCTGCGCGTCATAACTTTCCAACGTGTAAGACAGGCTCTCATGATTCTTCGCAAGTTCACGCAGATCATTGGCAGCATACAGCTCATCCAGACTCACATTCGGATCCGCAATATAGAAATCCGCATACTCATCCG
>JALFTO010000147.1 GCA_022779165.1 Lachnospiraceae bacterium
TCACGACCCAGCCGTTTTCCCGAAACACTCCATCTGTTTTGCTCCCATTCCGCACTATCCCGGATTCCGTCTCTGCTGTGCCGCTATTCCTCGATATCACGGTTTCCGACACATCATCGGCCGCAATCCATCCCTCGTATCCGTAATGAGTCACCACGCGGATATAGTCTCCGATCTCTTCCAAAATGCCAACCGTCCAGCCCATGAAGACCTCGTCCGAGATCTGTGTCTTTTCCTCCTCAGAAATTTTTCGTCCGATGTCACAGCCCAAAGGCTTGCTGCCGTGCTGCTCCGGACAATTTTCATATAAATAAGTGCGCGGTTTTATCACCACTCCCGTCCTCATGTCTTCTTCCAACCTCCCATACAAAATACGTACCCAGTATCCATCATGCATACCGGTGCATATCAAATACTGCTCTGGACATCCGTCCGATCAACTTCTCCGCCTCTTTCTCCATCTCCGGCTTCGGCTCAAACTCTGACACGAATACCCCGAAGAAATAATCTCCGTTTCCTGTCTCGAACACACCGGCATCATGGATAATATCATCGAGCCCGCCCGTCTTGTGCGCCACAGAAATCCTCTCATACAGATATCTGCACAGACTGTCATAATCTCTGTTTCCCTTCAGGATATCGTAAGCCAGACTCGCATCCCGGTCAGATTCTTTCTCGGCATAGAGCATTGCCATGCAGTGATAGAAATCATACGGGGAAATGTAATTGTTCAGCCCTTTTGCCACTGCCTCAAAATCCAGCATCCTGCGCTGAACGATCGTCTCTGTCAGTCCTTTGTCCGCAAAGCGCTGATTATACTCATCAAACCCCAGATAGTCAAGCAGCACATTGGTGGAGGTATTATCACTGTTCACGATCATCCATGTGATCAGTTCCTCAAAAGAAGCTTCCCGCTCTCCGTATTCAAACACTTTGGAATCGTTCAGGATCTGCTCTCGCCGCACCAAAAGGCGGTCCGTAATAGAGCGTTTCTCCTCACGCAGTTTCTGCATCAGCGCCATCATCACCGGCACCTTCACCGTGCTTGCAGATACGACCCTGTCACGACACCCCCGCTCTAACAGAATGCTGTCCTGCAGCATTTTCTCCGTCAGTTTTTCCGCCGGTGGTTCTGCATTGTCTGTACCTGCCGATCCGGCGCATTTCTCGATATCCGCATACAGATACGCCACCTTCCCCGGAAACGCATCCGCCTGGCAATCCAGATATTCTTTTAACTCTTTCATATTCAATCCTGCCTCATCATCCGCAGTGTACACCCGGAAGCCACCAGCTTCCTTGCACACCATATCAAAGCGGCCGTACATCTGCCATGCAAATGTACGACCCACCTCAAATTACAGATACAAACTGTTCTGCTTTATTTCTGTGTAATATAACCGAAGTAGAAGTTACCGCAGTAGTAAACGAGTCCGTCATATCCATCCGCATCAAACAGATAGGAATTCTGCTGATGGAACAGCGGTACCAGCGGAACCTCCTCCGCAAGGATATCCTCACATTTCGCGTAACTCTCCCACTGTGCCTTCACGTCAGTGTTACTGATTGCTGCGTCATAAGCCGCATCATACTCTGAATTTGCAAAGCCGGAATCAGATGCTCCGCTCACGCATGTATACATCATGTTGGAGATATCCGGATAATCCATGAACCATCCGAAATAAGCGATGTCATAATCCTGATCCTGTCTCTGTGCAAAGAAGGAATCAACAATCTCAACGGTGACTGAGTCAATGCCCAGAACCTCTTTCCAGTCACTGACGATTGCTTCTGCAATCTCTTTCCTGCCGTCATTATTTACAATATAAGTAAGTGCCGGGAAGCCTGCACCGTCCGCATAACCGGCATCCGCCAGTAGCTTCTTCGCCTCTTCGCAGTTTGATGTATAATCAGCCTCGTCTACCGAGAACCACGGTGTCACAGTTGAATTGAATTCCTTGCCGGATGCATCGGTAAGACCTGAAGGCGCATACGTTGTCGCAAGCTCATCTCCGAGATTTCTGATGGAAACCAGCCTGTTCCTGTCAATTGCAAGGGACAGAGCCTTTCTCACCTTGGCATCCTTCAGTACCTCAGGACCCTTTTCAC
>JALFTO010000214.1 GCA_022779165.1 Lachnospiraceae bacterium
CTTGCGATCCGTTCCTTGTTGATGGGAGCGCGGATCAATGAGATCCACAATATGCTTGTGATCACCGGAGATCCGCTGCCTTCCATGGCGAGACAGACCGTGAAAGCAGTATTCCAGTTTGATTCTGTGGGCCTGATGAAACTGGCGAAGGAGATGAATGAAGATATTCTTTCCGATCAGCCGTTGTGTTATGGCGGAGCGATCAATCAAGGACGCAGGAATTTTGAAGTGGAGATGGAGCGTGTCAAGAGGAAGATGGGAGCAGGAGCGGAGTTCTTTATGACACAGCCTGTATTTACGAAAGAGGATGCGGATCGCCTGCGTCTTTTGAAAAAGGAGACCGGAGCATACATTTTCTGCGGAGTCATGCCGCTTGTGAGCCGCAAGAACGCACTCTTTATGAAGAATGAGATCGCCGGGGTCAATGTCACGGATGAGATTGTCGACAGATATCCGGAAAACGGGACGAGGCAGCAGGGAGAGGCAGTCGGTGTCGCGCTGGCGAAGGAGGTCATCGCCATGGTGGACGATTTTGCCGACGGATACTATTTTACGTTCCCATTTAACAGAATACATATGCTGGAACAGATCATGAGGTGAAGAATGAGATGGAACAAAAGAAAATAACAGGGCATTTGCTGGCCCTATTTACAATCATTTTATGGGGAACAACCTATGTTTCCACAAAGATTCTGCTGACGGATTTTAAACCGGTTGAGATTCTGTATTTCCGCTTTATTATGGGATATGTGTTTTTGATCGTTTTATGCCCGCATTTCCTGAAGGTAAGAGAGAGGAAGCAGGAGCTGTATTTCATGGCGGCGGGTCTGTGCGGCATCTGCCTGTACTATCTGCTGGAAAATATAGCGCTGACCTATACGATGGCATCCAATGTCGGTGTGATCATTTCCGTTGCGCCGTTTTTTACCGCGATACTGGCGCATATCTTTTTGAAAACCGAAAAGCTGCAGCTTCCGTTCTTTGTCGGATTTGTCGTAGCCATGGTCGGAATCGTGCTGCTCAGTTTTAACGGGGCGAGAATGGAGCTCAATCCTTTAGGTGATATCCTTGCGTTTCTGGCTGCACTTGTGTGGGCGTGCTATTCGATCCTGACGAGAAAGATCAGCAGCTTTGGATATTCAGTCATCCTCACGACGCGCAGAACCTTTTTCTACGGGATTCTCTTTATGATACCGTCACTGTTCTTTACCGATTTCAGATGGGGACTGTCACGGTTTGCCAACACGACGTATCTACTCAACATTCTTTATCTGGGGCTGGGAGCATCCGCGTTGTGCTTTGTCACATGGAATACGGCGGTGAAGGTGCTGGGAGCGGTCAAGACAAGCGTTTATATCTACATCGTTCCTGTGGTCACGGTGGTCACCTCTGTCTTTATCCTGCATGAGAAGATTACTGCCATCTCTGCTGTGGGAATTGCCCTGACGCTGGCGGGATTGTTCCTGTCGGAGGGGAAGTTCGGAAAAAGAAGTGAGAAGACGATCCTTACTCATAAAAACGGGGTAAGCTGCCGATAAAGGATATGGACAGTAATATGGATCAATCGGAGTAAGGAGGCAGAAATTATGAGCATGCGTGTGACGACAAGAATGGTGAATGACGCGGCAGAGCGGGCGGGAATCCCCGTAAATCAGAATTCTCTTTTGAATTATATCAACAATGACAATTCTATGAACCTTGTGGAGGCTTTGAATAAAAAGACGGAGGAAAAGGCGGCAAAGAGCGTCTATGAGAAGATGCAGACCGCAGCGGAAGAACTGTCTGAGAAAGCATCGGCTTTCACCGTGACAGGAGCGGAATCTCTCTTTGAGAAGGCAAAACAGAGTGGAGATAATAAGGAACTTTATGCAGGAGTTGAGGATCTGGTTGAGAAATTCAATGATACGATTAAAGCGCTGTCCTCCTCCACAACCACACTGGATGCTTATTATAAGGAAATGCTGACACAGGCAGCCAGAGAAAACAGTGAGGCGCTCGCATCGATCGGTATCACCATGACGAAAAGTGGCACCTTGAGCCTCGATACAGGGAAATTAAAGGAAGCGGATCTGGAGACACTGGAGAAAGTCCTCGGAAGCGAGAGCACCTTTACCCAGAAGACGGCATTCGTGGCGGGGCGCGTCGCCGACAATGCAAAGACAAGCATGCAGAGCCTGACGAATCAGTACAATGCCTCCGGCAGCATCTATTCAGGGACACAGACCGGCAGCAGGTTTGATTCCTGGCAGTAGAATAAAATGCTTGAAGAGGGTATTTTATAAAATTGAATATTTAAAATGTAATCGGATTGTAGAAATATCATACAAAGAGATGAAAAATCATGGCACTGACACAGATACAGAAATTAAAACTGAATCAGCAGATAGATATGATCCTGCAGTCGCCCGCCAATCAGGTGAGGGATGGGAAGCTGGAGATGGCGTTTGTCTTTGACATGGGAAGCGACCCGTCATATCTGCGGGAGACCGCCGCGCAGGCGGCGGGTGCGTTAAAGCAGCATGACCGGATCTTCCAGAACGTCCGCTGCAACGCTGTGTACTGGGCGGCAGACGGTCTGTCGACAGAGGTGTTGCCCATGTCGTACGTGCAGCTTGGACGTGTCTGTGGGGAGGCGGGAGATAAGACAGAGGATGGAAGTGAGAAGACTTGTCCGGAAAATCAGGTGATAGAAAAGAACAGAAGGCTGTGTCCGGAAAATCAGACAGTAGAAGAGAGCACAAAGCCGCGTCTGGAAGATCTGACCGGATATCTGAAGCTGTATCATGCCAGAAGCAAGTGCATTCTGGTGATCACGGAAGGAAATTATAAAGTGTCTGACAGGAAGAGCGCCAGAGAGGCGCTCAATCCATTTCTCAAGTCAAGGCTTGTGATGATCACTCCGCAGGAGTTACAGACGGGGTTGAAATTATTCATGGATCTGTTATAAAATCAAATTTGCAGTTCATTTTTGTCAATCGTATATCATAGCCAACACAGGAGAAAATACGCATGAGTCTTGCGAATCACAGCAGAAAACAACTGGAAAGCAGATATTATAATGACTTTCATCATGTCGAGGGAAACGCGATCGTGAATCATCAGAGTGCGGCGAGTAAGCTGCGCCGTGTGAAGAAGGCTGTGGAGGCGAATCTGTGGAAAGAGGAGCCGCTGCTTCCGGTTCACAAGATAAACTGCGCCAAGCTTCTGGAATTTTATGCGAAGTCCAAGAATAAAAAAGCGGGCGATACCAGGCGCTACACCAGACAGATCATCGAGTGGGAATTAAAATATATCGGAAGCTGCGAGCAGAGCGAGAAGTTCGTGGAATATATCTTAAAAAATCAAAAGATGAATCTTGCTAACAACGGCATCCGCGATATCTATAAGCGGTTTGTGGCGGCAGAGGGACGCAAGGTGAAGAAGTCCATCCTGAAGCTGGTGCAGACGGACGCGGAGATGGAGTATACGGAAGCGCTTGCCATGGACAGAAAGTTTATCCTGCATATCGGAGGAACCAACAGTGGGAAGACGTATCAGTCCATTGAGCGGCTGAAGACGGCGGAGTGCGGTGTGTATGCGGGACCGTTGCGTCTGTTGGCGCTGGAGATCTATGACAAGCTGTGTGATGCGGGCGTCCCCTGTTCCATGATCACGGGTGAGGAGCAGTTTTATTCGGAGAACAGCCGCGTGGTTTCCTGCACGGCAGAGATGGTCTCGATGGATCAAAAATATGACATTGCTGTCATAGACGAGGCACAGATGATCAGTGATCCCTTTCGCGGGCATGTATGGTCGAGGCTGATCATGGGTATTCGGGCAGACGAGATCCACATTTGCATGGCGCCTGAGGCGGAGCGGATCGTTATCGGCATTCTGGAGCAGTGTAACTCATCCTATGAGATCGTGCGCCACGAGAGAAATACGGAGCTGATCTTTGAAGACAAGCCCTTTGATATCGATACGGACATCATGAAAGGAGATGCGCTGATCCTTTTTTCGAAACGGGCAGTGCTGGATGTCGCGGCGAGACTTGAGATGAAAAAGATCCGGACAAGTGTGATCTATGGCAGTCTTCCGCCGCAGATCCGCAAGAAACAATTTGAGATGTTCCTCGCCGGGGAGACAGAGGTGGTTGTGGCGACTGACGCGATCGGTCTCGGCGTGAATCTACCGATCCGTCGGATCGTATTCATGGAAAATATGAAGTTCGACGGCAAGGAAAAGCGTTATCTGAATGAGTATGAGGTGCGTCAGATCGCAGGGCGCGCAGGCAGACGCGGTATGTATGATGTAGGGTATGTAACCTCGACCAGTCTGGCGACGACGCATCATCTGAAGACAAAGTATAAGATGAAGAATTATCTGAACTATGCGCGGATCGGATTCCCGCAGATGCTGCTCGACGTGGAGGGTCCTATCGATGCGATCCTGACGGAATGGCATAATATCAAGCCAACCATTGATGTTTACCGTAAGATTGACGTGCAGGAGTTGATCGAAAAGTACCGGATGCTCTCCGCTATCCGGGAAAGAATCGAGAAATATGAGGACAAGCATGAACTGTATGCGCTGATCTCCTGTGATCTGGAGTTGCGCAACCAACAGTGCGTAAAGCAGTGGAAGGAATACTGCATGGAATACAACGCAGACGTGCGCATGAAATTCCCTGAGTATGACGAGGTAGAGGGGGATACGGCATTGGAGCGTGCAGAGACGTATTACAAGATGCTGGATATGTACAACCACTTCTCTGTGCGGTTCGGAAAGCATATGGATGAGGAACGTCTGCGGGAAGCGCGTCTCGCCACAGAGGAGACGATCCTGGAGGAGCTTGGCAAGAGCAAGCGCCACTATATCAGGCGTTGCCGTTACTGCGGACGTATCCTGCCTGTCGACAATTTCCGCACAGTGTGTGAGCAGTGTTATATGGCGATGTGACCGGTTGGGTGTCGGACGGCGTGAAAATTGCTGCGGAGATCAACCGTAATGAAGTCAACCGGCAGAAAGCCGTTGACATTTCTGCACACTTAGCCTAAAATCAAGTTAGTTTTTATGCAAAGAGTGTCGGTAAGGGGAATCTTCCGAACGACATCGATGCACATCATAAGGAAAAGGCATGGAAGAGGAATAGTAGGAATCCGGAAGCTTTCAGAGAGAGGGTCGTATGGTGTGAGACTCTTAAGCGGATGATTCTGAACCCGCCCCGGAGCCTTGTATGAAGAATGCAACGTAGCGCCGGCGTTAACGGCAGGATGAGAGGGTGTTTTTGACATCAACAAGGGTGGTACCGCCGTTTTTACGGTCCCTGCAGGGATTGTAAATGCAGCGGTTTTTTTGTGCGCAGAGGCGCAGAGTGGAAAATGCTGCTAACGCAGCCTGCGCCTCGCGTGGCGAGTAGGAGGCAAAGACAGTCTCCCACTCGATCATTGCAGAACAGTTGAAAGGAGAAAAAAATGGCAGACAAGAAATTAGTGGAATCCATTACCTCCATGGAGGAGGATTTCGCACAGTGGTACACAGATGTGGTGAAGAAAGCAGAGCTGATCGATTACACCAGCGTAAAGGGATGTATGGTCATCAAGCCGGCAGGCTATGCGATCTGGGAGAATATTCAGAAAAATCTCGATGCGATGTTTAAGGAAGTCGGTGTGCAGAACGTATATCTTCCGATGTTCATTCCGGAGAGCCTTTTGCAGAAGGAGAAGGATCATGTGGAAGGATTTGCGCCGGAGGTAGCATGGGTGACGCACGGCGGTCTGGCTCCTCTGCAGGAGAGACTCTGTGTGAGACCTACCTCGGAGACGCTGTTCTGTGATTTTTATAAGAATGATATCCATTCCTACCGCGATCTTCCCAGGGTATACAATCAGTGGTGTTCCGTGGTGCGTTGGGAGAAAGAGACGAGACCGTTCCTTCGTTCCAGGGAATTCTTGTGGCAGGAAGGACACACCGCTCATGCAACGGCAGAGGAAGCAGAGGAGCGCACGATTCAGATGCTGAACGTGTATGCAAAATTCTGTGAAGATTTCCTGGCAATTCCCGTAATCAAGGGAAGGAAAACAGACAAGGAGAAATTTGCCGGAGCAGAGGCTACCTATACGATCGAGGCGTTGATGCATGACGGCAAGGCACTGCAGTCCGGTACCAGTCACAATTTCGGCGATGGCTTTGCCAAGGCATTCGGCATCCAGTATGCGGATAAGGACAATACTTTAAAATATGTACATCAGACCTCTTGGGGTATGACAACGAGACTGATCGGTGCCGTAATCATGGTGCACGGAGATGATTCCGGTCTGGTTCTGCCTCCCAGGATCGCTCCGACACAGGTTATGATCATCCCGATCCAGCAGAGGAAAGAGGGCGTGCTGGATAAGGCTTATGAGCTGGCAGACAGTTTGAAGGGCTCTTACAGTGTGAAGGTGGACGATTCCGACAAGACTCCGGGGTGGAAGTTCTCCGAGCAGGAGATGAGAGGTATTCCGATCCGCGTGGAGATCGGGCCGAAGGATATCGAAGCTGGCAAGTGTATTATCTGCCGTCGCGATACTCGCGAAAAGATCGAGGTAGCACTTTCTGAGCTGAATCAGAAGGTGGGAGAAGTGCTTGATACCATGCAGAAGGAAATGCTGGAGCGCGCAAGAGCGCACAGAGATTCCCATACCTATGTGGCAAAGAACATGGAGGAGCTGAAGTCGATCTTTGCGGAGAAGACGGGCTTTGTAAAGGCTATGTGGTGCGGCTGTCAGGAGTGCGAGGATATCATCAAGGAGAAATTGAGTGTCACCAGCCGCTGTATGCCGTTTGAGCAGGAGCAGCTGTCGGATACGTGTGTATGTTGCGGCAAGCCTGCAAAGAAGATGGTTTATTGGGGCAAGGCATATTAAAGCAGTCTTAAGGAAACCGGAAACAACGAGTTAAAAACAGAAAAAGAAGAGGGAATATAGATGAACGTTTTGGTAATCAATTGTGGCAGCTCTTCCCTGAAATATCAGCTCATTGAGAGTGATGCGGAGAAGGTGCTGGCAAAGGGACTGTGTGAGCGGATCGGCATAAGCGGGAGCGCCATCACACATCAGCCTGCGGGCGGAGACAAGGTAAAGACAGAGGTTCCGATGGCAGACCATACGGCTGCCGTGAAATATGTGATCGAGAAACTGACAGATCCGTCAGTCGGAGTGATCAAAAGCCTGTCCGAGATCCATGCGGTAGGGCACAGGATCGTCCATGGCGGCGAGAAGTTTGCCGGATCTGTGGTGATCACGGATGAGGTTATGAAAGAGATCGAGGCGTGCAGCGACCTGGCGCCCCTTCACAATCCGGCGAATCTGATCGGGATCCGCTCCTGTCAGGAGAACATGTCCGGCGTGCCGAATGTGGGTGTATTTGATACGGCATTTCATCAGACGATGCCGAAGAAGGCATATCTGTACGGACTGCCTTATGAATATTATGAGAAATACAAGATCCGCCGTTATGGCTTCCACGGAACGAGCCATGATTTCGTGTCAAAGCGTGCGGCTGAGATCCTCGGAAAGAGCCGCGATGACCTCAAGATCATCGTGTGCCACTTAGGCAACGGCGCTTCCGTATCCGCAGTAGATCACGGAAAGAGTGTGGATACTTCCATGGGACTCACCCCTTTGGAAGGATTGATTATGGGCACTCGTAGCGGTGACATGGATCCTGCCATTGTGGCATTCCTTGCACAGAAAGAGGGACTGAGTGCACAGGAGGTCATCGACATCTGCAATAAGAAGTCAGGCGTGCTGGGACTTTCCCGGAAGTCGAGTGATTTCAGGGATCTGGCCGAGGCTGCGGCAGCAGGTGATGCGCAGGCGGAGACGGCGCTCGAGACGTACGCTTACCGCGTGGGAAAATACATCGGCGCTTACACGGCGGCAATGAACGGAGTGGACGTCATCGCATTTACAGCCGGCGCGGGAGAGAACAATGCTGAGGTCAGACGGCTGATCGGACAGTATATCGGTTATCTCGGAACGAATATCGATCCTGAGAAGAATAAGCTCAGAGGTCAGGAGGTCATCCTCTCGGATGAGGGCTCCAAGGTCGTGACGATGGTGGTTCCCACGGATGAAGAACTTGCCATTGCACGAGAGACGGTGAGACTGGTAAAATAAGAATAGGCTGAACGGGACAGGCGGAAAGCCTGTCCCTTTTTGATGAGTGCAGAAAGAATGGAAGATTTATGGTAAGGGGGTGTCAGTATGATTGCATCATTGACAGCAGAGTGGTGGATGGATCAGAGTGTCTGGCTCTTGAGGATATTGCTGGCAGGCATATGCGGCACGGCGATCGGCGCAGAGCGCCAGAGCCAGCTCAAGGCTGCGGGCGTGAGGGAGCACTTAATCGTGGCGGTTGCATCTGCGCTTATGATGCTGATCTCCAAATATGGATTTTTTGATGTGGTGCAGGTCACGGGGATGGGCGTGGATGCCTCCAGGATTGCGGCAGGGATCATTACCGGCATTGGTATTCTGGGCGGAGGTCTTGTCTTTATCGGGAAAAGAGGATTTGTCAACGGACTGACCACGGCATCCGGAATCTGGGTGACGGTGGGTGTTGGTATGGCAGCAGGCGCAGGAATGTATCTGCTGGCGGTTGAGGTGACTGTGTTGATCCTCGTAGTGCAGGCATGCTTTCACAGGAATCCGCGGATCGGCAAGGAACCGCTGCGGGGACAGATCATTTTTTCCATACAGGATACAGACAGCGAGGAAAAGATAAAGGATATGATCTCTGAAATTGAAAAATCCGGCATGAAGATCAACAGGCTCAAGTGGGAGTCGGGCGGTAAGAAAGCTGCGCTGCTCCGCTGCAATGTTGTGCTCCGGCCGGATATGGGGAGGAAAGATTTTGTGGAATGCATCTCTCGGTTTGACGCAGTGATCTCCTATGAAATCTGAGTGACAAATGAAAAGTACGGTGCTATGATGAAGACATTGCAGGTATGTTAGAAACAAAAGGAATTAAAAAGATCAATTGAACGGACAGGCAGGTTTAGGATGAGGATAGAGCTTCCCGAAAAAGTGAAAAAGATTCTGGACACACTGACAGAGGCAGGCTATGAGGCGTATGCGGTAGGCGGGTGTGTGCGCGATTCCATATTGGGTCGTATTCCGAATGACTGGGATGTCACCACTTCCGCAAAGCCTGTGGAAGTGAAAGCGCTTTTTCCAAGGACGGTGGATACCGGCATTCAGCACGGTACCGTGACGGTCATGCTTGGCAGGGAAGGCTTTGAGGTGACCACATACAGGATCGATGGGGAGTATGAGGACAGTCGTCATCCGAAGGAAGTCACTTTTACCGCAAGTCTGGCAGAGGACTTAAAGCGCAGAGACTTTACGATCAATGCGATGGCATATAACGAGCAGTCGGGACTTGTCGATCTTTTTGACGGCATTCGTGACATCAGGGAAAGACGGATCCGTTGTGTGGGCAATCCGGAGGAACGTTTCTCGGAGGATGCGCTTCGCATGATGCGCGCGGTGCGCTTCTCGGCACAGCTCGGTTATGAGATTGAAGAGGAAACCGAGCAGGCGGTTGTCAAACTGGCGCCTACGCTCAGTAAGATCAGTGCGGAGCGGATCCAGACGGAACTTCTGAAGCTGGTGCTGTCGGATCATCCGGATTATCTGCGCAGGGCGTATGAGACCGGGCTGACATCTGTCTTTTTCCCGGAATTTGACCGGGCGATGGAGCAGGATCAGAATCATCCCCATCACAAATATTCCGTCGGGGAGCATACGCTGCATGCCATGCAGGCTGTGGAGCCGGAACGGGTGCTGCGTCTGACCATGCTGTTTCATGATCTGGGCAAGCCCGATGTGCACACAGTGGATGAGGATGGGATCGATCATTTCAAAGGCCATGCAGCTGTCGGTGAAGAGATTGCACGCAATGTATTGCGGCGGCTGAAGTTTGACAACGATACGATCGATCAGGTAAAAAGACTCGTTTTTTATCATGATTATCATGTGGCGGAAACGCAGAGCGGTGTCCGCCGGGCGGCAAATAAAATCGGGGTAGAGCTTTTCCCGGCACTTTTAAAAGTAAAATACGCGGATGTCGCAGCACAGAGTGATTACAAACGACAGGAGAAGCTCGATACGCTGCAGCATCTGGATGCGATCTACAGAGAGGTGCTTGAAGAGGGACAGTGCATGACCTTAAAGGATCTGGCCGTGACCGGGAAGGATCTGATCGAGTGCGGCATGCAGCCGGGCAAAGAGCTGGGAGAGGCGTTATCACGTCTGCTGGAGGTAGTTCTGGATCATCCGGAATATAATACGAAAGAACAGCTTTTGCGGATTTGTTTTCCGGAATCCCGATAGGGTGCATTTTTCATTCGGATTTTTCATAAGATAGGTAGTGACCAATCTTAGGGGGAATCTACGTGAATGACAGAGCAGTCAGTGTGCTGGAGGAGTACGATTTTGAAGTGCTTCGTACCTGGAAGGGAAGAGGAACGATCCTTTTTGAAACAAAAGAGGGAATCCGCGTATTAAAAGAATATAACGGGATGACAGATCGGCTTGTCTGGCAGAATACACTGCTTACACATATAAGGGAACAGGGTGATCGAAAAGTGGAGGAGATCCTTCCCAACAAGGAGGGGGAACTCTTTACAAAGGATCAGGATCAGATTACATATATCGTAAAGACATATCCTCAGGGCAGGGAGTGTAGCATACGTGATCCTGAGGAATGCGGGCGAGCCATGGAGAGGCTTGCCGGTCTGCACCGGAAAATGCACATGGGTGTGGAGCCGGGGCAGGAATTGAGCGTGAAAACATCACTGCCTCTGGCAAAGGAATATGAGAAGCATAACCGGGAACTGAAGCGGGTACGCAAATATCTGCGTGACAAGAGCCAGAAGAGTGATTTTGAATTTTACCTGCTCAAAAACTATGATCTGTTTCTGGAGAAAGCGGTTTCCGTGTCAGAGGAATGGAAAAAGTATTGTGAGAAGAACGGAGATCCGTCTTCTGCATCAAAAGATGTCTGGTGTCATGGAGATTATCAGTATCACAACATTATTCTGGAAAACGATGACATGTATGTCATAAATTTTGAAAAGTGCGGGCTGGACAGTCAGGTCAGGGATGTGTATCTGTTCTTCCGCAAATTCTTAGAAAAGACGAACTGGTCGGCGGCTGCGGGAGAAAAGCTGTTAAACTCATATGAGCGGGCGAACCCGCTTAACACGGAGGAGAGAATACAGTTGTATTACCGGCTTCTGTATCCGGAGAAATTCTGGAAGATCGTAAACTTTTATTACAATGCCGGGAGGTCCTGGCTTCCCGGGAAAAATATCGAGAAATTTGAGAAGCTTTTGCGGCAGGAAGATGAAAAAGAGCGGTTTTTAAAAGAACTGTTTGGATAAATGATAACGGAACATAAGGATGACGGTATGAAAAATGCTTTTTGGAAAAAAGTACTGACGGTCGGGTTGGCGTGCTCCCTCCTGACAGGGTGTTCCCTGCAGGAGCTGCCTTTCTCCGAAGGCCGTATTCTGCAGGAACAGCAGACACAGGAGGAACAGCCGGATACAGGCTTTCGTGTGATGAAACCCGGAGAGTACGATTCAGCGGATACGGCGGTGGTCGTAAGGGTATCACAGGAGCAGCAGACGGTCACACTTCTGAATCTTGTGGTAAACAGGAATTACACATTGGAATATGACGGGACCACAACCGTTACGGATCAGTACGGGGAAGCGCTTACAATGACTCAGCTGAAGCCGGGTGACATGGTGGATGTGACGTTTCAAAAGCTGCCGAAGAAATGTGTCTCGATCGGACTGACGCCCAAAGCATGGGTCAATAACCAGGTGACGGATTTTGAGATCAATCAGGCGAGGGGACAGCTTCGCTTTAACGGTGAGGTTTATGACCTGGCAGAGCGCATGGTGATCACTTCGGGTAGTGAGGAATTGGAGTTGCAGGATCTGAATCCGAAGGATGTGCTGTCGGTACAGGGTGTGGACAATACAGCGTACAGTATCCGAGTGGAAAAAGGGCACGGATATCTCAGGCTTAGCGGTGCGGAGTATTTTGTGGGAGGCTGGATTGAAGTAGGCCAGGAGATGGTACAGCGGATCACAGAGGATATGCTGCTCACTGTGCCGGAGGGCACTTACCGGATCGTTGTGCGCAATGATAGTCACGGAGGCATGAAAGAGGCTTCCATACATCGGGATGAGGAGACAGTCCTGGATGTGGAAGATCTGAAGGGAGAAGAGATCAAGAACGGCAATGTATTCTTTACGCTGACACCGGCTGATGCAAGTGTCTATATCGACGGAGAGAAGATTGATACCGCATCTTTTGTCACGCTGGAATACGGTATTCACCAGATGATTGTGAAGGCACAGGGATATGAAACCATCACACAGTATCTGAAGGTGGGCAGCGAAAATGCCAATCTGAATGTGGAGATGGAGCCTTCCGCCAGCGAGGAAGAGGAGACGAAGGAGGAAACGGAAAGCGATTCCATGGAAGAGATCATGAACGGTCTTCCGATCGATCCCTCCGAGAATCCCACGGGGGCGGCGGGAACGCAGACACAGTCGGGAACTGCCGGACCGGGAACCGGAGAGACGGTGGTCGGCACCCAGACGCCGATGGAAAATGGAGTGACATCGCAGACGACGGCAGAGAACAATGCGACATCGCAGACGACAGCAGAGAACAATGCGACATCGCAGACGACCAACGTATCGGATGGGACATATCATGTAAAGGTGAATGCGCCGGCAAATGCTGAGGTATATGTGGACGGCAATTACGTCGGAATAGCCCCTACCAGTTTTGCCAAGGTGGCAGGCAGTCATGTGATATCGCTGCGCAGGACAGGCTATCAGACAAGAAGCTATACGATACAGGTGGACAGTGAGAAGAAGGATGTGGAGATATCCTTTTCCGAACTTGTGAAGAAAGCGGATACGACAGGAGAGGATCAATTATGGACAAACGACACGATTTCCAAAGCTTTGTACGGATCATAAAGGCGCTTCGGGCCGAGAACGGCTGCCCTTGGGACAGGGAGCAGACACATGAGAGTCTGAAACCATGTATGACGGAGGAGGCGGCAGAACTGCTGGCAGCCATCCGCATTTATGAGAAGACGGGAAATGCGGAAAATATGCGGGAGGAGCTCGGAGATATCCTGCTCCAGGCGGTGATGCACAGTGTGATCGCCGAGGAGGAAGGACTCTTTACGATAGAGGATGTGATAGACGAGATATCGCAAAAGATGATTCGCCGTCATCCGCATGTATTCGGAAGCGTTCAGGCAGAGACATCCGATCAGGTGCTGGTGAACTGGGAGGAGATCAAGAAGAAAGAAAAAGAAGGGAAGAGCTGGATCAAGTCGCCGCTCAGGGAGATTCCGCAGGAACTGCCTGCCCTTGCCAGAGCCTGCAAGGTGATCAAAAAGGCGGACAAGTTGTATGGAGACAAGGAGACTGTCCCGGAGGCGGAGACGATTCTTGACGATATGGAAACATCGATTTCCCGGCTGCGAACAGCGCTGGAAAGTAACGACGGAGAACAGTTGAAAGAGACATTTTCCCGTATGCTGTGGCAGACAGCACAGCTTGCTTATCGGGAGAAGTTGTCGCCCGAGCAGCTCCTGACAGATAAAATTGCCGATAAAATCGAGTTTTTCGAGCCTGAGGGCGAATAATTCCTTGACAAACTACACAAAAATGTCTATAAATATATATAGGCGTCTCGCGGGAGACTCTGTAAGTTTTATCTGTTTTATTTAAATGAATAGAAAACTAAAAAGAATACTCAATGTAAGAGGAGGAGTTCAATCATGAACAAGACAGAATTAGTTGCTGCTATCGCAGAGCAGGCTGAATTATCCAAGAAAGATGCAGAGAAGGCTTTAAAGGCATTTACAGACATCGTTGGTGCAGAATTAAAGAAAGGTGAGAAGATCCAGTTAGTTGGATTTGGTACATTTGAAGTATCCGAGAGAGCAGCAAGAGAAGGCAGAAATCCTCAGAGTGGCGAGGTTATGAAGATCGCTGCTTCCAAGGCTCCTAAATTCAAAGCAGGCAAGGCTTTAAAGGATTTAGTAAACGCATAAGAAGATTATTAAAGGGCTGTTGCATCTGCAGCAGCCCTTTTCTTTTGTCTGAAAGGAGGAAAAAAGATGCGTCTTGATAAATATTTGAAGGTATCCCGACTGATCAAGAGAAGAACAGTTGCCAATGAAGCGTGTGATGCGGGCAGAGTATTGATCAATGATAAACCGGCCAAGGCATCCGCCAACGTAAAAGCAGGAGACATTCTGACGATTCAGTTTGGCAACAAGGATGTGAAGGTAGAGGTTCTCGATGTACAGGAGACTGTGAAAAAAGAGGAGGCGAAGGAGCTTTTCCGATATCTTTGAGTCATAAGATAAGGATCCCGTTCATATAGTATATAAGGAATGAGAGCGGGGGTTTGTATGGAAGATCTGACAGGGACAAAACAAAGACAGCACAGGCTTATGCTGACAGGCAGGAGTGTCTGCAACTTAAACGGCATATTGGATGTGCTGTCTTTTGATCTGCATGAAATCCTATTGGAGACGGAACAGGGAATGCTGATGATCAAAGGGAATGATCTCCATGTCAACCGGCTGAGCCTCGACAAGGGTGAGGTGGATATTGAGGGAAAAGTGGATAGCCTCACTTATTCCGAGGGTGGCAGCGGCATGGGAAAGGGAGAATCATTTCTGACGAAGCTGTTTAAGTAACGCCTATGAGCCTGAATATTCTCTTTGAGGTATCCTTTCTGTTTCACTCTTTTCTGATGGGGATATCGATCACTGTGATTTACGATGTACTGCGTATTTTGCGCAGGGTGATTCCGCACAGCCTCTGGGTGGTTTCTCTCGAGGATCTCCTGTATTGGATCGGCTGTTCCGTATGGATTTTTCGCATGCTCTGCCGGGAAAATAATGGGATATTGCGCTGGTTTGCTGTTGCGGGAGCCATGGCGGGCATGTTTCTCTACAAAAAAACGTTGGGAAATATTTTTGTGCAATATTTTTCCCTGTTGATTTCCTACTTACTACATCTTGTGGAGAAGTTGTTCTTTTTGATTTTAAGACCACTAGCGCTTGTGTTAAAAAGTGCCCATAAGCGACTGAAGAAGCCCTGGAAATGGCTTAAAATGGGCATTCGCAGGCTAAAAAAGAAGTTGACGGAAGGGCGTAAAACGCTTAAAATGATTTTATGTAAACACTAATTATGTAAACATGTGTTTGCTGGAAGAGTTTTGGGGACTGGGGTGTTATTATGGTGAAGCGCAGAGTTGCGTTCCGCAGGAAGCGCCAAAACCGGCTGGCGATGTTTCTGGTGACAACCGTAGTGTTGATGTTATTATTGGTTGTCGGTACGAAAAGTGTGGAGCTCAAAGCAAAGCAGCGGGTGTATGAGGCGAGGGAGCAGGTGCTCCTTGAGCAGATTGCGGAAGAGGAAAAGAGAACGGAAGAGATCGAGGAATTCCGAAAATATACAAAAACCAAGAAATATGCCGAGGAAGTGGCGAAAGATAAGCTCGGACTGGTATATGACGGTGAGATCCTGTTTAAGGAAGAACAATGATTGCGGATGGCGTGGAAAAGGCTGTCCGCATTTTTTGTCTGAAAAAAATGGGCAAAGCGGAATACAAAGTGACAAATAATATGGAAAAAATCTGCTATACTCGTTTGTAACTATCGAAGGGAGGAGCGCTTATGATGAGGCATTTGAACAGGGAAGACCAGACGGAAGGAAGCGCGCTGCTGCCTGCATACGGCAGAAGAAAACTGTTAGGGTATGCAGATTCTTTCAGAGATCTGGCGAGAACTTATACATATATGGAAAGTGTGAATGAAAAAGAAAATGCGGACAGGCAGGACTGTCTGCTCAAAAGGCGGCTGTCGGAAAACAGGGAAATCCTTGCGGATCACCTGAATGAAGTGGCTAAGATCATTACTGAAGTGGCACAGGAGAGCTACCGGCTCATTCCGTTCAGGCAGAGAGAATATAAGAGAATCTTTAAAGCCTGCAGGGATAATGGGATCCTGATCCGGGAACTCTTTCAGATGGAGGGTGCAGGCGGAGAGCTCCGCCTCACGGCAAATATGAAAGCAGAAAAAAAGCGGGCGGTGACGACGGAGGATGTGGCGGATTTTTTGTCGGTACTGTTTGACCGGAGGCTGATTCCCGAGAAGGACAGTGTCTTTTTTTTGTCTGATGAAGAATATGAATCCATCGTTTTTGAGCAGGAAGCTGCCTATGGGGTGTTGACCGGGGCGGCAAAGGCAACCAGAGAGAATGAGGAGGTGTCGGGAGATACCTATTCCGTGACAGAGCAGGGAAACGGAAACCTGGTTCTGGCTCTCTCCGACGGTATGGGTTCCGGGGGAAAGGCAAAGCGGGACAGCGAGACTGTTGTGGATCTGCTGGAAAAATTTCTGGAGGCGGGATTTTCCAAGGATATGGCGATCGAGATGGTAAACGGAACGCTGATCGCCGGCGCGGAGCAGGAAAATATGTCCACGCTCGATCTGTGCGACATCGATCTGTACACGGGAATCTGTGAGCTGATCAAGATTGGAGCTGCCAATACGTATATCAAAAGAGGCGACAGGATCGAGCAGATTACATCAGACAGCCTGCCGCTCGGTATTTTCCATAAACTGGAGCCGGAAAAGCGCAGATATCAGCTGATGGACGGAGACTATATCTTTATGATGTCCGACGGTGTGGTGGACGGTATGGGCGATGAGGAGAGTCTGATGGAGCTGCTGGAGCGCATCACCATGCAGAATCCGCAAGAGATGGCCAATTATATCTTACAGGTTGTGCTTCATCGCACAATGGGCAAGGTGCCGGACGATATGACGGTGCTTGTCGCAGGGATCTGGGAATCTTGATTTTGGTCCGAAAATTGATTATAGTAAGACTATGATTGACAAGGTAAAACGGTTTATAGAGCAGAATCAGATGCTGCAGCCGGGAGACTTCGTGGTAGCAGGCGTTTCAGGAGGGGCAGATTCCGTCTGCCTGCTCCTTATTTTGCGTGAATTGCAGAAAGAGATACCGTTTGAATTGACGGCAGTGCATGTCAATCACAGGATCCGGGAGGAGGCAGGTGAGGACGCAGCCTTTGTGGAAGAGCTCTGCCGGAGCCTGGGCTGTGCTTTTCGCTATGTGGAATATGATGTGAAACAGTACGCTGCCGCAAAGGGCATCTCTGAGGAGGAAGCGGGAAGAGAACTGCGCTATCAGGCTTTCCGGGAAACCTTGGAAACATCAGGAGCGGACAGGGAGCATGGGAAGATCGCAGTTGCCCACAATCAGAATGACAATGCGGAAACCGTTCTCTTTCATCTGTTCCGGGGAACCGGACTCGCGGGGCTATCGGGAATCCGTCCCGTGCGGGAGAATGTAATACGCCCGCTTCTGTGTGTGAGCCGGGAGGAGATCGAAGCGTATCTTGCAAAAAGACAGGTTCGCTATTGCATAGACCGCACCAACAATGAAGATACTTATACGAGAAACAGGATCCGTCATCATATCCTGCAGTATGCTGAGGAACATATCAGCAACTGCGCGGGAGAACACATTTATGACACATCTGTCATGATGAGAGAGGCGCATGAATATATCCGTAAAAATGCGCGGCAGGCTTTTGACCGATGTGCACAGCAAAAAGGTGATACGCTGCGCATGGAGGTTTCCGTTTTTTTAAAGGAAGATCCCTTTTTGCAAAAAGAGATTCTGCTGCTTGCGGTGGAGCAGATGACTGCTCATCGGAAAGATATCTCGGCGTGTCATATTCAGGCGATCCACGATCTTTTCCTGCAGGAAGGAAACAGAAGCGCGGATCTTCCGGGAAGACTACAGGCATACAGAGAGTACGGACAGGTGGTTTTTGCAGAGCGTCAGACCAGGCCGGAAGAGGCGCTTTATGTGGAACTGCAGCCCCCCGATACGGTGGAATTGCCGGATGGCGGCGTCTTGAAGATCAGGATTTTTCCGGCAGAAGGGATGCAAAACAGGAAAGATATTCCACAAAAGGCGTATACGAAATGGTTTGATTATGATAAAATAATAGAATCTTTAGTGCTCAGAACGAGAAGGACAGGCGATTATCTGATCATTAACCGCCAGGGAAACCGAAAGACCCTGAAGGAGTATCTGATCGAAGAAAAGATACCGAAAAGCCTGCGGGACCGGCTCCCGGTACTGGCGGACGGAAACCATATTCTGTGGGTGGCCGGGCACAGGATCAGCGAGCATTATAAGATAGACGAACAGACAAAGACGATATTGGAAGTACAGATAACAGGAGGAACTTACGATGGCTGAGAGAATCAGGGTATTGTTGACAGAAGAGGAAGTGGATGCAAAGATTCAGGAGATCGGTGAGCAGATCAGTAAAGATTATGCCGGACAGCAGGTACATCTGGTGTGTGTACTGAAGGGCGGCAGTTTTTTTATGTGTGAACTTGCAAAGCGCATCACGGTTCCCGTGTCGCTTGATTTTATGTCGGTATCAAGCTATGGCAGCGAAACAAAATCCAGCGGTGTGGTAAAGATCATCAAGGATCTCGATGAGCCGCTCAAGGACAAGAATGTGATCGTGATCGAGGATATCGTGGATTCCGGACGTACCCTGAGTTATCTGTTGGAGATGCTGCGTGACAGAGGGCCTAAGAGTATGAAGTTATGTACCTTACTGGATAAGCCGGAGAGACGTGTCATCGATGTGAAAGTGGATTATACGGGATTCCGGATTCCCGATGAATTTGTGGTGGGATACGGTCTTGACTATGATCAGAGATACCGCAATCTTCCTTATATCGGCGTAGTGGAATTTGACTAAGAAACGGTGTGTGCAACACCGAAAGGAGAAAAAGGATTGAATAAGAACGGCAAGAGCTTTAATGCGTATTTTATCGCCATACTGATTCTTTTGTTTGCCACCTTTGCCATCAGTCTGATGGGTGAGAAGGATGACAGTTATACAAAAGCAGAACTGGTAAATGATCTGAAAGAAGGAAATGTGTCACAGGCTGTGATCCAGCCGAACAACGAAACGCCTACCGGCGCTGTCCGCGTCACACTGAAAGACGGACAGATCAGGGTAGTCTATGTGTCGGATGTGAAAGATGCGGAAACGCTTCTGGCACAGTATCACATTGACCCTGTGATGAAAAATGTGCCGAAGGAGAACTGGTTCATTTCTTCCATGCTTCCGATGCTGATCGTGCTGATCATAGGCGTGTTCTTCTTCGTGATGATGAATGCCCAGAATGCCGGAGGCGGCGGTGGGAAGATGGCAAACTTCGGCAAGAGCCGGGCCAGACTTTCCATCGGTGACGGAAAAATAACCCTGAAAGAGGTTGCCGGACTAAAGGAAGAAAAGGAAGAACTGGAAGAGATCGTGGAATTCCTCAAAGAGCCTGCAAAGTTTACCAAGGTGGGGGCCAGGATCCCGAAGGGAGTGCTGCTGGAAGGCCCTCCCGGAACCGGTAAGACATTATTGGCAAAGGCGATCGCCGGTGAGGCAAACGTGCCTTTCTTCAGCATATCAGGTTCGGATTTTGTGGAGATGTTTGTGGGTGTGGGTGCTTCCCGAGTCAGGGATCTGTTCCAGGATGCCAAGAAGAACTCCCCCTGTATCGTATTTATCGATGAGATCGACGCTGTGGCAAGACGCCGCGGTACCGGTATGGGCGGCGGACATGATGAGAGAGAGCAGACGCTCAATCAGCTGCTTGTGGAGATGGACGGTTTTGGCGTGAACGAAGGGATCATCGTGATGGCGGCGACCAACCGCGTAGATATCCTTGATCCGGCGATCTTACGTCCGGGACGGTTTGACCGCAAGATCAGCGTGGGTGCGCCGGATGTCGGCGGCAGGGAGGATATCCTGAAGCTTCATGCCAGGAACAAGCCTCTGTCGGATGATGTGGACTTAAAACAGATCGCCCAGACAACGGCGGGCTTCACCGGAGCCGATCTGGAAAATCTGCTGAATGAGGCAGCGATCATAGCGGCAAAAGAGGACCGCAACTATATCAGACAGGAAGATATCAAGAAAGCATTTGTTAAAGTCGGGATCGGTTCGGAGAAGAAGAGCCGTATTATCTCCGATCAGGAGAAGAAGATCACGGCTTACCATGAGGCAGGTCATGCAATCCTGTTCCATGTGCTGCCGGATATGGATCCGGTCTATACCGTTTCGATCATTCCCACGGGAGTGGGAGCAGCAGGCTATACCATGCCGCTTCCGGAGCGCGATGATATGTTCCGTACCAAGAACCGTATGAAGCAGGATATCATGGTATCGCTCGGCGGACGTATCGCTGAAGAACTGATCTTCGGAAGTGACGATATCACCACAGGCGCCTCCAGCGATATCAAGAAAGCGACCAAGGTTGCCAGAAAGATGGTGACGCGGTTCGGTATGTCCGAGAATATTGGCGTGATCAATTATGATGACGATGATGACGAAGTGTTTATCGGACGGGATCTGGCACATACCAGAAGCCACAGTGAGGCCGTGGCGGGCGCGATCGATGAGGAGGTAAAAGGCATCATCGACGAGTGCTACCGCAAGGCAAAGGAAAAGATCGAGGAGCATATGGATATCCTGCACAGCTGTGCCGCGCTTCTGATCGAAAAGGAAAAGATCACGAGAGATGAATTTGAAGCCCTCTTTGAAAAGGAAAAAGGGGATGTAGCGGAGGATTAAACGACAGATTTTGTATAATTTCAACAAAAACAAAGACACACTTTTGTAAAATTTGTGAATTGCGAATATTTACATTTTATGCATGCTCTGATATTATACTACTTGTAACCCCCCAATACATTATATAGTTTTTGCTATACCCCATAAGAAAGAAATACCTTCTCTAAAAAAGACAGCAGACCGAAATGGCTGTCTTTTTTACTGCCCAAAAATAACTATCCATTTTTAGGTAATTCTAGTATAATAGTAAAAAGCTAAACAATACCAGACTAGATCTTATGTGAGAGGGAAGATGGAACAATGGATTTTGAACGTTTCCTAAGAGCACAGAAACAGCAGGAATATATTGCAAGTATGCGCCCCATTCTGAAAAAGAAGGCGCTTTTTACAGATACGACCGAAAATTATGTGAAACCTTCGGAGCCGGCAGCCTATGAACGTGTGACGATCCGCTTTCGGACGGCAAAGGACAATGTGGACAGGGTGTTCTTCCTCTGTAACGGTCAGAGAGAGATGATGTTCAAGGAGTCATCGGATGAGAACTTTGATTATTATGTCACGGAAATCCAGATGGAGAATGTGGCGCTCTCCTATTATTTTGAGGTTCAGACAGGGAATATCGTCTGCTTCTATGATTTGAGAGGCGTAGCCAAAGAAAGAGATGAGCATTACAATTTCCATATTTTTCCGGGGTTTAAGACGCCCGATTGGGCGAAGGGCGCCGTTATGTACCAGATCTTTGTGGACCGGTTCTGTAACGGGGATCCGGACAATGATGTGCAGAGCGGTGAATACTGCTATATCAATGAGCCTGTGGTGCAGGTAAAGGATTGGAATACTTATCCGGACAGCATGGATGTGCGCAAATTCTATGGCGGTGACCTGCAGGGCGTGATGGACAAATTGGATTACCTGAAGGATCTTGGTGTAGAGGTCATTTATTTCAATCCGATCTTTGTCTCGCCGTCCAATCACAAATACGATATTCAGGATTATGACTATGTGGATCCTCATTACGGGAAGATCGTGTATGATGAAGGAGAACTCCTCCCGGAAGGGACGAAGGAAAACCGGCTGGCGACCCGCTATATCAACCGCGTGACGGACAAACGGAACTTAGAGGCAGGAAACGAGCTCTTTATCAAGCTGGTGAAGGAGATCCACCGCCGGGGGAT
>JALFTO010000173.1 GCA_022779165.1 Lachnospiraceae bacterium
TTACTGCTGCCTTGCCTTTTTGCTTCAGATCTGCTCTTGTCCACATAATTGTGTACCTCCTGTAAATAGTATAGTTTTCTGTGTCAGCTGTTTTATCCACTCATTATTATATACGATAAAGGTCACAAAAGGGACACAAAAACTTAGTCCTCTGTCAATGCTCTCACCGCACAGACCGTGTTGCCGACCGATTGTACACACTCACCCAACAGGATCTCAAGCATCGGCGGGATCTGCGGATTGATTGCAAGGCAGCAGATCTCCGTATCCTCCCTGCCGTCAGCAACCATCTTCTCATGCAGCTTACCGAACAGCCTGAGGATCGCCTTGTGGGACTCCGCATCACTGAGCAGAATATCCACCGTGATCGTATCTCCCATATCCGTACAGAGCATACATGCCACAGGCATTTCCCTCTGGTTCAGCGCCACGAAACTCACATCACCGCTGCACTGTGTCAGGATCGGACCGTATACCTCGAAACCGCCGTTCTTCACAAACGCTTCCAGCGCCTTCTGTCTGGTCGGTGAAAGCTGCGACACGGGGACGCAGCTGCCGCCCGAAATGCCGCTCAGATATTTCTTCAGTTTCTCTGATTTGAGCGCATCCCCTACCCTGAAGGAAAACGCCGGTGATCCGTCCAGCAAAAGGAAGCCGTTCTTCTGAAGGAACTCAGCAAGTCCGCCCATCTCCCTGAGCCATACTGCCATAATCGCCTGCAGTCCGGTATCATCCGCCAATTCTTCAAAGGTATCCATCAGTTTCTGTGCCGCACCTCTGCGTCTATACTCCGGTGCCACATAGAGACTGAGCAGTTCCGCCTCATATTCCCCGATCCTGAACGCGGCAGCGCCACAGGCAGTATCATCATCCACGACTCCCAGTTTGATCACATTTCGGTCTTCCGTTGCCGCTGCCTGCAACAATAACTTATCAAAAAATTTGCAGTTCTTTTTGCCGATTCTGGTTATCTTCATCTCAACGTCTCTACCTTTCCTCCAAAGTCTTTACGGCGCAGACGGTACTTCCCGCCATCTGTACCTTATCGCCGAACAAAAGCCTCAACAACGGCCCAACCTTCTCATTGACGGCAAGGCAGCGGATCTCTGTCTTCTGCCTGTTATCCGCCTCCAGTTTCCGGTACAACACTTCAAACAGTTTCAGGATCGCGATCTGGGAATTTGCCTTGCTCAGTAGCACATCTATTGTAATCCATTCTCCCATATCCGTACAGAGCATACATGCCACGGGAAGCGAATCTGCATCTACCACAGCGAAACTCATCTCTCCGGTACAGTTCTCTCTAATCGCTCCTCTCAGCACGAAGCCTCCTTTGCGGACAAAGCGCTCCAGCGCCCGCTGCCGCGTTGGAGGCAATTTGTCCACCGGTACACAGTTCCCCGGAATACCGCTTGAAGCAATTTTCGTGAGTTTCCCGGACTGCAATACATCCTGCGTCAGGAAGAAATAGGATTCCGAACTGTCCAACTGCAGAAACCCGTTCTTATCAAGGAATGCTCTCATCTCCGCATTGTCCCGCATATAGACGGTCATAAGACTTGTCAATCCCACCTCACCGCCAAGCTCCAGGAAGGTATCCAGCATGCTCTGTGCCGCCCCTCTGCGCCGAAACTCCGGCGCCACATAGAGGCTCATAAGCTCCGCTCCGCGCCTCCCGATCCGGAAGGCAGCTGCACCGCATGCGGTATCGTCCTCAATGACGCCGAGGCGTATCATATTCTCTGCATTTTCCGGTGTTATCAGGAATTTCTCAAACCATTGCTGATTCTGCGGTCCGATCTTCGTTACCTGTATCATGTGTTCTCTCCTGTCCTATTTTCCTGCTGCTCTTTCTTCTCTTCCTGCTGATTCTGCTTCTCTTTCTGCTGATTCTGCTTCTCTTTCTGTCTCTCCGCCCGAACCTGTTCAAGACACGCATCGTAATCCGCCTGCGGATTGTCTTTAAGCAGCTTCTTTGCCTTCAATCGGCGGTAAGCGCCATTCACGAATGCCGGCACATCATCCACATTCCCTTTGTAAGGAGCCTGCTCCATCTCACTGATCTTCTCCGGTTTCGTTAAGAATGTGTTGTCCGCGCATACCTGTCCCGTCTCCTCCTCTGTGATCAGACCGAACAGCGTGCTGGAGAGTTCGCTGACTCTGCCGCCGATATAATCGTTGTACATGGCAAGCAGCCTGCCCATCGCCTTCAGCTTCTCGAGACGCCCCGAATCGATCTCATAACCGTCCTTCGTGATCTCCGCAAGCCAGTCCTCCAGATTGCTTCCGATGGCGAGCACGTTCTTGTACTTGGA
>JALFTO010000188.1 GCA_022779165.1 Lachnospiraceae bacterium
TGCCGCCTCCTGCTCTTTCTTTTCCGTGATCAATGTCTCCAGGCTTTCCCCGCTGACGCCAACGATCTCTCTGCCGCTGTCAGAGCTGTCTTTCAGGAAAGAAAGCGCCTGTACCGGAAGCTCCTCATACCGGATTTCCTGTGGTGCTGACAGATATTCCGTAATCTGCTCATCCATATAGACGATCACTTCGTTTCCGCCCGGTATTTGGGCATCCTCCTCCTGAATCGAACCATCCGGAAGAATCCTTCTGACACCTACCGCACCTTCAAAGGTATCTACCTTTGTATACAATATGCCATTTTCGCCAATTGAAATCGCCACACGGAACACCGTACCTCTGACTGCCATGACGGAGTTTGGCGTTATCACCTCGTAACTCGACTTCTCACTAAGAGGATTCCGGATCTCACTGGTAACCGCTCCCTGTTCTAGCCTGATGGTTGTCAGGGAATCCTGCTTCGTTCCCTCTGCCTCGATCGACAACACGGAGTTTTCCTCCACCAGAATGTATTTGTCATCATCAAGTTTTAGACGCATATAGCTACCGCCGGAAACCGTGATACGGTCACCGCTCTCCAGATACAGATTTTCGACTGCTTCCATCGCGCCGATACCCTCTCTGTCAACGGAAGCCGCTCCTTCCACCTCATAAATCTGTATGGATCGGTACGCATCCTCCGATTTCGTGAAATGCGCAACTAAGAATACTGCAATTGCTGCGATCACCGCTACAACTGCCGCTATGATTCCGATCTGTGTTTTTGATATCTGAGCTTTATCCATGTTCTCTGTGCTCCCGGCTATTTTTTCGTAAAAAAGTACATCGCGTCACTCGGCGCATAAAAAGCACCTTTAGCATAAACAGTACTGTCAGCATGCACTCTCCAGCCATCGCTGCCAAAGCTATGTGTGCCTGCCTTTAATTCTCTGTGTTCCATGCATTTTCCATCCCATGTACCGCTCTTAACGGTGACCGACGGATTTGTGTAGACGATACCGTCATTTTCAAAACAGAAGGTGTTATCGGACAGAATACCACCTTTAAATTTGCTGTAAAAGGTATCTGCCCACTCGCCGATTCCTGCTCCATTTCCATTCACTCCCGTTTTGATTCCGATACTGTTATTATAAGTACCACCGAACACTGACACTGCTCCGCTAGTGTCAATATACAGGCTTTTGCCACCCGGGGCAGACAGATCAAAATTCCCTCCTTTTATGGTAATTCCGCCGCTTCCTGTCACATAACAGGCATACCCATAATCCCCATTCACTGACGTCTCAAAATTTCCGCCGGTTATTTCCGCACTGCCACCCTGTATACATAGCGAACCGGAACCGGTTTCTCCTCTTGCGATGATATATCCGTCACTCACTGTCAAACTTCCTGAATTTACGTGAATTGCATGAACATCACGATTCGATGATTCTGCCTTAACAGTACCGCCGCTTATTCCGACCTCTCCGCCATTTATGTAAATTGCACAGTTATTTCCTCTGACCGTACCGCCGTTAATCTCCACACTGCCACTCGTAACATTGATTGCATTTCCGCTTTCCGCTGTGACATCTCCATCGTTCATCACAAGTTCCCCACCTGTTACAGTGATTACCGGTCCGTTTGTACTTTTCAGCGTACCTTTTGCACCACTGTTTGTAATGGTCAGCAAACCTTCTTTCTCTACTGACATAACAGTCGAAGAGGCACTGATTGTATAATTGTTCAACTCAAGGATCAGTTTTTTGCTCAACGATATCCCATTCGTTATTCTGATATCTTCTGACAGTCTTGCTCTCACAGGAGTATCCTCTGTATGATTCGCCAGAAGCTCATTCAAAGCCTGCTCACTAGTAATTTCCGAACTTCTGCTGTTTCCCAGCGAAAATGTGGATGCAGCACTCGTCAGTAGCATTCCGTCTTCTTCAATCTCATCACCCGCATCATCCGGCACGTCGGCTGTATCCGTGTCAGCATCAGGTTCATCATCATCTGCCTGGTCAGATCCGCCCTGCACATCATCACCCGTCTCGTCCTGATCTGTTGCCTGATCATTTCCTTCCTGTGCTGTCAAATCATCTGCTCCATTATCATGTTCTTCTTCCGCACAGACTACAGGCATTTGTATTGTCGATGCCACTCCTGCTGCCAGGATTACGGCAAACGCCGTAAAAACAGCCGTGATCTCTCTCCTGTTTTTTCTCATTTATCTTTCTCCTTCTCGGCAAGCGCCTCTTCCAGCCAGTTCACAAGCCTGAGTTCCACTTTACCTTCTTCCGCCATACTGCGCAAGATGGCAAATGCTTTTTCTTTCGGCATCGGCTTCTTGTACGGTCTGTCGACCGATGTCATGGCATCATAAATATCAGTCACGGTAAGTATTCTCGTTTCTATACTGATCTCATCACCGTTAATTCCGTTCGGATAGCCGGTTCCATCCAGATATTCATGGTGATCTGCCGCCCATTTCGGTACCATTTCATAATTATGCTGAAACCGTACCTTATCCAGTATCTTTCTTGTCATGGCCGCATGGCTTTCCATCTGCTTCCGGTCTGTTTCCGTCAGTGTCCCCTTCCTGATACTCAGGCAGTTGATTTCCCAATCTGTCAGATAGGGAACCACCGTCCCATCGCTCTTCGTATAACTCTTCGCGGCAAGGTCTTTTACATGCCGCAACATATCATCCGGCAGGAATCCCACTTTGTCAACCTCATGTATGAATTGCAGTTCCTCCTCCAACTCTGCCGTTCCGGCACGATATTCCTCCTCTGTGATCCTGCCGTTTAACCGGTCAATCTCATAATAGGCGGCAAGCAGTTCAAACCTGCTCTCAACACGCTCCATATCTGTATCAAGCCTTGTTGCACGGTTCATAATCCGAAGCGGAATGATCATCTTGCCGATATCATGAAGCTGTGCTGCAAGGAAAAGCTTGTCCTTGCGTTCCTCGTCAAAATCTTCCTCACATTCTCCCAATGCATGTTTCCTTGCAATATACTCTGCCAGAATACATGCATACTCTGCCACCTTCCTCGTATGCGTCCCGTTATACGGTGTACGTTCATCTACCGCCGTTGCAAATGCCTCCACAAAAGA
>JALFTO010000197.1 GCA_022779165.1 Lachnospiraceae bacterium
TTTGTTCTCTATCTCACGCGTTCCGGGAAGCCGACTTTCTTCTGCACCTTCCGCAGCGTCTTGTTTGCAAAATACTGTGCCTTCTCAGCATTGTTTTTGATGATGCCGTCGATATATGCCTTGTCCTTCTCAAGCTCTGCCACTCGGCTCTGCAGAGGCTTAAGTACACTGACCACTGCCTCGCCGACCGCCATCTTGAAGTCGCCATAGCCCTTTCCGTCAAACTCTCTGACAACCTCTTCCGGTGTGCTGCCGGTGCATGCACTGTAGATATCGATCAGGTTCTTAATCCCCGGTTGCTCATCGCGGTATGCAATCGTCGCTTCCGAATCGGTGACTGCGCGCTTGCACTTACGGATGATCGTATCCGGATCGTCCATCAGATAGATGCTGGCATTCGGATTTTCATCCGACTTGGACATCTTCTTTGCGGGATCCTGCAGACTCATGATCTTGGCTCCTACTTTACCTACATACGGCTCCGGTATCGTGAACACATCTCCAAAGATATTGTTAAAGCGCTGTGCCACATCTCTCGTCAATTCAAGATGCTGCAGCTGGTCTTTGCCTACCGGCACGACGTCCGCCTGATACAGCAGGATATCCGCGGCCATCAGGACAGGATATGTATAGAGACCCGCATTGATATTGTCCGCATGCTTTGCCGACTTATCCTTGAACTGGGTCATACGGTTTAGTTCTCCCATATAGGTAAAGCAGTTTAAAATCCATGCGAGTTCCGCATGCCCCGACACATGCGACTGATAATACAGGCAATTTTTCTCCGGATCAAGACCGGCCGCTATATATAAGGTAAGCAACGCTCTTGCACGCTTCCGAAGTTCCGCCGGATCCTGTCTGATCGTAATGGAATGCATGTCCACCACCGAATAAAAGCATTCATATTCATCACTGAGAGAAACCCAGTTTTTTAACGCGCCAAGATAATTACCGAGTGTCAATGATCCTGTCGCCTGCATTCCGCTGAATAAAACCTTCTTATCACCAATCATAATAACTCCTCCGATGTCATCTTATTTTTGTCATTTTATTTATATTACCAGTTTTCAGTGTATCATTTGACGTTCCCGCTGGCAATGTCTTTTCTGTTTTTTCTCCCCATAGAGAAAAGTCCATGGGGAGAAGATACGCTGTCTGTCCTGCAGATATCCTCTGTTTTCTATTGATCACACATACATGCATTTCCGAACGGCTGCCTCGGCTCCGGTCTCGCGGAATTGCAGCCCGAACGTTCCTCTCGCTGCTCTGACCTCTGGCATCCACAGCCCGACCGCTCCTCTCGCTGCTCTGACCTCTGGCATCCGCAGCCCGACCGCTCCTCTCGCTGCTCTGACCTCTGACATCCGCAGTCTGAGCATTCCCCGCGATTATCACAATCCCTGCGGTCCCCACACGAATCGGAATCACGCCCGCACCCTTCATCCTGCCATCCGTTACAACAGCACAATAAAACCAATAACCATAAGATATTCATATTGATCACTCCTTTTCTATATGAATATCCTATGTCATTTTCTATAAATTGTGCCTGTTGCTCCTGATATAGGCAAAGGTCTCGCTCTCGCCTTTCTCCGCCAGCATATGTAAGAGTTTCTCCAGCACTTCCCTTGTATGCGGATGGAGAAAAACTTCCATTCTGTCTGCGCCTTTTTCATAATATGTGAGCGGATCATTGTCCGTATACACCTTGCCGTTATATACCTTGGACGCCGCAATCCGATCCATGAACATCTCAATGATATAGCGTCCCGGCATCGGTGCGGGAACCATGCCGTTATTCAGTTCATGCGCGCTGTAATCAATCCAGTATTCGTAATGATGCTTGTTCCTGCCCTTGTGATGCAGCCACGCGGAAGAATATCCCTTCTCCTCCCGCTCCGCATTGTTCGGGCTCCTGTTTCCCTGATAGTACTTTGCCCCCACAATAAACTCTGCCGGGGAATACTTTGACAGATCATGCAACAGCCCCTGCTTATACAAGCCTACCCGGAAACACCCCTTCATCACCAGATATTTGTGATATGTGATTGTCTTAAAATGCTTCCATATATGCATTTTTACGTTCACCTGCTTTACCCTATTGATTGAAAAATCTTCACGGAACGAGCTTCCACCTGTACGGTCTGATTTTTCTTTGCCTTATCGCTTTCCACCGGTATCCGGACAAAGCCCTCCGGAGCCGCCGTATCCATACAGCACTGCCACTTCATCCCCTTCGGCAGTCTCGGAAGCGCAAAGGAATGGGCTTCCCAATGCATATTGTATGCCACATAAAAGAATGCGTCCGGATTCTGCTTCCGGTCACACGCATATTTGCCGCAATACATCACAGCCACATGTCTGCTGTAATTCTCCAGCACCGGGCGCCATGCCTCCTCACCGTGATAAGATACATCCGGATAGCCGCATCCGATATAGTCCATGATCCGCAGTGGCTCTTCCTTATGGAACACTCTATGTGCTTTGCGGAATGCAATCAGTTTCTTTACATAATCATGAAATGCCTGATATTTCGTCATGCGCTTCCAGTTCAGCCATGTTGTCTCATTGTCCTGGCAATAGGGATTGTTGTTTCCGCTCTGTGTCTGTGCAAACTCATCACCGCTCTGTAAGTAGGGCACTCCCTGTGACAAAAACACGAACGCCAGGCCGTTGCGCATCTGCTTCTCTCTGAGTGCGAGCACCTGTTTCTTCCTGCTTGGCCCTTCCGCACCGCAGTTCCAACTCAAATTATACTCGCTGCCGTCCCTGTTCTCTTCTCCGTTTGCCTCATTGTGCTTACGCTCGTAAGAAACGAGATCGTTGAGCGTAAAACCGTTGTAACAGGTAAGTGCATTGATCACAGCCTCATCTTCCCGATTCTCCCGAAAATGCTGTAAGACCAGATTCAGACAATCGTCATCCCCTTTCAGAAATTTACGCATATCATATGTGAATCCTTCGGAAAAATACGCAAGATTCTTATTCCACAACCTTTCCCCCTTATGATGGCTGCGGTCAGCCGGCGGAATTTGTGCCATAATCAGTTTGGTATCTCTTAAGAACGGATCTGTCGCGATCGCTGGAAGCGGCAGTTTTGCCCCGATGAGATGGAATCCGTCAATATGATAGTTCTCCACCCAGAATCTGAGGATCTCAGCGATCTCACTCTGTGCGACCGTATCCGGAAAATAGAACTGCATGATCACTTCGATTCCATTCCGGTGCAGCTGCTTCACCATGTCACAGAATGATACCGTGGGATCTTTGGAAGCGGCATACCCACTCTTCGGCGCATAATAATAACCAGCCTGGAAGCCCCAGTAATTCACTTTCTTTTTGTCATCATCCTGATATGGCTCTTCCCGGCTCTCGGTTTCATCAAATTCATAACAGGGCATCAGTTCGACCGCATTGATGCCAAGCTCCTTGAGATAGGGAATCTTCTGGACAAGACCTTCATAAGTGCCTCTGTTACTGACACCGGAGGATATATGTTTCGTGAATCCCCGCACGTGAATTCCATACAGAATCATCTCACTGTAGGGAAGCTGTGGCCGCCTGTCATCCTCCCAGTCATATTCCATACCCGGCAGACAATATTTCACATTCGTCTTTTTCTGCCCGTACTGCTCCAGTCCCGCCACGCTCCGGGCATAAAAATCGACCAAGAATCTTCCATCCTGGTAATACCTATAACTGTCCGTTTCGGGCGGACATTCAAGTACCACGGAATAGAGCTGCCCGCATCGGCAGTCTTTGGGAACCGTTACACGCTGCAGTTCCCTTGCACCTTTGCACAGACTAATCTCAATCTGCGCGTCCGGTCTGTCCGCTTTCAGGACAAACTGTATGCCATCTGTTGTCCGGGTAACTCCCTTTGGATAAAATGTGCCTTTTCTCATTGTTGTATTCTCCAGTCCTTTTTAGAATAGCATAATTGCGCTAAAATGTACAGAAATGTCCCTGAAATTCACTGTTCACTTGCAGTTTTTCCCTTTATTGTATAAAATAAAACCAGTTGTACACTTTAGTAAAAGGAGGGCATGAAAAAAATGGAAAAGCGTGAAGAAAATGATGAAGAAATGACTGTAGAGCTTGATCTGGAAGACGGCTCCCATGTGACATGCGCAATTGTCACAATCCTTGAAGTAAATAAGCAGGATTATATTGTACTGCTCCCCCTGGATGAAAACGGCGAAAACACCGATGGCGAAGTATGGTTCTATCGCTACCGCGAAGATCCCGATGATCCAAACAAGGATCCCGACCTCACCTACATCGACGATGATGAGGAATACGAATCGGTTGCCGATGCTTTCGATGAATATCTTGACAATGCAGAATTTGATGAACTCGTTGATGAGGACGAATGATCCTGATCCAAAAGACATCTTAAGAACCGGGACGGAAGTTCCGGTTCTTTTTGCGTCCCTGTCCTGTAAAACAAATACAGGTGATCCTTCGCCCTGGTCATCGCCACATAGAACATCCTACGCTCCTCCTCGATCTCATCTTCCGAAGCGGCTTTCCTGTGCGGCACAATATGCTCATTCAATTCCGGCAGGATCACATTCTCATATTCCAGCCCTTTGGATCCATGATATGTCATGATATGGAGTCCTTCCCGCTCACACTTTGCCTCCCCTTTTTCTTCCCGTATCACTTCCCGCTCCATACTCTCCCAGTCAGTATAGCGGGCTGCCAGTTCCTGTATCCTGTGCAGAACCTCCAGATTGTTCTCAAGACACTTCCTCCCGCCATCCGCCCCCTCCTGCAGATACCGCTCATATCCCATCCCCTTCCTGATATACATGATCGCGGAATAGAAGCTTAACCCGCCGGCTCTTTTGAGATCAGTAAGAAGTTTCTTGATGCTTCTGCCGGGCAGGCTTTCTCTATCAAAACGTGCAGACATACGAACCAGATCCAATATTTCGCCACTGCAGTCTGCTCTGCGGAGTCCCCTGTACGGCCGGTTCATGATACGAATAAAATTTCCCCTGTTAAAATTTCCGTGAATCAGATTCCAGTAGGCACGCATATCCTCCCAGACAAAATTTTCCCAAAGCTTCTGACCACGTTCTCCACCCCTGAAAGGAATTCCAGCCCTGCGCAGTGCGTTCACAAGATCAAAGCTGTCGGCATTCTTGCGAAAAAGGATTGCGGATGTTTCCAGTTTCCCTGCCTTTTCCCACTGCCTGCAGAGTGAAATGATCTCCCCAATCTCACTCGCAGTATCCTCAAACCCTTTAGCAACTACCGGATGATCCGCTTTTGCTCTGGCTCTCCCGGCTTTCTGTGCCTTGTCAAAGCGCTTTTTATTTTCGTTGATCACCCGCCCGGCACATTCAATGATTGTCGGATCACTCCGATAATTATATTCCAGAACGATCTGTCTTAAACCCGGATACTGCTCCGGCAGAGACAACATGAGTTCCGTTCCCGCCCCGCGGAACCCATAGATCGACTGATCATCGTCCCCCACCATAAAAATATGATAATCCGGCGCGGACAACAAATACAAAAGCTGCCCCTGTGCGGAATTGATATCCTGATATTCATCCACAAGCAGATAATGCGCATAGCCTCTCCATCGTGCCAGGATATCCGGCCTCTGACGCAGGATTTTCAGACATTCTTCTTCCAGAAAGTCAAAGTTAACCTGTCTCGTCTTTGGATCGATACAATATTCTTTTAGATAATTGGGAAATTCTTCCTGATAGGTATCTCTTAAGATATGATAATAGATGGAATGAAAGGTACCAAAGCGAACCGGCAGCAGCATTCCGATCAACCGCTCAAACCGTTTCTGCATCTCCAGGGCCGCGGCCTTTGTAAACGTGACCACCATGATCTGATCCGGCTTGATCCGGCATTCCTGCACCAGATAACGGATCCGTTCCGTCAGGACGGTTGTCTTCCCGCTTCCCGGTCCCGCAAGTACCAGCGCCGGTCCGTCCCTGTGAGAAATCGCCGCCCACTGGGCGGCGTTAAATCGTTTCTCACACTGCTTGTCTCTGTTATGATATTGCATTTTCAAGGTATTCGATTCCTTTTCTGATACGATTTAGGGACTCCTCCTTGCCGAGGATCTCCATGATCTCCGTTGCTCCCGCCGGCGTCATCTGCTTACCGGAAACGGCTGTTCTCACAGGCCACATCACGTAGCCGTTCTTGCATTCCTTCTTCTCCACATAGGCAAGAAGCGTCTGATACAGCGCATCGTTGCTGTAATCCGTCTGCTCCTCAAGGATCGGAAGAAGTTCTGTCAGCACCTCAAGGGAGGATTCCTTCGTCGTCTTCATCTTCTTGTGGCAATACATCTCCGGATCATATTCGGGAAGTGTCTCAAAGAAGTCAACAAGTGCCGGAATATCCGGGAAGATTTCAATACGTGTCTTTACCATCCCGGCGATCTTCTTAAGATCCAGATCCTTACTGATCGCCTGTTTTAAGAACGGCTCCGCCTTCTCATAAAAGGCGTCAGAATCCATCGCCTTGATATACTCTCCGTTCATCCATTTCAGTTTGGTAAAATCAAATACAGCCGGAGATTTTGACAGATGGTGATAGTCAAACGCCTCGACAAGCTCCTCTAACGAAAAAATCTCACGATTGTCTACCGGACTCCATCCCAGCAACGCCACAAAATTGACGATCGCTTCCGTCAGGAATCCCTGATCTACAAGATCCTCATAAGAGGAATGACCGCACCGCTTGGACAGCTTATGGTGCTCCTCATCGGTGATAGCGGACAATGCACATATTTGGGCACCTCCCATCCAAACGCCTCATACAGCCTGTTGTACTTGGGAGAGGAGGACAGATATTCATTTCCTCTGACCACATGCGTGATGCCCATCAGATGATCATCCACCACGTTTGCAAAATTGTATGTGGGATAACCGTCCGATTTGATCAGAATCATATCGTCAAGCTCTGCATTGTTTACAGTGATCTCTCCATAAATGTCATCCTGGAAAGTCGTTGTTCCCTCACTCGGATTATTCTGACGGATCACATACGGCTTGCCGGCCGCAAGATTTGCCTCGATCTCCTCTTTGGAAAGGTGCAAACAATGTTTATCGTAGATATTGATCTCTTTGCCGTCAACCACCTGCGTCAAAGTAGCGAGACGCTCCTTATCACAGAAGCAGTAGTATGCTTCTCCCTTGTCGATCAGCTGCTTTGCATATTTCAGATACAGCCCCTGCGCCTGTCTCTCACTCTGCACATACGGTCCCACGCCGCCGTCCTTGTCGGGACCTTCATCATGGATCAGCCCCGTACTTTTGAGGGTGCGCTTAATGATATCGACTGCGCCCTCCACCTCACGCTCCTGATCCGTATCCTCGATCCTTAAGATAAAATCTCCGTCCTCGTGTTTGGCGATCAGATACGCATAGAGCGCCGTCCTCAGATTTCCCACATGCATCCGTCCTGTCGGACTGGGTGCAAACCGTGTTCTGATTTTTGTCATACTATTTACTCCTCCGTAATATTGATATCCGGCAGCTTATGTTCTGCCGCAGCTTTAAACTGTCCAACTTCTTTCGCCGCCTGAGCGATCGGGATATTCGTTCCCGCTCCCGCCACGCAACCGCCCGGACATCCCATTCCCTCGATCAGACATCCGTTCTTCTTCCCGACTTTTGCGAGCATGAGCATCTTTTTACACTCCGAGAGACCCTCCGCATGCTCAATATTGACTTCTACATCCGGATAGTACTCTCTGATACAGTCCTCAATAGCGCTCGCGACGCCCCCGGCAACACTGTATCCTCTTCCGGCACCGGTCGCATCGTTCATCTCATCCATCGCCTGAATCTCCTCAAGCAGGATTCCCTTGGCCTCAAACATACCGACCAATTCCTCAAATGTGATGACAAAATCCACATCCGAACGTACCGTCCTTCTGGACGCCTCCAGCTTCTTGGAAGCACACGGGCCGATGAATACCACCTTTGCATTCGGATGCTCTTTCTTGATGACTCTCGCCGTTGCCACCATAGGAGTCAGCGCATTGGAAATCTTATCGATCGTCTCCGGGAAAAATTTCTTTGCTAACATGGACCAGGAAGGACAACAGGAAGTGAGCAGGAACGGAAGTTTTCCCGTTGCCACCTCTTTGACATAATGCTCTGCTTCCGTGACCGCTCCCATATCGGCACCGATCGCCGTCTCATACACATCCGCAAAGCCCAGTTCCTTGAGTGCCGTCTTCAGCATATCCGGCGTCACCTTCGGTCCAAACTGCCCTACAAAAGCAGGTGCCACCTGCGCAATGATCTCACCGCCAGCCTGCATAGCACGGATGAGCTGGAAAATCTGTGATTTATCCGCGATCGCCCCAAACGGACAGCTCACCATACACTGTCCACAGGAGACACACAGATCACTGTCGATCACTGCACGCCCCGATTCATCGCTCTTGATCGCTCCGACCCCACAGGCAGCCGCACACGGTCTGACCTGATGGGATATCGCATCGTAAGGGCAGACAGCTTTACATTTGCCGCATTTCACACACTTTTCAGTGTCAATATGCGATTTTCCGTTCACCATGGTAATTGCCCCTCTGGGACATACCTCCTGACAGGGATGTGCCACGCAGCCCATACATCTGTCCGTGACAATATAACTGTTCTCGGGACATGCATTGCATGCGGATGGGATTACCTGCATCAGCGGCGGCTCATAGTACTTCTCACCGATATTGCTCTCCTCCAGCCCCTGTGTCACATGAACGGGCGCATTCTCCGGACGAAGTGACATTCCCATCGCCAGCCGGATCCGTTCACGCACCACGGCACGCTCCCGGTACACACTCTCCCGGTAAGTCGCCTCTGTATAGTTTATGATTTTATAAGGTAATGCCTCCACATCATCGATCAGATTCTCCGAATGATAGGCAAGAGAAGCGATCTCCTTAAATACTCGTCTTCGTATCTTTCTAACCTGTGTATCAATTCCCCGCATGGTTTCCTCCGTAAAATCATTATCTTAAGACAGAATCCATATAAGATCTTCCACTGTCTGCATCTATTTTCACACAAACAGATTCGGAAATCAAGTTCTTTTTGTTATTTTTTTAACAAAACAGACTTCCGATCTGATACACTAGCACCGCTGCCACCCAGGCAAGCAAAAGCTGGAACACTACCATAGCTCCTGTAAATTTCCAGGAACCGCTCTCCTTTTTGATGGTCGCGATCGTTGCCATACAGGGTACATACAGCAGGCAGAACACCATCAGTGCATAGGCATTTAACGGTCCAAACCCCGGATACTGCGCATTGATATGGGCGATGATCGTCTTCATACCCGTCTCGGAATTGGCATTGATCACACCAAACAGCACAGCAAAGCTGGAAACCACCACTTCCTTTGCCGATACACCTGAGATCAGCGCCACCCCGATCTGCCACATACCGAGACCAGCTGGCTTAAGAAGCGGCACCATCCACCTGCCGAGGATTGCCCCGAAGCTGTCCGAAGCGTCGGTGACCATTCCGTGGAACCCGAAATTGAGCAAAAACCAGATCAGTATCGACGCCACAAAGATCACCGTCCCCGCTTTCTCCAGATAGTCCTTAAGCTTCGCCCACACATAGATGGCGATGGTTCTGCCATTCGGTCTCTTATACTCCGGGAGCTCGATCAGCAGAGAATCATTTTGCTGCCCTTTCTCAAATTTCTGCATGAGCAGCGCTATGGCGATCGCAACCAGCATACCGATCACATACATGGAGAATGCCGCGATCACGGAATGTTTCGGGAAAAACATATCTGAAAACAACACATAGATGGGCAGCCTTGCCGAACATGACATAAACGGTGTGACAAGCATTGTCTTGCGTCTGTCATGCTCCGTCTCAAGCGCCCTGGTCGCCATGATGGCCGGTACGGTACATCCGAATCCCAGTATCATCGGCAGGAACGCCTTTCCCGAAAGCCCCGCTTTCCCCATGATGCCGTCCATGACATACGCCACTCTGGACATATACCCACTATCTTCCAGAATCGCGAGTGCCAGAAACAGGATCACAATATTGGGAATAAAGGTAAGGATCCCTCCCACTCCGGCAATGATGCCGTCCGTGATCAGAGAAATCATCCATCCGGCGCAGCCGACAGCATTCAGGATAGTTTCCGCCTCCACAGACAGAAATGAGAGCACAACCTCAAATCCGCCTTTCAGGAAATCCCCTACGCTAAAAGTCAGGAAGAACACCAGCCCCATGATCATCAGAAATACTGGCACGCCCCAAAAGGAGTGCGTTAACACACTGTCGATCTTCTCGGTAAAGGCAGCTTTCTTCTCCTTGTGAAATAACACTTCCTTGACAATTGTCTCTATGTACTGATACTTCTGCTGGATAATATCCTTCTCATAATTACGGTCCACAATATCGGTGACAGAAACAGGATGTTCTCTCCAGACATCCTCATCATCTTCCATCAGCTTGATCGCATGCCAGCGCACTGATGCGTGATCCGGGAACCTTGCCTGCATTACGACCTCCAGCTTCGCGATCTTCTCCTCAATATCCTGCCTGTAGGTAACCACATGGGACGACGGTCCCTCCTCATAATGATGAACCACGGCATGGAGCAGGATCTCAAGGCCGGTACGTCTCGCTGCGGACACCGGGACCACCGGTATTCCGCCCAGAAGTTCCGGCAACCTGTGCAGATCGATCTCCATACCACGCTCTTTCACGATATCCATCATGTTGAGCGCAAGCACCACGGGCTTGCCGAGTTCCAGAAGCTGTAATGTCAGATACAGATTACGCTCGAGCGACGAGGCGTCCACAACATTGACGATCACTTCAATGTCATCATCCATGACACACTGTCTGGTCACCTTCTCCTCTATGGTGTAGCAGGTCAGTGAATAGATGCCGGGCGTATCAATCAGCGTCAGATTACAATCTTCATATACTGCACTGCCCTCTTTTTTCTCCACGGTGACGCCCGGCCAGTTTGCTACCTTTAATTTGGAGCCGGTCAATGCATTAAAAAGTGTCGTCTTCCCGCAGTTCGGATTCCCGACAAATGCCACATGAATCTCTCTCCTGCCTCCTGCCATATTTGTCTGCTCCATATTATGCTTCCTCCTTCACTTCAATGCAGGAAGAAATGTGCTTTCCCAAAGCAAGCCTGGTGCCGCGGACCTGGATGATCATAGCGCCCCGTTTTTTCCTGTTTAATATTTTGAGGACAGTGCCGTCGTTGAGGCCAAGAGCCTGAAGCCGCCTGGTCACTGCCTCCTCCACAAAAAGTCCCTCAACGCGATAGCTTTTATCCTTTGTTCCTTCATATAACGTCATAACTTATCTGCCTTTCGAAATCCATCAAGATTTTACTGATATATTTTATCACTTGTATCTTTGGAATACAATGCTATTTCCTTGCTTCGGGCAGCCTCAGCCTGAAAAATCTCCTGCACAGTTTTTTGCCGTCAAACGGGATCAGAGGATAGATATAGCTTGTGCTTGCTACCGTCCGGTTGCACACGATTGCCACGATGCAGAAGACAACCGCTGCGATATATCCCCAAAGTCCGAATATGCTTGTCAGGATCAGATTCAGAATTCTCATGAACTTTAATGCGTACCCAAGTTCATAGCTCGCCTGGGTATAGTTTGCGATTGCCACAAACGCCATATATAGCATGACTTCACTGTTGAACCACCCGCTGTTGACGGAGAATTCCCCGAGCACGAGCGCTGCAAGTACGCTGAGCGGTGTGCTGAGCATATTCGGCGTATTGACTGCCGCAAGGCGCAGGCCGTCTATTGCAAGTTCCAGCAGGATAAACTGCCAGATCAGCGGGATATTGATCGTATCCTTCACCATGATAAAAGCAAAGCTCTCCGGTATCCATTCAGGATTCTGCATGAGCAGCAGAAAGGTCGGTGTCAGGAAATAGGTCAGAACCGCGATCAGAAAGCGGGACAGGCGCAGGTAGGTTCCCGTGATCGGCGGAAAATAATAGTCATCCGCTTCCTCAACCACGTCAAAGACAGTGGTCGGGGTGATCATAGCGGAGGGCGAATTGTCCACCAGGATCACGATATCTCCCTCCAGGATCTGTGCCGCAGCCGTATCCGGTCGCTCTGTGAACTTAAATTTGGGAAAAGGATTGTACCAGCACCGCTTATACAGACACTCCGCCAGGCTCTCCTGATTCATCGTCAGCGCATCCACCTTGATCTCACTGATCCGTGTCTTAAGCTTCTGAAGATAATCCTGATTGACTCTCGATTCCATATAGCACAACACAATATCCGTCTGGGAACTGTCCCCGGCATTCAGCATCTCCATGCGAAGCTCCGTGCTCCGGATACGCCTCCTGATCAGTGCCGTGTTAAACACCACCGTCTCCACAAAACCATCCTTGGAACCGCGCAGCGCCTTGTCCTTCTCCGGCTCCGACACACTTCTTGCCGGATAGGTTCTGGAATCAATCAGGATACATTTCTCATATCCGTCAATAAACAGTCCGAAAACGCCGGACATGATATTTCGGATGATCGTCTCCCACTGATCACTGACATCCACCTCCACATACGGCATATGCTTTTTGAGCATGCCGTGGACATCCTCACTCATCTCCTCTTCCTTAATACTGATAAAATACTGAAGCAGCTTCTCCATCATCTCATCCTTACAGAATCCGTCAATGAAATAAAAGGCCGCCTCCTTTCCCCCGATATGGATGACGCGGTATAACATGTCAAAGCTCTTGTCCACTGCGAGTCGCCTGTTCAGATATTGCATGCTCTCCTGTAATCTATCCGTCATCATCAATCGTTTCTCACCGTTTCGTTCCTGCTCTGTGCCTTCCATCTTTTTTCCCACAACAAAAAACTCCCTTCGGACAATATTTCTTTTATTGTCTGTAAAAGGAGTTTTTTTATACATTGTTTGAAATGATATGCGGCACAGTTGTTTTTAAACCTGACACACCGGTCATTTCGTCGTACTTCCGAAACCGCCGTTTCGCACGCCGTCCGCATCATCATCCGTCGTGATGCCAAACTGCGTGAAGATTCCCTGCATAAAGCCTGTTCCCTGCTCCACCTGCAGAATTCTATCCTCATTGGAATCATTCGTGATCCGCGCCATGATATGTCCTTCATTGTCAGAATAGAAATAGTCACTGTCAATGATCCCCACCGTATTATTCAACTGCAGCCGGTATTTGAATCCAAGCCCACTCCGCGGATAGAGAGAAAGAACCCATCCCTCCTCCATCTGCGCACGGATCCCCGTCGGCAGTTTGATCGTCTGTCCGGGATGCAGCGTAAATGTGACCGGCGCATAGAAATCATACCCTGCGCTGCCCTTTGTCGCACGCTTCGGCAATTTGATCTCCTCATACAGTCTGCCGGCATCCTCTGCATTGTAACCGGGAACAGAATCCATAAAGTCCTGCACAAAACGCTCTTTGCTCACTTTCTGAAATGTTGCGATCCTCTGCATCTTTTTCTCCTTATATCAATCGCATGGGCAGTTTGCACCTGCCTCCCATGCCTCTTAATTTTGACTGTGCAAGTCAATTCGAATTGTAATCACCGCAGTGCAGTACGGGTTCCGCCCCGTCTCCCTGCTTTAACGTCGCCTGCACATTGATCACGCGCTGGTTCTTACTTCCCTTCCACATGAGTTTTTCATCTTTCTCCGCAATGTGGAATTCTCCGTCCACCAGCACATCAACGTACTGCATCATCGGATAATTCCGTATATTCTCCCAGATGTCGCCCGTATACAGCCAGATCGTCTTGTCCGGATACTTCTCCCGGATCTCTGCCATCAGGTTCCGCACATCAAGCACGTTTGCCGGATGCAGCGGATCTCCGCCGGAAAAGGTAATACCTGAAATATACGGCTTGTCAAGCTGATCAAAGATCTCTTTCTTAGCCGACTCATCAAACAGCAGACCACCGTTCGGATCCCACGTAACCGGATTCTGGCACTCCTTACAGCAGTGCTCACACCCTGCAACCCAGAGAACCACACGCAGACCATCTCCGTTCAGCATGTCATCCTTCGTTATATTGTGATATCTCATGTCAATTCCTCCGTCACATGCTCTTCCTGTCTGCGATCTCAGCCATCTTGGCATCGTTCAGACGGGTATCCCCATGCACGCGGGAATAAGACAGATAACCGTTCATCCTGTCAATCTTGGTAAGATTGCGGCTGCCACATTTGGGACATACATCCATCTCCAACTCCTGATGACCACAGTCGTCACAATAAGCAAGGGACAGATTGACACCCTCATAAAAGCCCATATCCATCGCTCTGCGGATCAACGTCTTGACCGCCTCCAGATTATAATCAATCGGATATTTCACATACTGGATCTTTCCGCCGTTGGCAAGCTCCCAGAACCGATATTCCAGATCCTGTTTCTCAATCGGTGTGATATCCTCCGTCACATGACAGTGGAAGCTGTTGCTCACATATTCTCTGTCAGACACACCCTCCACGATACCGTATTTCTTCCGGAACTGCTTCACCTGCAGGCCACAGAGATTCTCGGCAGGAGTGCCGTAGATCGCGTACAGATTGCCGTCCTCCTCCTTGAACTCGTTGATCTTCTGGTTGATATGCTCCAGCACCTCCAGCGCAAACGCGCCGTCCTCAACCAGTGACTTCCCGTTATACAATTCCTGTAACTCGTTAAACGCCGTGATGCCAAAGGATGCCGTGGCAGATTTAAGGATCGGCTTGATCTTGTCGGTCAGTTTCAGATGTCCACCGAGGAAACCGCCCTCGCAGTAAGCAAGCGGATTCGTGGACGCACGCATCTCGCCCAGATATGCGTATGTCCTGATATGGAGCTGACGGATCAGATTCAGATAATAATCCAGCACCTCGTAGAAATCCCTGCTCTCCTGCCTTGCCTTGGCAAGAATCATGGGAAGATGCAGCGATACCGCACCGATGTTAAAACGTCCGACAAAAACAGGTACGTCTTTATCATCTGCCGGATGCATGCCGCCTCTCTCATACCAAGGAGAAAGAAAAGCCCGGCAACCCATCGGCGAGATGATCTTGCCGTACTGCTTATACATACTGGCAATATATCCCTTTCCGGTCAGTGACAGCCAGTCCGGATACATTGTCTTGGCGGAGCACTCCACACCCGCCTCAAATACGTCCTCGAGTTCCTTCCCGGGACCATGAAGATTCTCATCATACAAAAATACGATCTTGGGAAAAAGCACCGGCTTCTTGTGTCCCGCTTTTCCCTGACCTTTTCTACGGACATTCAGCATGGAGATCGTCGCAAGTTTTGCAAAACGTCCCGTTCCTGTTCCTGCCGTCACCGTGATAAACGGATAATCGCCGCGGCTGCTCGCTACGGTATTGAATTTATACTCCCATCCCTGGAAGCCCTGTTCAAACTCCTTCACGACATCATTGTATGCTTCCTGCTCCGCAGTCTCGCGGTCGATGCCGAGGCGGAGATATTTCTCAATATCCCTGTTGTAGGATTTCTCCGCATAGGGCTCTAAGATCAGATCGACGCTCGGCACGGTAAAGCCGCCGTACTGCTGGGAAGCCGCACTCAGCACGATATCACCGATGACATCAAAGGCGACATCCAGTGTTTTCGGCTCATTGTACCAGATGTTACCCATTTCAAATCCGCCCGTCAGCACACTCTGCACATCAAACAGACAACAATTCATGGTATCGCGGCGCGCCGACATATCATGAACGTAAATATAGCCGTCACGACATGCCTGGATCTCTTCAGTAGTCATGAAAAATTTCTGATAAAGTTCCTTATTAAGCTGATTAAAGATCAGACTTCTCTTGGTCGAGACCAGCGCGGAATCCGTATTGGCATTCTCCTTGTCGCCGATGTACATGATCGACTGGCTCTTTTTGTATACATCATCGAGCATACGCACAAAATCCTGCTTATAATTGCGGTAATCGCGATAGCTCTTTGCCACGATCGGCTTGACTTCCTCCAGCGCACTCTCAACAATATTGTGCATGACAGGGATCGGGATCTCAGCCTGTTCCAGTTCCTCCACCTTATCCACCACATACTTGCAGATATGGCGCTGCTCCTCCTCCGTAAACTTTGTCAGGGCACGGTAAGCGGATTTCCCAACTGCATTGATGACCTTCTGGACGTTAAATATCTCCCTGCTCCCATCCTTCTTGATTACCCAGACCTTGGCCTTTGGCTGATATTCCTTGCCGTAATCAATTTCTTTTTCTTTCTGTGCTTCTGCCATACTACCCTCTCCTCACTTTGTCCTCACACGATATAGAATATATAAAAATATTTCACCACAACATCTTGTGTTTTGCCGTACAGTTCCAGTATAGTGGAAGCCCTTTGCCCTGTCAAGTTATGAAATGCAAAATGACTGCCGTCGACAACGTTTTTGCACGTAAAAAAGGAACCCCTTTGTCAGGGATTCCTTAACCTTACTTTATTATGCTCACTGTTTTTCCTCAGGAGCCGTCTCCTGCTTCTCAAGTGCCGCCTTTGCATCCTTTGCCTTTCTGATACGGATACCGATAAAGCATGCCACGATCACCAGTACCACAATAATGCCAAACAGCAGCAGATAGGATACAAACCAGCTTAAAAATGCCATCAGATTTACCATTTCGCTCTTTCCTTTCTCCCTGATATTTCCTTGTTCCCGCTAATCTACCATCTATTATACAAACTATACTGTCACATCGTCAAGCAGATCCGAACCGTCAGCCGCACCGGTTGCCAGCATATCACAGCGCTCATTCTCCGGATGCCCCGCATGTCCCTTCACCCAGGTAAAGGTGACCTGATGCGGTGCCTTCGCCTTGAGCAGACGTTTCCACAGATCGACATTTTTGACCGGCCCGGAAGCTCCTTTCCAGTTTTTCTTGAGCCATCCGTCAATCCAGTTTTTATTAAATGCATCCGTGACATATTTGGAATCGGAAATCACTTCCACCTCGCAGGGCTTTGTCAACGCTTCCAATCCCACGATCACCGCCATCAGCTCCATCCGATTGTTGGTGGTCTTTTTGTAACCGGCGCTGTACTCTCTCTCATGGAGTGTTCCGGTTCTGTCAATGTACTGTAGCACCGCTCCGTATCCTCCGGGTCCTTCCGGGTTGCCTCTTGCGGATCCATCCGTATACAAAGTCACTTTCATTCCGTTCCGCCTCCAATCAGAAATTCCTGTCCCGTCCGCCTGATATCCGCGATGCGTCCATCATACTTTTTCCCTGACGGGCTGTTCAAAAATCGCGCGATGGTATCATATTTTCCCCACATATGCATCGGAAATACCATATCCGCATCAGTCTGCTTAAGAAAATAAAGCAGTCCTTTGTCATACGAACGGCCAAGTCTTGGATCAAGCGGAACAAATGCCACATCGAAATGCTGTCCTGCAAGTTTATCAATCTCCTGCTTATAATCTTTCTCCATCTGACGGTTCCAGTCCGGATCCTCTCCATCCCAATGCCACCAGTTCAGATCCCCCGCATGATAGATCACTTTTCCCTCTGCCTCGACAACAAATGCCACACCGGCATCCGTAGAACGCAGTGTGCGGATCGTTACGTCATTCCACCGCGTCTGCGTATTTTTCCCCAGATTCGTAAGTGCAGCCTTCACACCGGGATCTACGCCGTTCCTCTCCAGATATTTGCCGCTGAGCCTGATATCCGATCCGAGGAAAAAATGGATCTTTTTATATTGACTTATCAGGTCAAATATTTTGAAATCAAAATGATCGTAGTGCTTATGAGAGGCAAATACCAGAATTTCCTTCTCCGGACTCCAGATTGGCAGCGTTCCTCTGAAATAGTCAAACAAAAGTATATGATGTTTCAATTCAACGGAAAACCCGCTGTGATCGATATAAGTCACCTTCATGGCAGATCATCCTTTCAGATTGGCAGGACCGAAACCGAGCGGCAGGAGTTCCTCAAGTCTGTATTCCATATATTCTTCCGGAGATTTGGCAACGATCACGCAAAACGTTTTCGGATCACAGAACTCCATCATCACCTGCCTGCATACACCGCAGGGTGTCGCATAGTCCGTGCATGGTCCTTCCGGGCTCCCGGCAATTGCGATCATCTCAAAGTTACGCTCTCCCTCATACACTGCCTTAAACAAAGCATTCCGCTCCGCACAGATTGTCGGCGTGTAAGAAGCGTTCTCGATATTACAGCCCTGATATACCCTGCCTTCAGCTGTCATAAGTGCTGCTCCCACATGAAAATGGGAATATGGCGCATACGAGTGTTCCCTCGCCTCAAGCGCTGCTTCGATCAGTTGTTGTACTTTGCGTTTCTTTTCCATTTCAACCACCTGCCCGTCCAAATTCTACGTTAAGCAAAGTATAGCACATGACAAAAGTCCGGGCAAGTTTCCCTGCCGGACTTTTCCACACTCCTTTATATAATAATGCAGACCATGCCGCCATTGGAATCGTTGACAATCTTCTGCATGGTCTCCTGCAGCTTCATCTGACTCTCATCCCCGATCATTGCGATCTTTCCTGCAATCCCGTCACGCACAAGCTGCTCCACGGTTTTGCCGAAAATATTGGTCTCCCAAATTCCGTTTCCGTCGGTCCCCGCATCCGTGATATACCGGATCAGATCCTCCGCCTGATCCTGTGTCCCGACGATGGGTGCGATCTCTGTCTGGATATTTGCCCGTATCATATGGATGGACGGACTCTCCGCCTTGATCTTGACGCCAAATTTATTGCCATGCCGTATCACTTCCGGAGTTGCCAGCGTGATCTCATCCCGCTCCGGAGTCACAACCCCATATCCCTTCGCACGTACCGATTCCAGTGCATGAAGTACCTTTGTGTATTCGTGTTTCATCCGGGCAAGCTCTCTCATGACGGAAACCAGTTGGTACTCGCTCGCGATCTCATCGCCGATCAGCTCACTGAGCATCTGATAGTAATAAGCTTCCTCAACCTCCAGAATGATCCTTGCGACGCCCTCATCCATGTGGATGCCGTCCATCTTGCATCGCTTGATATACTGACTATCCATCTCCATCGGGCTGTTCAGCACATCCCGTATGGTATTCATGTCCTTTACCAAATTGGCAGCCTGTTCGACGATCTCTGCTTTGACCGGATGAGTCACCGGAAGCATTTCCACCCATCCGGGCAGATAAAACTCTACCACGGAAAGCGGGAATTCATAGAGGACATTCTCCAAAATATGATAGATGTCCTCGCGTTTGAGTTGTTCACAGTTCACCGGCAGAACCGCAACCCCGTATTTATCCTGAAGTTCCGATGTCATCCTTCCTGTCTCCTCCGAAAAAGGCTTTTCTGTATTTAGCAGTATCACGAACGGCTTTCTGAGTTTTTTCAGTTCCTGTACCGTCTTTTCTTCCGCCTCTATGTAATTCTCTCTTGGAATCTCTCCGAAACTACCGTCCGTCGTCACGACAATGCCTATGGTGGAATGGTCGCTTATCACCTTTCTGGTCCCGATCTCCGCCGCCTGTGTGAAAGGGATCTCATGATCGAACCACGGTGTTTTGACCATCCGCTCCTCATCCTCTTCCATATGCCCCGCAGCGCCTTTTACCATATACCCGACACAGTCGATCAGCCGCACCTTCACGGGCACATCCCCTCTGAGCGTCACCTCTGCCGCTTCCTTCGGGATAAACTTTGGCTCTGTGGTGGTGATCGTCTTCCCGCCGGAGCTCTGCGGCAGTTCATCCTGTGCGCGCTCTTTCGCATGTTCGTCCGTCATATAGGGAAGCACCAAAAGGTCCATAAACCGCTTGATGAATGTAGATTTTCCTGTCCGTACAGGTCCCACTACGCCAAGGTAGATCTCCCCTCCTGTCCTTATCTGTATGTCACGATAGAGATCATATTCCCTTCCTGTATCCATTTCTATCCCCTTCCGATCCTCCGATTCTGAAAAATGATGATGATATTTCCATTCATTTTGTAAAATCTATGTACCGTGACTTCCGAATATTCGTTTTCCTGAAAATAACAGAAAAAAATCTGCCCATAGGACAGATAATAATTATAGAAAGGATGGATATTATGACGATACTGACAGGCTGTCTGATCGGACTGACCGCCGCGTTTTTCATGTGGCTTCTAAAAGACAAAAAAAGAGGACTCAGCGAAGCTGCCGGGGCATACGTGCTGTTTCTGTCCTCTTTCTTTTTCCATACACCAGCCACTGCCATGGCCACCGCTCTTGTTTTGCTCGGCTATGGCATCTGCCTGTGTTTTATAAAATAAGAGCTTATATCATCGCTTCTGCGTCATCAGCACTGTCATGGCCTGATTCAGTCCATCGACAGTCAGCTTAAACATGGGAATGATCTCCTTCACCGCGGTTTCCGCCTCTCTCCAGGGAGCCCGGCCGGGCGCCATCTTAGGATTCATCCACACAATCTTTTTGTAATGGCGCTTCAACAGCAGCAGCCAGTCCATGCCGGACAGACCGCCGTTCGGTCCTCTGTAATTTCCGGTCTCAGAATACAGTTCTTCCGGCGCCATCGCCGCATCTCCGACAATGATCACCCTGTAATCACTGTCCAGATTCCGGAACAGCCATTCTGTCTCCACCCAGTCACCGTTGTCGCACTCCGGCGTCTTGTAGACATGGCTGTAAATGCAGTTATGAAAATAGTAAAACTTTACATCCTTAAAATGATTGGACTTGCTCACCGACTGGAAAAGCTCATTCATCAGCCTCGTGTAAGGAATCATCGTTCCGCCGGAATCCATGAGCATCAAAAGCTTCACAGCGTTCTTCCTCGGCTTCTCCATGACGATCTGCAGACAGCCGCCATTGTTGCAGGTCTTGTCAACCGTGCCGTTGATATCAAGTTCCGTCTTGGGAATGTCCAGCTTCGTTGAGAACTGACGGAGCCGGCGCAGCGCCTGCTGGAACTGTCTGTTGTCAATGACTTTGTCATTCCTGAAATCGCGGAATCTGCGCTCTCCGATCACCGCAAAGGCGGACTGATAACCGGTCTGGCCGCCCACGCGGACGCCGCCCACATTGCCGCCGGTGTTACCGAAGGATGTTTTGCCCATCGTGCCGATCCAAAAGCTTCCGCCGTTGTGCTCGCTGTCCTGATCACGCAGACGATCCTTGAATTTCTGCTCCACATCATCCTTGTCGACTTTGATCTCCTCCACCTTATTCAGCCATTGCTTCTCCTCCATCTGGAGACGCTCGTTCATCTCTTCCTTATTGAGCCATCGAAGCATACGCTCGGTAAGCGGATTATCCGACTGAACGCCCTTAAAGCACTCCTCAAACGCCATATCGAACTTATCAAATTCCACCTCGCTCTTGACCAGGATCATCCTCGCGAGATAGTAGAACTGCGTCAGACTGCTTCCGGCAAGCCCCATGTCAAGTGCTTCCTGCAAGGTCAGCCACTCACTGAGCGTCACCTTCAGTCCTTTTTCCTTACAGGTATCAAAAAATTTCTGAAACATACTCAATCCACCTTGTGCTGTACCGTTGCCAGATCCTCATCCTTCTTCACCACAACCCCGATAAACGGAAGTTCTGTCTGGATCTTCTCATACGGAATTCCGCCGATCTGAAGTGCATTGACCCAATCGATCAATTCCGAAGTGCTCGGCTTCTTGCGGATATCCCGCATGGAACGGATCTCATAAAAGACTTGCATCGCCTGATGCAGGAGATTCTCCTCCACATCAGGATAGTGTGTCCGCACGATCTCCTCCATCAATTTCTCATTCGGGAAATCGATATAATGGAAAATGCAGCGGCGTAAAAATGCGTCCGGCAGTTCTTTCTCCGCATTGGATGTGATGATCACGATCGGCCTGTGCTTTGCCTTTACCGTACGCTTTGTCTCATGGATATAAAACTCCATCTGATCAAGCTCCCACAGCAGATCGTTCGGGAACTCCAGATCAGCCTTGTCGATCTCATCGATCAGCAACACAACCTGCTCCTCACTCTCAAACGCCTCTCCCAGCTTCCCGAGTTTAATATATCTCGCGATATCATCTACGCCTTCCTCACCGAACTGTCCGTCGTACAGACGCTGGATCGTATCATACATATACAGACCGTCCTGTGCCTTGGTTGTGGACTTGATGTTCCAGATGATCAACTTTTTGCCGAGCGACTGTGCCACGGCCTGTGCGAGCATCGTCTTGCCGGTTCCCGGCTCCCCCTTGATCAGAAGCGGTTTCTTCAGTGCGATCGCCACATTCACACTCGCCATCAGCTCCTCCGATGCCACATATTCTGTTGTCCCCTTAAAAGCCTGTTCCATTTTGATACCTTCTCCTTCCTATTCCCACGGAATATCTGAATTCTCTATTTTCTTATCACGTAACATCAGGTCATTCACCGCATCTCCCGGTGCTTTCCCGCCAAACAATACCATATTGACCTGTTCAATGATAGGAAGATCCACACCATACTTCTCCGCCAACGCCATCGCAGCTTTGGCAGAGTACACGCCTTCCACTACCATCTTGACTTCCTTCATTGCCTGCTCCATGGTATATCCTTTTCCGATCAGGATTCCCGCACGCCGGTTCCTGGAATGCATGCTGGCGCAGGTCACGATCAGATCACCGATTCCGGACAGTCCGCCGAATGTCTCCGCTTTGCCTCCCATTGCCGTACCGAGCCTTGCGATCTCGGAGATGCCTCTGGTGATGAGTGCCGCCTTGGTATTGTCCCCGTAACCGAGTCCGTCCGCAATACCGGCTGCCAGTGCAACCACATTCTTGAGTGCAGCTCCCAGTTCAATTCCCAACACATCGGGGCTTGTATAGACACGAAACACCGGACTCATGAAAGCATTCTGCACATACTCTGCCGTTTTTCTGAAATGCGCGCCGACAACGATCGTGGTCGGTATCCCTCTTCCCACTTCCTCCGCGTGGGACGGTCCCGACAGTACCGCAACATCCGCCTGAGGAATCTCGTCTTCAATCACCTGAGAGAGCGTCATAAGCGTGCTCTCTTCGATTCCCTTTGCCACATTCACAATGATCTGATGATCCGCCACATAGTTCTTCATATTTGCCGCTGTGCTCCTGACAAACGGTGACGGAACCGCCAGCACCAGGATATCTTTTCCACTGACTGCAGCCTCCAGATCAGCTGTGATCCCGATCTCCTCATCCAGCACTACGCCCGGAAGCTTCTCTGCATTCTCTCTCTTTTCGATTAAAAGCGCTACCTCCTCTTTAAGAGCCGACCAAATGGTTACCTGATGTCCGTTGTTATGAAGCAGCACTGCCAGAGCCATTCCCCAGCTTCCTGCTCCAATCATTCCTATTTCAGCCATGTGTTTCCTCCTGTCATCATTTTTTAGTATGTTATGGCTTTCCAAACAATATTATGTAAACTTGTATCCTGTTTACTGCTCACTCTTTTTGGTCAGATATGTACGTCTCTCTTCTCCCTTCAAAAGACGCACAATATTCGCCCTGTGCTTCCAGTATGCCATGACGGTAAGGAAAGCCGCGATTGCATACATTTCAATCAGATATGCCTGACTCATGTGGAACACACCGTACTGTCCCAGCACTACCAGCTCAATCATAAATCCCGCGTAGACCAGAAGGGATCCCAGTGACACGTAGTGTGTGGTCAGAAAAGCACCAAAAAACAGGATCACACCCATCGGAATAAACGCCGGATGAAGAGATAAAACAAGACCTGCCGTACAAGCGATACCCTTTCCTCCCTTAAAATTCATATAAAACGGGAAATCGTGTCCGAGGATCACGCCCGCAGCTGCATACATCATAAGCAGATACATCATATCAGGATGACTGTTCCCGAATACCAGTTTGGCGGCACAGACACCGATGATACATTTGAGTACATCTCCGGCAAATACGATCAATCCTGCCTTCGTCCCCAAAACACGCAGCGTATTTGTCGTCCCGGCATTGCCACTCCCATGCTGTCTGATATCAATTCCATGTGCCTTTCCGTAAAAATACGCCGTCTGAAAATTTCCCAGCAAATACCCAACAACAAGACATATGATCCGTTCCATTTAGTTCTCCTTCCTTTCCCGTATGATAAATTTGAGAGAAGTTCCCCGGAAGCCGAAAGCCTCCCTTATCTTATTCTCGATATATCGCGTATAAGAAAAATGCATTAGTTCTTTGTCGTTTACAAAAATGACAAAGGTCGGCGGCTTCACCGCAACCTGCGTGATATAATACAGTTTCAGGCGTTTGCCCTTATCGGACGGCGGCTGCTGCAGCGCAACCGCTTCCGTCATGATCTCATTCAGCACACCCGTCGCCACACGCAGAGAATGATTCTCGATTACCATATCGATCAGGTCGAACAGCTTCGGCAGACGCTGTCCCGTCACGGCAGAGATAAAGATCAGTTCGGCGTAGGGCATATACGAGAGTACATCCCGCACCCTGTCCGTGAATTTGTAGATGGTCTTGTCATCCTTTTCCACCAGATCCCACTTATTCACCGCAATGATCACACCTTTACCGCGCTCGTGTGCGATTCCTGCGATCTTGGCATCCTGTTCCGTGACTCCCTCGACCGCATCGATCACAAGAACTACAACATCCGCTCGCTCCACGGCACTGACAGTACGCACGATCATATATCGTTCCAGTTCTTCCTTGATCTTGTTCTTACGGCGCAGTCCGGCAGTATCAATGAAGACATACTCCCTTCCGTTATGCACCACCTCCGTATCAACGGCATCTCTGGTGGTTCCCGCAATATCCGACACAATCACCCGGTTTTCTCCGATCAGACGGTTCACAATGGAAGATTTCCCAACATTCGGCTTGCCCACAATGGCAATCTTCGGTCTCTCATCCTCTTCCTCATTCCCCGCATCCTCCGGGAAATGCGAAATCACCTGATCCAGCATATCTCCTACGCCAAGCCTGTTGGCCGCGGAGATTGCCACCGGATCGCCGATCCCCAGATTATAGAACTCATATACGTCCGGCATATATTTCTGGAAATCGTCCACTTTATTCACTACAAGAATCACCGGCTTATGCGATCTGCGCAGCATATCCGCCACCTTGGAGTCCGCATCCTGCAGTCCCTGCCGCACATCCGTCATAAACAGGATCACATCTGCCGTATCTATGGCGATCTGCGACTGATCCCGCATCTGCGACAGGATCACATCACTGCTGTCCGGTTCGATTCCTCCGGTATCAATCAGGGTAAATGATTTGTCCAGCCATGTGACATCCGCATAGATCCTGTCTCTTGTCACACCCGGCGTATCCTTTACAATGGATATCATCTCTCCGGCCAATGCGTTGAACAACGTTGATTTTCCGACATTCGGTCTCCCGACGACTGCCACGATCGGCTTTCCTCTTTTTTTACTCATTATATTCTCCTCCGGTTTGTATTCCCATCAGATTCCGGGTCAGGTCATACCCGCTTGATTTTACAATATTTACAGGGACTTGTAAAGCATCGGAAAGTTCCGTCACCGTCATATCATCCAGGAATACCTCCTCGCCGCTTCGCAGCACATTCTGCGGAAGGAGCAGCACTTCACCCAGTTCCTTTCCGGATAACTGAGCCTTGATATCCTGCCCTGTCAGTAGTCCGGACACCGTGATCCGCTCGCCGAAAAAATCATTGCGGATCGGGTAAACATTCACCTTAAGCCTCGGATGCAGACGCATGAGCCGGTCTGTGATCTCTCTGATATAAGGATAAGGAAGGAGTCCCGTTGCAACCGACACCTTGCGTTCCCGCTCCAACCGATACTGACACTCCTCAAGCTTAACAATGGCGTCCTGCACTTCCTCCATAAGAAGCCGCAGCATCCCCACACCGTTCTCTAACTGAAGGTAGCCGTCATAGCGTGCCTCCTCCGGCATGGGAAGTTCTGCCAGCGCATACCACTCGTCACTCGCATGCACAAAATGAATTCCATGTTCCCGATACAGTTTCTCCTGCCAAGTATGGATCATAGATAGAACATCCAGCGCATCCTCCTTTGTGAAAGGATTAAGCGGATATAATCCCTCCCGGTATTTGGACAATCCGACCGGCACCACCGATACGCTCTCCAGCTGCGGAATATAACGTGTCAGATCACTTATGCTACGCTCCAGTTCCGCCCCATCATTGACGCCCTTGCACAGGACGATCTGCCCATTCATCGTGATCCCGCCCTGATAGAGCGTGTCCACTTTTTTGAGAGCCTCCCCGGCAAACCGATTGTTTAACATTCTGCATCTGAGTTCCGGGTTCGTCGTCTGGAAAGAGATGTTGATAGGTGACAGGTGATATTTGATAATGCGTTCAATATCATGCTCCGACATATTTGTGAGTGTCACATAGTTTCCCTGCAGAAAAGAAAGTCTGGAATCATCATCCTTAAAATACAAGGTATCCCGCATTCCCTTCGGCATCTGATCGATAAAGCAGAAAATACATTTGTTATGGCACGAGCGATAATCATCCATAAGACCGTTCTCAAACTCCAGACCGAGATCTTCCTCGTAATCCTTGTCAATCTCTAAAAGCCACTCTTCCCCGGAAGGCTTCTTTACAAGCACTTCAATATACTCATCCTGTATATAATACTGATAATCAAAGATATCCGTGATCTCTTCCCCATTTATGGAAATCAGGAAATCTCCGGGCTCCATGCCCATCTCTTCCCCGATTCCGCCGGGCTCCACTCTGCTGATCCGGTGCCCTTTTTCCGTCTTTTTTCCCATATTCTCAAAGCTCCTTTGTCCTTCCATTCTACTAGAATTTTCTTGACGTGTCACTAACATAATGATATAAATTTATTGACAAAACCTCATTGCCTATCTTGAATTTCTTACTTTTTCACAGGAGGGAATTATGCCTGACGTGCAAAAACTGGAGTCCGCCCTGCCGGTGGCTCCGCTGAAACTCATCGCCATGAAATCTGCGGAAAAACTTGGCCGCAGAGTAAATGATTATCTTGTGGATTTCCGTAAAAATATCCATCATTCCCTAAAAAACGATCCCGCTTTCCGCGGTTATGCGGAAGACAGTTTTTTGTGTGATGTGGAATGTCCCCGTTTCGGAACCGGGGAAGGAAAAGGCATCTTCCATGAAAGTATCCGCGGAAAAGACTTATTTATACTCGTAGATGTGTGTAATCACAGCCTTACTTACCGCGTCAACGATTTTACCAACCATATGTCTCCCGATGACCACTATCAGGATCTGAAACGTGTCATTGCCGCTGCCATGGGAAAGGCGCACAGGATCAATGTAATCATGCCCTTTCTGTATGAAGGCAGACAACATAAACGCTCCACACGCGAATCTTTAGACTGTGCGTTTGCCCTGGAAGAACTGAGTGCCATGGGAGTGGATAATTTTATCACATTTGACGCCCATGATCCCAGAGTCCAGAATGCGGTTCCTCTTGCCGGTTTTGACAATTTCACGGCACACTATCAATTCTTACGCGCCATACTTCGCAATGTTCCCGATCTTCTGATCGACAAAGAGCATACTCTTGTGATCAGTCCCGATGAAGGGGCGCTCAGCAGAGCCGTTTATTTTGCAGGCGTACTCGGCGTTGATACCGGAATGTTCTATAAACGCCGTGACTATTCCACAATTGTAAACGGCAAAAATCCCATCGTGGCTCATGAATTCCTCGGTGACAATGTCGACGGCAAAGATGTGTTCATCATTGATGATATGATCTCCTCGGGAGAAAGTATCCTTGACACCGCCAGACAATTAAAGACCATGAACGCCAAACGTGTATTCTTATGTGCCACCTTCGGACTGTTTACAAACGGACTCGACTCCTTCGACAAAGCATACGAACAATGTGTGTTTGACCGTGTCATCTGTACGAATCTGTGTTACCTGCCTCCGGAGATCCGGCAAAGACCTTATTTCCTGGAAGCAGACATGAGCAAATTCCTGGCGTCGATCATTGATTTCACCAATCATGACAGTTCACTCGGCAATGTACTCACACCTACCGAAAAGATCCATAAGATCCTGGATCTCTATAACCAGCGGGAAGAGATGGATATCTGATCACAATAAAAGACCCTTTTACAAGGGTCTTTTTACTGATTTCCTCCGCAGTCTCTTTGCCTGATACAACAATCGATCCGCCTCTTCCAGTTCCTGCGATACCTTCATATCATTCTCATATACAAACTCTTTCATTCCGATCGAGCATTCCACCAGATACGGCTTCCCGGAAGTCCTGTTATATTCTTCCAGATATGCCTTGATTCTCTGTGGCATCTTGCGCCCAACTGTCTCCTCCGCTGCAGTCAGTACCGCAACGAACTCATCACCTCCGATCCTCGCGATCAGAGCACTCTCTCCGAGACATTCCCGCAGTGCGGCAGCTGCCGTAAAGATTGCACAGTCACCCTCCGCATGCCCGAAATTATCATTGATCTCCTTCAGATGATCAAGATCGGCAAAGATCATGTATGCCCTCTGACCTTCCCGCTCCTCAGCATCTTTCAGCATGGATTCCACAAGGCCTCTCCTGTTCTGCAGTCCGGTCAGATCATCCAGACAGGAAACATACTGCAGAACCTGATTATTCTTCTGCAGCTCCACCATGGCATCCTCCAGTCTGCGCTTGGACTCGTATTCTTTTTTATTCATCTCCAGGAAGTGAAGACCGGTCGCCAGGTGAAGGCTGACGACATATGCATCGGATATTTTGTCATCTTTGATCTCACACATCAGCGTCCCATACTGTACATCCTGATCAAACAATGTAAAAGTCACAAACGTGTGACCTTTTCCTTCCAGGAAGGATGACATTCCTCTCTCCCGGGTGATCACAGGAATCTCATCCGCATCATAGGCAACAACGGAACCCGCTTTCTCCTGTGCTGCCATATATACCGTGTCGGGAAATGCAATACCCCCCTTCTCATCAAAAGGGATTGGCTTCTCAAACAGGAGCAGGAATGCATCCCCGATACCGAGACGCTTCAATTCATTCATAGCCCGCTCATACGTTTCCTTTTCCCGGTATCCTCCTTCCATGACCTTTCTCAGATAATGAGGTCCGCCCCACGCATTCCTGCTATATTCAATCTCCAGATCGCTCCACTCCGTGCACAGGACACTCAGAATATACTCCTGCAGCGCCTCCATCATACGTACTATCTGTAAGCGCTTCTCACAATCTGAACCAATCGTCACCAGTTCAAGCATAAAGCAGTTGATCTCATTCGCGATCTCCCTGGGAGCAACAAGTCTCCACATTCCTCCCTGCAGCACGCCTTCCAGCATACGCTGAACAGCCACGATATGTGTATTGATATCCACAGCCTCTGTCCGGAAAAAGACTTCTTCAATAACATAGGTAACGATCTGTTCGATAATAGCGGAATACTCTCTCCTGATCTCCTGATTCTCCTCATTCATCATCGTTCTCTTCACGATGTACTCGGAGGTCTGAAGAATCATCCTCTTTGCAGTGGATCGTTCCAGTCCATGAAGGAATCCCATATTTCCGATCTTACTGCAGCCGCAGCTCTCTCTCAGACACGGGTTGGCCGGAACGCGTACCCCGCCGGGCTGTTTCCCACAGCAAATGTCTACCGCCGACATCAGTGCCCTGTAACCGATATCATATCCGTTCTGACTCACTGTCGTGAGGGGCGGATTCATGCTGGAAGCTATCTTGATGTTATCGTATCCGGTCACTGCAATATCCTTGCCGACAACCAGCCCTCTCTTCCTGCACACGCGGTAGACAGAGGCCGCCATATCATCATTGGCCACACACACTGCCTCCGCATCAGGGTGACTATCAAAAAATTCGGAAATCTCTTTATCCAGATACTGTGAATAATCTCCCAGGAGGATCATATCGTCGCTGACCGGCAGATCATGCTGCTGCATAGCATCGAGATACGCCCTGCAGCGCTCCGAAGCGTCCCGATTGTCCAGAGGTCCCCTGATATGCAATATCTTGCGGTAATGATGCTTCTCGATCAGGTGATTCATGATCTGCATCACTCCCGAATAGTTGTCACTGATGATGTAACCGTTGTTTTCGACGTTCGACTCATCCTCCAGCACGATATGGGGAATTCCCCGATATCTCTCAAAGAAGTGTTCCTTCTCATCATCATTCAAAAAAACACACAGTGTCCCATAGGCGATGATCAACGCATCCAACCCACCAAACAGAGCAAAATCATATACCGAGTTAAACTGACGATCATAGTTCTCCTGTGAAGCAGCATTGCTCATCGTCCGGTAAAAGGCATTACTCTGTGTTCCCAGAAACATCTGCAGGTTTACCGGCAGCTTCGCTGCCGCATCATAGATCCCGTGGAGGAGTTCCTTGGGATGTGCCGTATACACATTTCCCATGATCACTCCGATATTATATATCTTCCCATCCGCACTGCTTTTCTTCATTGCTGCACCTACCGGTCAAAAATCATAATACTATTCTATTATATCAAATATGACAACAGCTTTAAATAGGTCACCGTCAGAAAAAATTTGAAATTTTCCTTTTTGCAGTTCCGTGAGATTCTTGGCAATCGACAATCCCAGGCCGCTTCCTTCCGTAGAACGCGCCACATCCCCTCTGATAAACCGTTCCGTCAGATCCTCCACATTCATATTCAAAGGCTGGGCGGAAATATTCTTTAATGACATCCTCACCTTTCTTACGCCTTCCGCATCCGTAAATGATTTTGCCTCCACATAAACTCTTGTATTTTCCATTGCGTATTTGAAAGCATTGTTAAAAAGATTCTCCATCACCCGCCAGACTCTTCTGCTGTCCGCATAGATCAGAAGAGGTCCCTCATCGATATCCGTGATGATCCGCAGGCCCCTCTCCTCGAACTTTTCAACAAACTCTCCCACAGTCTGGTTCATCAGTTCCGTGAAATTGAGTTTGTCGCACTGCAGTGTAATATTTCCGGAGGAGATGCGCGACACCTCGACCAGATCCTCCGCGAGCTGTTTCAAGCGCTGTGACTTGCTGTCAAGCACTTCCAGATATCCTTTTATTTTTTCATTTTCAATCGGTTCCCGTTTGATCAGTCCCACATAATTTACAATGGAAGTGAGCGGTGTCTTGATATCATGGGATACATTCGTGATCAGATCCGCTTTCATACGCTCATCCCTCATGCTTGTCTCTACCGCATCCCTGATTCCGTTGCCGATACTGTTCACCGCCTCCGCGAGAATCTTATTGTCACCGTGCATTCCTTTCACGTCAATCTGATAATCCAGATTTCCACCGCGGATATTCTTGATGCCCTCCAGTATTTTCCCTTTCACCTTACTGTCACGATAACAAAGTCCTCCCACAATAAAATCAACAATCAGAAGCAATAGGAAGCTCCAGTGATCTTTGTGTGGCATCCTCCCGCCGATCGAAACAAGCATCGCATTTGCCAGAAGGAATGCAAGATACGGGACCCATGTCCTGACCACATTGCGGCTGTCATCATAGATTCCCACCAGGAAACTGTGGCACTTCTGGAACAATTTGCAGACCAGAAAATTTTTCCAGAAATAATCGGCTTTGATCCTTCTGACCAGACTCAGATAAAAGAACAGGATCACAAGATTCGATATCAGCACACACAGAACAAGCACCGTAAACCGTTCCACCGGCTGTGTATCCATATAATAAAATACCTGTGTGACAGCTGCCGCCGATACCAGGATCACTGCCGAGCATGCAATCAGTGCGATAAATCCGGCAATCTCATTCACCCACCTGTCAAACCAGATCAGACACACTTCTTCCCTGTCCGGTTTCCTTCCGGAAAGCATTGTCAGCCAGATCAAAAGACCCAGTGCAAGCAGCCCGCAGATCATTCCGGCCAATACCAGCAGATATCCCGGCGCCGCGACCTGATAGGCATCCCGCGCCTTGGCGTAAGCGTCCATGTATGGGAACTGCGTATCCACCCCGACCCAGATCCTGGTGTTATCCGGATAGGCATAATTAAAGGCATTCCAGATCCCTCTGACACTTTCCTCCCGGATCGACGTGTTCGTTTCATAGGAAAACGAAGCCGGCGCAAAGCATACATATCTTCCCATCGCACAAAATCTGTCCGTGATCTCCTGAACGGTTTTCCCCTTCATCTCCCGGTTGGAATAGATTGCCGTGTTCTTATCATTCTCCCGGACAATACAATATGCAAAATTATGCTCCGCAGACCCGTAATAATTCTGGTACTCTTTATAATTCCGGTAATTCTCCCGCAGCATATCGAGCGTATCCGTCAGATACCACATCATCTCATTCAGTTCTTCCACGCTCTCCACATGTGCAAGCAGCGACCGACCGTCCACAGGGAGATACCGCTCAATGGGAACCTGTACCCATTCCGCAGTCTCCTCCGAAGTCTCCGCCACGCCCTCTTCCAGCAGAAGTTCCTGTCCGTGGCATTCCGCAATCATCTGCTCCACTTCACTGTAAGGAAACTCCTGGATTGAGATATCCGCCTGTGCCCACTTGATCAGATCTCCGAGATAATACCGGACACTCGTATCTGTTACGGGAAGCTCCTCAAAATGTCTGGCGTACTGCTCGATATCGATCTCCTTCTTCTTGTCAAACACTCCCTTTGTCTCAAACTGATCCCTGATCACACAGTACCTTACCGCATCGTTCAGATCGTCATACAGCATATCGTTGAACACATCGGAATCAATAAAGGCAGCGCTCTTGGAAAAGGGGCTGATATAATAATGCGATACGGTTCCTCTGCTCTCAACGTTAATCACCGCATTGTTGGAAACCATCCCGACACATAATGCTCCCAATATGACAAAGAGCGTTTCCGCTATGATCAAAAATGTTTTGATGCCGTTTCCGTACCGCTTCCGCATGATTTGCGCCTCCTGATCTTACCTCTCTACTGCTTATCTATCTTGTATCCCACACCCCAGACGACTTTCAGATATCTGGGTTCTCTCGGATTGATCTCTATCTTCTCCCGGATATGCCTGATATGAACCGCGACCGTATTGTCTGCACCGATCGCCTCCTCGTTCCAGATACTCTCGTAAATCTGGTCAATTGAGAAAACTCTGCCCGGATTCTTTACCAGCAGGAGCAGAATATTGTACTCGATCGGCGTCAGTTTGACCGGCTCCCCGTCCACGTACGTCTCTTTTGTATCATCGTTGATCACAAGGCCGCCGCTCTGATAAATGTGATCGCTTTCCGGGACGCTGTTGATATTGCCGAGTTTTGTGTATCTGCGCAGATGGGAATTGACCCTCGCCACCAGTTCCAGAGGATTAAAGGGCTTTGCCACATAATCGTCCGCTCCGATGTTAAGTCCCAGTATCTTATCCGCATCCTCCGTTTTTGCCGACAGGATGATAATCGGGATGCTGTATTTCTCGCGGATCTTGAGCGTTGCATGAATCCCGTCCAGTTTCGGCATCATAACATCAATGACAAGGAGCTGGATATCTTCTTTCTCCAGGACATCAATCGCTTCCTCCCCGTCATACGCTTTGAATACCTGATAGCCTTCCTGCATCAGATAGATCTCTATCGCATCCACAATTGCTCTGTCGTCATCACAAACAAGAATATTTGCCATATCACATCTCTCCTCTTCTGAAACGATTGTATCGTACATTTTTTAAGGGAACCCGGGGGTTTTCTTTAAGGTTTTCTTAATTTAACCGTTCAGACTTAAGAATGCCCCCAGATTACCGCGTTTTCCCTGACTGGCCCTGTGGGAAAACAGGATATCCGGATGGCAGCAGGTACAGATCTGTGCCACACTGATATGATCCTCACGGATGCCGGCACGAAGCAGCACCCTACGGTTTGCCTCCCAGAGATCCAGCAGGTATTTTCCGCCGCCGCGCGGAAGCAGCATCGGATCGTTCTCCCGAAGACCAAACGTCTCCGTAAACTGTCCCGCCACATCCTCACTCACCTCATAACAATTCTGACAGATGGACGGTCCGACCGCGGCAAGAATATCGTCCGGATCGCAGCCAAACAATGTCTGCATTTTGAGGACAACCTCCTTCCCGATCATGCCGACCGTTCCCCGCCAGCCAGAATGACACAGGCCGATCGCCTTTCTCACGGGATCCACAAAATAAAGCGGCACACAGTCCGCAAAAAAGGCGCCAAGCGTGATGCCCGGCTGATCTGTCACAAACCCGTCCACATCTATGTAGTCCCGCTCTTTAAGAATCCCTTTTCCGCCATCTTCCCTGCCCACATATCTCACATTGGTGGTGTGCGTCTGATAGGTCAGGACGATCTGTGACACGTCACGCCCCATGACATCGGCGATCCGCCTGAAATTCTCATCCACGTTCTCCTTTTTGTCACCGCGCGTATAGCTTAGATTCATCGAGGAAAGGCACCCCTCACTGACTCCCCCGAACCGGGTGCTGAACAGATGGGTTACCATCCCACTTTTGTCAAGCTCCGGAAAGGTGAGCCAGATCACTCCGTCTTTCTCATGAATCTCCATATTGCCGGATATGTTCAAATGCGTTTTCATACCAACGTACCTCCTGATTCTCAATCGCAACCACATCATAGCGGAACGGTCTGTCATCTCCGTAATGATGAAGATACCGGTAGTAATCCGCCGCCCTGCAGATTTTCTGCTGCTTCTGCAGAGTGACGGCACTTTCCGGCGTCCCGCTTCGTTTATGTTTTCTATATTTCACCTCAACAAAGACCAGATATCCTTTATGATACCCGATCAGATCGATCTCTCCCCTGCGGCTGTAGAAATTTCGCTCCACGATCCGCATTCCGTTTTTTTCAAGATAGGATAACGCATACTCCTCCATCTGTTCTCCGAGATGTCTTTTGCTTTTGGGCTCTATCTGTTTTTCATAATGTCTTTTCTTGTTTTGTTCCATACAATTTTCGTATGGTTCTCTGCCTTTCCCCGCGGATATCCCCTCCCGCGCATACTCTCATTTTCATTTCATCTTTGCCTTGATCTTATCCATGGCATCCACAAATACAAGGATCTCCGCAACCGCCTCATACAGTTCCGGCGGGATCGCATCCCCTATCTCCAGTCTGGACAGCGTATCTGCCAGCTTATCATCCTGATGAACCGGCACGGACGACTCCTTTGCCTTTTCGATGATCCGTTCCGCAACTGCTCCTTTGCCGGAAGCTACGACTCTGGGGGCATCTTCCTCCGGATCGTAGGAAAGTGCAACAGCCTGTTTGGGCTTATTCTCTCTGTCGCTCATTCTCCCTCTCCTTATCCTCACTCTCAGGCTCTCACATCAAAAGAAGTCTTTGACATGATGCTCACATTCTTATCGCTGCTTAAGATCTCATCCATCACGGTTCTTTGCTCCTTCTGCAAAACGCATCCCGCCTGCACGGAATACCCCCTGTCCTGCAGCCTCTTTGTCAGGACATCCAGATGATCCTCGATCAATTTGAGACTCTCTTCGTCCTGCAGATAAAAATTGGTTGTGATTTTCTCCTGCCGCATGGCCACATACACGGACACATGCCCCAGATGCTCCATATCCAGCTGCAGCAGCGCACTCACGTTTCCGTCACGGTGCGCCAGATTCTTTTTGTTGGTATATACGTACAGATCCCCGTGGGCGCTGTTACCTTTTAATTTCAGCGGAAGCTGCACATACGTATAGATCTGATTCATCTGGTTAAGGAAATCAACATTCTCGCGGATCTGGCTCACCGTCTTTGCAAGAGGTGTGTCGGATCCCGCCGCCTCCGTAAGCGCTCTGGCCAGCTGTCTTGTCTGTTCATTGATCCTCTCATACAATTTTGAGACCTGCTTCTGTTCCAGGCTTTCCGGCTTTATCGTCCACTGGTCTGCCATGGCGTTTTTGAAGATCTTTTGGAATCCGGAGGACAGAAACAGTTTTTTGACATTCTCCCCATGTCCCGAATCACCCTGCGCATTCTGCGCCATTTTCCTCACGCTCTGATAAAGTTCCCACTCGGTCACCACACCGCTTTCCAACTTCCCGATAAGTTCAGGCTCTGCGCCTGCCGCTTTCAGAAGCGCTCCAAGCTCCAGGGCATCCTTCGCCGAAAGAATCTCCACACTCTCAGCAGACTGCACGATCCCCGCTGTTACTCTTCCAGTCTCACTCCGGTTTTGTGGAAGTGCTTTCTCTGCCACTGCCTCTTTTGCAGCAACTTGTCCTTCCGGCAGCACAAAGCCGTCTTGCTCCAAAGCGGCAGCCTCTTCCCGCGTTGTGCCTGAAAGGCTCCCAACAGTCCCTGCCTGCACATCGATTCCCGCCGTTTCCGCGCTCTCTGTCATCAATGCGGTATCTGCTTTTGCCAAAACACCTTCTGCCATTTCCGTCCCAAACGGAAAAAGGCTCAAGAGGCTGCGTATCAGAGCACCCCCGTTCTCCGATCCCTGCTGCGTAAACACCTGCTCCACGGTCTTTGGGATTTCATCTGCAGCCTGCATAAACGCATCTGTCAGCTTATGCTCATAATTTTTGTATGCTTCAAACTGCTCCAGATTCTCTGCTGTCACGGGAATCCCCAATCTGTTCATCTGCACGATCGAGCGCACATCTCCCTCCGGGAAAGCCGCCACCTGCCGGTACATCTTCTGCAGGGCATCCCGTCCCACATTCATGCCTTCCTCCATCATGGAGTTTGTCATTCCGACACTTCTGTCATTTATTGGAAGTCCCGCCATCGACAGAGCCTTCCCGGCATTGCCATCCGGTGCCATGTTTTCAAACAGCGGGCGCAGCGCAAGTGTGCCTCCCGAGTTGGACTTGATCTCAAACAGGACGTTCTGCCCAATCCCGGCTGTAATCGGCTGCTCCATCCGTGCAGTCACCACCAGATCCGTGCTCAGCCTTATCTGGATCTCACTTCCGTTATTTCCCAGCACTTCCCCGCTTATGGTCTTTCCGGGCGTCAATGCAAGCAGCCTTTGATCCGTGACCTTCAGCCCTTCTCCGGAAGCCTGTAATGCCTCCCCAGCCGCTGTTTCCGATATATAATGGTTTTGAAATAAGCCAGACAGTGAAAAAGGCATTACGCTCCTCCTAAAGCCGGTCTTTCAATCAAACCGACACATATCTACCGATAAAACTTCTCCTGTGGATCGGACTCGGTCCCAACCTCTCAAGTGCCTCAATATGTTCCTGCGACCCATATCCTTTGTTGGATGCAAAACCATATCCCGGCAGCACCTGATCGTATTGCTCCATCAGCCTGTCCCTTGTTACCTTGGCCACGATACTGGCGGCAGCGATGGAGATACTCTTGGCATCTCCTTTGATGATCGGCACCTGCCTGATCGTAACCTGCGGTATCGTCACTGCATCATTTAGCAGAATATCAGGCTTCACGGAAAGCTTGCCGATCGCCTGCCGCATCGCCTCATATGTAGCCTTCAGGATATTGATCTCATCGATGCGTTCCGGCCCCACAAATCCGAGTCCGACACTCACAGCCCTCTCCATTATTATATCGTACAATTCTTCTCTTTTCTTAGCCGTGAGCTGCTTGGAATCATTCAAATACAAGATATCGCAGTCTTTGGGAAGGATCACGGCTCCCGCAACGACAGGTCCCGCGAGCGGTCCTCTCCCGACCTCATCAATCCCGCAGATCAGGCCGCAGGATGCATACTCATACTCATACGCTTTCATTTGCTCCGTGCGCAGAAGTTCCGCCTCATAATCATGGAGTTTCTTTTCTGCACGCTCCACGATCGCCCGCACTCCCGCACGTCCGTCTTCACTGTACTGTTTAATAAATGCAGGCAGATCCTCCATGGACGCCGCCTGCATTTTTGCTCTGATCTCACCAATCTTTTGTTCCATATTCCGCTTCCTTATCATTGATGTTTCAAAATACCAAACTTAGACAATGGCCAGATACGCACCCAGGCCCTGCCGATAATATCACTTTTCCGGATATTGCCCACGCTGGGATCCCGGCTGTCCGAGCTGTTGTTCCGGTTGTCACCAAGCACAAAATACTCATCCTGCGCAAGCGTGATCTCCTCATATGCCCTACCCGGCCACTCCATTACTTCCCTGCCGTAAGTTTCCTCCAAAACCTCGCCGTTAATATAAATACTTCCCTCATCATCGATGCGCACCGTCTCTCCCGGAAGTCCGATCACCCGCTTGATATAATACGTCTCATCCGCATACTGAAAAGGAAATACAATGATATCAAATCGTTTTGGTTCGGAAAAGCGATAAGTGATCTTATCCACGATCAGATTATCCCCGTCACTGAGTGTATACTCCATGGACGCCCCGCTGACCACTGTCCTCTGTCCGACAAAAGTGATTACAAGATACGTCAGCAGCAGCACGACCAACAGATAAATACTGGTATCCAATACCTCTTTTATAATTCTTTTCATCACGCTTTCCATATTACTCCGGCAATTCCAGAGTAACCCTTCCCAGCTTTCCGCTCCTGAATTCATCCATCAGCAAAGAGGCGGCTTTCCTGTAATCCGGCTCCTCACCCTTCATAAGACATCCGCGTTTGATACAGATATCTTCCAAAACTTTCACTTTATCAGACTCCTCGGACACACCGTAGCGCTCTGTCAGTCGTCCGGGATAATGCTCCTTCAAAAATATGATCACATCAAGTGCCAGTTCCTCCATCTGAATGATCTCATCATTCATGGAACCGATCATGGCAAGATGCATACCAACCGTCTGATCCTCGAATCTCGGCCACAGAATTCCCGGGGTATCCAGAAGTTCCAGATTCTTATTCAGCCGGATCCACTGTTTTCCTTTGGTGACGCCGGGTTTATTCCCTGTCTTGGTACATGCCTTTCCCGCAAGCGCGTTGATAAACGTAGATTTCCCGACATTCGGGATTCCAACTACCATGGCACGGATCGGACGGTTTAAGATGCCGCGTTTCCTGTCTCGCTCTATCTTTTCCCTGCATGCCTCGGAAACGATCGGCTGAATGGCTTTCACACCCGTCCCGGCTCTCGCGTTCAGTTCGACGGCATACAGTCCCTTTTCCTTAAAATATGACATCCATAACCGATTTGCATCCGGATCTGCAAGGTCGGACTTATTTAACAGGATTACCCGCGACTTGTTTTTTGCAAGTTCATCGATATCCGGATTTCTGCTGCCAAGCGGAATCCGGGCATCCGTCAGTTCGATCACCAGATCGACCAGCTTTATATTTTCCTGCATCATACGCTTTGCTTTTGTCATATGACCGGGATACCACTGATAATTCATCTATGCTCTCCATCTTTATCTGCACAAACAGACTACTTTACAATCCCCATGCCTTCTGCGGCAGAAGCCATGTGGAGCCATGCCTTTCCCGTAATATTTTTCCTCTTGACGGGACCGATATTGCCCGAGCGGCTATCCTCACTGTTATTCCGGTTGTCCCCGAGCACAAAATACTCATCGCTTGCCAGCACGATCTCATTCTCCGCGATCCCGGCATCCGCCATCCTGTCGTATCTCTCGTCCTCTTCCACGAGAACACCGTTCACATACAGATGCTCCTCCCGGATCTGTATGGTTTCTCCCGGCAGTCCGACTACGCGCTTCACGTAGTAGTGCGTGTTCTGATTCCCATTGGGAAGAAAAACGATCACATCTCCCCGCTTGGGCGAAGAAAGATTATAGAGAAAACGGTTGATCAGAATCTCCTGTCCGTTGTAGAGCGTAGGCTCCATGGAAGCGCCGATCACACTCGTTTTCATTCCGATGGAAAAAACGAGCACTGCCGCCAGAAATGCGGAGGCAAATATCATAAATACCCAGCTCGCCGTCTCCTTGATCGCCGTGGCACTGATCTTTTTTTTCTTCTTATAAAAATTCAGTCCGTTTTTTCTTCTCATAACGTTGATATTGTACCACAAGGAAATCAAAAAAGGAACAACCACCAAAGTAATTGTTCCTTCTTTCATCATTTTTCGAAAAGAACCTGTTATCTTACCAGTTCCTTTACCTTTGCCTTCTTGCCGACACGGTCTCTCAAGTAATTCAGTTTTGCACGTCTTACTTTACCCTTTCTCACAACCTCAATCTTCTCTACATTGGGGGAGTGAAGGGGCCATGTCTTCTCAACGCCGACACCGTTGGAAATCTTTCTGACTGTGAAAGTCTCGCGGTTACTGCCGCCCTGTCTCTTCAGAACGGTTCCCTCAAAAACCTGGACTCTCTCACGGTTACCCTCTTTGATCTTTCCATATACTTTAACTGTATCACCTACAGCAAAATCCTGGATTTCTGCCTTTAACTGTTCCTGTTCGATCTCTTTAATAATTTCGTTCATGTTGTGCCTCCTTGTTTCATTGGACGTTCTTAATGCTTTCTGCAACAGAGGACCATCTCGTTTTCGCAACATTTATAATTTACCATAACATGTCGTAAAAAGCAAGCAAAATCTGATGTTTTCTGATTTTCTTTTTTTATTCCTCCGCTCCGGCGAATCCAATTCTCATCTTCTGCTGCCACACAGCCAGTGTACTCTGCCCTTCGCCGGATAGAGACCGAGTTTTTCCTGCAGCCCTGCGGATGCCTCATTCTCTTCCCTGACATAGCAGTACGGTGTCCTGCCCTCCCGAAGCAGTCTGTTGATCATCTCCGCCTCAAGCGCTGCCCCGACACCTTTCCTTCGCCAGTCAGACAGCACATGCAAAAGGCCGATGCTGCCCTCACCGTGCATCCCGATAAACCCAACAAGCTTTTCCTCCAGGAATGCGCCAAGCATAGATTTCTTGCGAAGTCTGTCCTTCAGATATGCAATATCATCCACCACATCATCGTGATAATGTTCTGCCACAACAGGCAGATCATTTTCCGTCAGTTCCCGGAACACGATGTGATGAGCCGGCTTTAACGGGACATCCTTCGTGTATACAAATAATCTGCAGATCTGTTCCGTGAAACAATATCCGTCATATTTTTCCCTGACCGCCGCAGCCAATTCTGCCTGATGCACTGCCAGCAGTTTTCCGCGCTCCAGATTCTCGGTCACCGCATTCTGGATATGGGAGAGCAGAGGCTTTGCCGTATGCTCCTCTGCCGTCAGAAAGATCGTCCCTGTCATCAGATCGCGCACAGCGCAGCCATCCTCATCCATATGCAGCAGTTTCCCGGTTCCCCTGCCGAGCACCTGGATCATGTCCATATGCAGAAGTTTCTGACGATACAGATTGGAAATTGCCCCCTGATCCTTCTCATACGTCAGATACAGATCAGGTCTCCGCTCCCTGGTACGCTCTCTGGACTGCTTCAGCCGCCACTCCTCGATCTTTTTGTGGTCTCCTGACAAAAGCACGTCCGGCACCCGTTTCCCGTGCCATACTTCCGGTCTGGAATACTGGGGATATTCCAGCAGATTATTGTGAAAGCTCTCCGTCTCAGCGGATTCCTCATTGTGCAAAACACCCGGAACCAGTCTGGACACCGCATCAATGATAACCATTGCCGGCAGTTCCCCGCCGGTGAGGACATAGTCTCCGATCGACACATAATCCGTCACCGTCTCCTCAAGCACACGCTCGTCAATTCCCTCATAATGCCCGCAGAGCAGGATCAGTTCCTCCTCCGAGGCAAGCTCTCTGGCAAGCTTCTGCGTAAAAGGGATTCCCTGCGGCGTCACATAGATCGTGCGGATTCGCTTTCTCTCACTGCAATCGGAGAACGCTTTCTCCCGAACAGATTTCCACGCGTCATAGACGGGCTGCGCCTGCATCAGCATTCCGGCACCTCCGCCATACGTGTAATCGTCTACTTTTTTATGTTTATCTTCCGTAAAATCCCTGATATTTACCGTATGGAAGGATACACAGCCCTTCTCCTGGGCTCTGCCTAAGATGCTCGTCTCCAGACAATCCTTCACCATATCGGGAAACAGGGTAAGCACATGAAATCTCATATTTAAGTCTCCAGCAGTCCGTCCATCACATGAACTTTCATCCTGCGGTTTTCGATATCCACCTCAAGGATACATTCCCTGATCGCCGGGAACAGAATCTCCTGTCCTTCCGGTGTCCTGACACTGTACACATCATTTGCTCCGGTCTCAATCACATCCTCAAGACCTCCCAGCAGCGTTCCTTCTTCGTCAAAAACCTGTATACCGATCAGATCTGCAATGTAATACTCATTTTCTCCGAGCGGAACCGCGTTTTCTCTCGTGACATACAGTTCTTTTCCCTTGTAGGGCATGATCTCGTCGGGATTCTCAAATCCCTTGAACTTAATGATGGCAAACTGCTTAAAAAATTTTACATGCTCGATCTCCATCCGCCTTTTCCCTTGCTCGGGATCAATCCATACTTCCTTACATTTTTTGAAACGTCTGGGATCATCTGTCGTGGGAAAAACCTTCACCTCACCACGGATACCGTGAACGGAAGTGATCACTCCCACCTTCAAAAATTGTTCCATATCTCTCCTTGCCGATATCAAATACCGTTTCATCTGAAAAGGGACCGCCGTGTTATGCAGCAGTCCCTTCCATTACGATTATCTCAGATAATCTCTACATCCACTTTCTTATTGTCTTTTGATGATGCTGCCTTTACAACAGAGCGGATTGCCTTTGCAATTCTGCCTTGTTTTCCGATGACCTTTCCCATATCGGTAGGCGCCACATGGAGCTCCACAGTGATGTTTCTGCCGCTCTCCTTCTCTGTGACAACCACTTCATCCGGATGTTCGACAAGTGCCTTTGCAATTACCTCAACCAATTCTTTCATAATCCACCTCCGGAAGCCGTTAACCAAAATTCGCAAACACAACGGGATATCTTATTTTGCAATACCCGCCTGCTTGAAGATCTTGTTCACAACCTCTGTAGGCTGAGCACCGTTAGCAAGCCACTTTTTAGCCTTCTCCTCATCTACCTTGAATGTGCTGGGATCTGTCGTAGGATCAAATGTACCGATTTCCTCGATAAATCTTCCATCTCTGGGAGAACGGGAATCTGCAACAATGATTCTATAAAAAGGAGCTTTCTTCTGTCCCATTCTTCTTAATCTGATCTTTACTGCCATTTCTTTTCACCTCCGAAAAAATTTTTACCAATTGTTATTTTTTGTTTGGAGCTTACGCTCCTGTATCTAAAAAGGAAATTTGAATCTTCCCTTTTTGCTACCGAATCCACCCATCATGCCGGGGAGCTGTTTCATCATCTTCTGTGATTGCTCAAACTGCTTGATAAAACGGTTCACTATACTGATATCCACGCCGGCGCCTTTTGCAATCCTGTGTTTTCTGCTCGGATTTAAGAGTTTCGGGTTCCGTCTCTCCTCCGGTGTCATGGAAAGCACCACAGCCTCCATCCTGGCAAGCTGCTTCTCGTCCACCATGGACTGGATGTCACCCATCTTACCGCCCGTCATACCGGGCATCATGGAAAGCAGACTTCCGATCCCGCCCATCTTCTTCATCTGACGCATGCTCTCAAGATAATCCTCAAAATCGAATTTTCCCTTTTTGAGCCGGGCTGCCATCTCTTTCTCTTTATCGGCATCAATGGTGATATTTTCCTGTGCCTTCTCGATCAGGGAAAGTACATCGCCCATACCGAGAATACGACTTGCCATCCTGTCCGGATAAAACGGCTCTAAGTCAGACAACTTCTCTCCCATACCGACATACAGGATCGGTTTCCCAGTCACTGCCTTTACAGAGAGGGCGGCACCGCCTCTGGAATCGCCATCCATCTTGGAGAGCACCACGCCGTCCACGCCGACCTTCTCATCAAAGTCCTTCGCCACATTCACGGCGTCCTGACCTGTCATCGCATCGACAACCAGGAGCGTCTGATGAACCTCAATATTTTCCTTGATCTCCTGCAGCTCCGCCATCATCTCCTCATCAATATGGAGACGTCCGGCCGTATCGAGGATCACGATATTATGTCCGTTCTTTCTGGCATGCTCAACAGCCGCTTTCGCGATATCGACAGGCTTCTGATGTTCGCCCATGGAAAAGACATCAACACCCTGCTTTTCCCCATTGATCTGCAACTGTTTGATAGCCGCCGGCCTATATACATCACATGCCACGAGTAGCGGTTTCTTACCCTTCAGCTTCAGTTTGCCTGCGATCTTTGCGGTCGTAGTCGTCTTGCCGGCACCCTGGAGACCACACATCATGATGACCGTGATCGCCTGTCCCGGCTGCAGCTTAAGCTCCGTCATCTCCGAACCCATCAGGGAAATCATTTCCTCATTGACGATCTTGATGACCATCTGCCCCGGATTCAATCCGTTCATGACATCCGTGCCTACCGCACGCTCCTCAACAGATTTCACAAACTGCTTTACTACCTTGAAGTTAACATCCGCCTCAAGCAGTGCCATCTTGACTTCCTTCAGCGCGGCCTTGACATCCGCCTCTGTCAGACGTCCTTTGCTTCGTAAGCTCTTAAACACATTCTGCAGTTTGTCCGTCAAGCTCTCAAATGCCATATACTACAGTTCCTCCAGAATCTCTTCCGCCAGCTGCACAATCCTGGATGATGTACTGCCGGCCTCTTTCTTTGCCAGACTCTCAAGTTCCTTCACCTTTTCCTTCACGGCAGAAAACCGTTTCACCAGATGAAGCTTCTCCTCATAATCCGCAAGCGTCCTGTCACACCGTCTGATGAGATCATGGACACCCTGCCTGCTGATCCCCGCCTGCTCGGCGATCTCACTGAGCGACATGTCATTGTACACTGCATCCTCATATATCCTGCGCTGATGCTCCGTCAGAAGCTCTCCGTAAAAATCATATAAAATTCCCTGTTCTACGATTTTTTCCATGAATATACGCTCCTTCCTGCACACAGGAATCCGCACAGAACAATTGATATCATAGCGCATGAAGCGGAGGCTGTCAAGTGTTTTTTCTTGACAGCTTACAAAAACCGGACGCCGAAAAGAAAAGCAACATAAGATATGGCACTTTGGGACGGATTCGTGTATACTGTACGTGGAAGCTTTCGGTTTTCGAATGTGTACTGCAAATGCATACTGCGAATTTCGAATCATCTATATGACTTTGGGGGAAATTTCATATGAAAAGATCAGATACTATACAGAAAACAAACTTTTTGGATTCCATAAAATTGTTTATCTTATCTGCTACTGCGCTCTGCCTGTTGTCAGCCTTTACAATGACTGCCCACGCTGAAGAGAATTTTGCCGTTACCGTTCGTTCCAGTAACAACACAATGGGTGCGGTAAACAGTTTCAAAAATGATGTTTCCTTTCAGAATTACACGTATGCGGCATCCACGGATTACATCAAGGTGTCAGCCCTCAACGTCAACACAATCTACACTTTCCTGTATTGGACCGACAACGGTGCAATTGTAAGCAAGGATACAACCTACTCTTTTGCCGTAAACGGTAAAAATCATAATATTGTGGCACATTTTAACAACAAAAATGAAAAGAAAGATAAAAAATACGATACCGACAATAATCTGAACTGGATCACAAGGAATACGGATCCATGCGTCTTCGCAAAAGGATATAAGCTGGACGGCATGACCATCAACACAACTCTGACAACGATCGATGATGCTACGCTTGCAGCCGTGCAGACATTGACAGGCGGCAGCTTTGCAGGTGCTTTCCAGATACAGTTTACTTACGGCTATGCCGGCACACCGAAGAAGCAGCTGGATCAGACCACAAGACTCTGTCTCCAGATTCCGGCACAGTTCCGGTCAGCAGGACGCACATTCTGTATCGTGTCTCTTGCCGGGAACATCCCTACAGTATTATCCGATCTGGACAGCGATGATGCCACGATCACGTTCGACACCAATGCAAGCGGATTGTATATTGCCGCATGCCTTAACGATGCCTCTGTCCTGACACAGATACAGCAACCCGTTGTTGCCGCTCCTGCCGCATAATATTTTTCAGGATTCTTTGCAATTACCGCAGTATCCGTACACTTCAATTTTATGACCTGTGACTTCAAATCCCTTTTCCGGAATTTCCATATGTGCGAACGGACATTCCGGCAGAGGGATTCTTTTATGACATTTTAAGCAGATCGCATAGTGCATATGCAGACCGTGATTCCATTCATACAGCATCGTATCGGAATCCGGCAGACTTGTCTTTGTCACAAATCCCTGCTGTTCAAATGCCTGGAGAATACGGTATACGGTTGACACCGCATATCCGCAGTCTCCCTCACGCTCCTGGATCATCTGAAAGATATCCGCCGCACCGAGTGGCCTCTCAGTCTCACTCAGGATCTGATACACCTGCATGCGCTGTCTCGTCTTTTTTAAATTTTTCCAGATATCATGATTCTCCATTTTTTCGCCTTTCATGCGTATGTTTCACACCATCATGACAGATCTTCCAAGCTTCCCTTATCCACCGTCAGAAGATCATTTCCAGTAAGATGCCGCACATCACACCGATCGCATATAAGCCGCCCACAATTTTTACATTCTCCCGCAGATTGTGATTCACGCGGAACAGAACCAGAATCCCCACGCCGCTTCCTGTCAGCAGACCGCTCATCATGACTCCAAAAGGAAGTACGCCCCGTAAATACAACTCCGTGATCATTACCGACGCAGCACAGTTTGGAATCAAACCGATCAGCCCGGCGGTCAGGCAGCCGATAATCCCATGATCGACAAACAGACTCTCTATCGCACTTTCTCCGATCCACGCGATCAGGCAGTTTAACACAAATGAGATCGCCAAAATAAATATCGCAACCTGAACCGTATGATGAAACGCCGACTTTACGATTCCCTGTTCGCAATGACAATGATCATGATCACACAATTCATGAAGCTTTAACTCCTGCTTCCGCCCCCTCATCCGCATCACGCCGTCAATGAAAAGACCGGCTGCCAGACCGATCAATACCTTAAGAAACAGAATCTGCCCGATCAGTGGAAACGGCGCCTTCTCCGACAGCATGACAGGCAGCATCTCATCGGAAGTAGACAGGAAAATCGCAAACAATGTTCCCAATGTGATCACTCTGCCTGCATATAAGCCGCTTCCGGCGGCGGAAAACCCACACTGCGGGAACACTCCCGCCACTGCTCCGATCAAGGCTCCGAAATTGCCGGACCGCTTCACCAGTTTTTGCGTAAAGTTTCCTGTCTTATGTTCCACCCACTCCATGATCAGGTAGGTGAGAAACAGAAAAGGAAGAAGCTTCAGATTATCGAGTATCGTATCCAGAATCAAATCAACCATGGTATTCCTCCGTGATTATCCGCAAACTATTTTACAAACATATTTTTGCAAGAAATAAATGCGAACAAATTGCATTTGCAATTCATTCGCATTTACCATCATACCATATTTTTCTGATTTGTAAAGCCTTTCTTTACACAATAATCTTTTTGGGGCATTTTTCCTTGCAGGTGCCACAGTTCGTACATTTGCTGTAGTCAATCTTTGCATGAAAATCCTCGATGATGATCGCATCGCTCGGACAATTCTTCTTACAGAGCTGGCAGGCGATGCATCCCGCCTGACAAGCCTTGATGGTGACAGGTCCTTTGTCCTTGGAACTGCATGCCACCATATGCTCCGCCTTGTAAGGGATCAGTTCAATCAGATGCTTCGGGCAGGCTGCCACACACTTTCCGCACGCCTTACAAGCCTCCTTATCCACCACCGCAACGCCATCCACGACATGGATCGCATCAAAAGGACATGCTTTCACACAGCTTCCGTAACCAAGGCAACCATAATTGCAGCTCTTGGCACCGCCGTTTGGCACGAAAGCCATCACGCGGCAGTCCTTTGCTCCGTGATATTCATAATCCACATTCGCCTTTTCACAGGTGCCGGCACATTTGACAAATGCCACCTGACGCTCAGCGCTTCCCGCCTCAACGCCCATAATATCCGCAATTTTCTGTCCGACAGGCTCTCCGCCCACAGGACAGGCATTTACAGGAGCCTCACCCTTTGCGATTGCCGCCGCCAGACCGGAACATCCGGCGAAACCACAGCCGCCACAGTTATTGCCCGGAAGTGCTGCCAGAACAGCCTCCTCCTTCTC
>JALFTO010000208.1 GCA_022779165.1 Lachnospiraceae bacterium
AGATCGAGCCGCCGATTTATGCGGACTGGGGCGGAACGCACGTCTATATGGGACAAGGCGTCCCCGCGGGCGAGAATCTGACACTGGAGGAAACAGAGCCGATCCATATCGCCGATCATGTGACGTTCGGACCGAATGTGACCGTCCTCTCCGGAATTACGAGTGGGGAAAATGCGGTGGTCGGCGCAGGCAGTGTGGTGACGGAAGATATTCCGGCGAATGCGACAGCAGAGGGAAACCCCTGCCGTGTTGTCGGGCAGGTGAGTACGGCAGCAGAGGAAAATTTGGGCAGTGATGACGGAGAGGTGAGTGCTGTGGAGTGCAGCAAGGAAAGTGAGCACGTGAAGAAACTGCATATTCCGCCGGTGCCGGATACCAACCCGATGGCGGAGCGGATGGAGATCCCGGAGATAAAACATAAGATAGTGCCGCTTGCACAGCCGGAAGCGCCGAAGCCGGCGCAGGTGGCGGCACAGCCGAAACCGCAGCAGATGACACCGGTGCAGACGGGCAACTGGATTGACAGTGCCGTGTTCTATCATATTTATCCGATGGGCTTCTGTGGGGCGGCAGACCGGAATGAAGGAGAGGCGACCGCCGGACACGGAATCCTGAAGCTGCTTGACTGGATCCCTCATCTGAAAGCGATCGGGATCAATGCGGTGTATTTCAGCCCGATCTTTCAGTCATTGACACATGGCTATGACACATCGGATTATTTTGATACCGATTCCCGTCTGGGCACGAAGGATGAGTTCAAGCAGGTGTTTGCGAAACTCCGGGAGAATCATATCCACATTGTGCTGGACGGCGTGTTCAATCATGTCGGCAGAGGTTTCTGGGCATTTAAAGATGTGCAGGAGAAGCTGTGGGATTCCCCATACAAGGACTGGTTCTCGGGACTGAACTTTGACCACGGCAATGCCAGCGGAGACCGCTTCCACTATGACTGTTGGGAGGGACATGAGGAGCTTGTCAAGCTGAATCTGCGAAATCCCGCTGTGGTGAAGCATCTGCTTGATGCCGTGAGCATGTGGATCGATGAGTTCGATATCGACGGACTGCGGCTTGATGCGGCAGACTGCGTAGATATGGATTTCTTCCGAAAACTTCGTGCTCTGGTCAAGGGAAAGAAACCGCATTTCTGGCTGATGGGTGAGATCATCCACGGAGATTACAAGCGCTGGGCAAATCCCGATATGCTGGATTCCACAACCAACTATGAGTGCTGGAAGGGAATTTACTCCAGCCATAACGATAAGAACTATTTTGAGATTGCGCATTCCTTAAAGAGGCAGTTCGGGCAGGGAGGAATGTATAAGGATCTGGAACTGTATTCCTTCGTGGACAATCATGATGTGAACAGGATTGCCAGCCTTTTAAATGACGACAGAAATCTGAAAAATGTATATACGCTGCTGTTTGCGATGCCGGGCGTGCCTTCGATCTATTATGGAAGCGAGTGGGGCATCAAAGCAGTAAAAGGACACGGATATGATGCGGATAAGCCGCTGCGTCCCTGCCTCGATATTCATGAGATGGAGAAGCTCTCCCCTGAACTCGGAGAGCATATCCGTATGCTGAGTGACCTGCGGGCATGCTCCACAGCCTTGCAGAAGGGCGAGTACGAAGAGATCTTCCTGCGCAACAGGCAGTACGCCTTTGCGAGAGTGCTCGGTGATGATGTGAAGGTTGCCGCGTTCAATATAGACGACTCGGACTACAATTTCCACTTTGACTTCCGGGGCAAAAAGTATGAGTTTACCTTGAAGCCGTACACGTCGTGTATTATCTGATCGGGTGAAAATAGGACGAGAATCTTTGATCTGATATGAAAAGGAACGTGCGGGAGGACTGCTTAACAGGTCTCCCGCACTCTTTTTACGAACAAGTCGATTTTGACTGCGTCTTTATCCGGCAGTTCTTTCGTGAGCTCCACGCCGGAGGAGACATCCACGCCGTCCGGCTGCACTGCGCGGATGGCGTCTGCCACATTGTCGGGTGTCAGACCGCCTGCAAGCAGGAACAGTTTGCCGTTCCGGGGGAAAGACTTTGCCGTGTTCCAGTCGAAAGGTTTGCCGCTGCCGGGCTCGGCGGCATCGATGACATAGCCTGCGATGCGCGGACTCTTTTCGCATGATTCAAATTCCGTCATAGAAGGGGAGTTCAGCGCCCGCAGGATAGGGAGAGAGCCTTTCTCAAGGATTTCGTGAGACAGCTCTCCGTGAATCTGGATGTAGTCGAATCCTGCCTGTTCAATCTGCATTGCCTGATCCGGTGTGGGAGATACGACAACAGCCACACTTTTTACAGAAGGATTCAGGGCGGCAAGGATCGTCTTTGCCTGATCGATGGAGATGTTCCGCTTGCTCTTTTGGAAAAAGAGAACCATTCCGGCGAAATCCACCCGATTTCGGTTTGCATAATCTGCTTCTTCCGGTCTGGTCAGACCACAGATTTTTATTTTCATAAGCTGCCTCCCGTCTTTTATCTGTCTTATTCTTAGATATATCGTATTTTCATCCGATTTGCAAGAAAATAATTGTCAACCACATATATGAAGCAGGTTGACAAACGAACAACCTTTCGCTATAGTAAATAAGGCTGAAATCATAACAAAGAGAGGTTGTATGTATGGAGACAAAAGAAAAGAATGCGAGATTACTGACAACAAAAGAGATGGTGCTGTGCGGCATGTTCACGGCACTGGTAGCGGTGGGTGCTTTTATCCAGATCCCGGTGCCGTATATGGATTATTTCACGTTGCAGTTCTTCTTTGTGCTGTTGGCGGGAATTGTGTTGGGCGGAAAGATCGGCGCTGTGGCCGTGGGAGTGTACGTGCTGCTGGGACTACTTGGTGTTCCGATTTTCGCTGCGGGAGGCGGGATCGGCTATGTCCTCCGTCCCAGCTTCGGTTACCTCGTCGGATTTATTGTTACGGCTTATGTGACGGGAACGCTCTGCCGTAAGATGAAGAATACATATGCCGGATATCTGGCAGCCTGCCTTGCGGGTCTGGTGGTGACGTATGTGATCGGCATTGCCTATAAGTTCATGATCCTGAATCTGTATATGAAGACGCCGACGCCCATCCTCGTAATCTTCCTGTCCTGCTTCCCGCTGGATATGCCGGGAGATTTCGTGCTGTGTCTGGCTGCATCCGCAGTGGGCAAGAGACTGCGCGCTTATGTGGAGAGGGAAAGACTGTAATGGCAAAAGGATTGTTTGTGACGGCAACCGGAACGGATGCGGGCAAGACGTATATCACCGCACTCCTTGTGAAAAAGCTGTCCGAAGCAGGGCTGCGTGCCGGTTATTATAAGGCAGCGCTCTCCGGGGCGGAAACCATAGCGGAAAGTGATGCCGGTTATGTGAAGCGGATATCGGGGATCGATCAGCCGGAGGAGAGCTTGCTCTCCTATCTGTATCGAAACAGCGTGTCTCCCCATCTGGCAGCGAGAATCGAGGGCAATCCGGTGGAACCGGAAAAAGTGAGAGCGGATTTTGCCAAAGTGGCGGAAGCGTATGATTATGTGACCGTGGAGGGCAGCGGCGGTATCGTCTGCCCGATCCGGTGGGATGAGCAGAAGCTTCTGCTGGAGGATATCATAAAGGAACTCGGACTGGATACCGTGATCGTGGCGGATGCGGGGCTTGGAACGATCAATGCCGTAGTGCTCACCGTATCGTATCTTAAGAGCAAAGCAATCGGAATCAGGGGGATCATTCTCAATCATTATTCCGGCGGCGTCATGCAGGAAGATAACATCCGTATGATCGAGGAACTCACGGGAATACCGGTCGTGGCGGTTGTGCGTGATGGTGATGATGAGATAGAGATTTCGCCGGAAA
>JALFTO010000217.1 GCA_022779165.1 Lachnospiraceae bacterium
GATCAGCGGCTCCACCGATTCATAGCCCGGCGTTGCCTCCTTGATAATGATCACATTGCCCAGTTCATCCTGATAGTGCTCGAGACCTCTTTCTTTTGCAAACTTCACACAGTAATCACTGATCTGTTTCTCCTTGTAGGAGGGATGCGGTATCCCGCAGATCTCCTCAAAATAGTGAAATACTTCCTTCGGTTCAAGACCACTCAAAACGCCCATATCCATTCTCCTCACTTCTTAATGATCGCCGCAGCCACAGACCGATCCGCAGCCACCGTCTCCCATATATTATCATATAGAACCTTATTTCTTCACATACAGTATAAACTCATTGTTCCGTAATGTGTAGAAAAACTTTGCCAGCCGCTCGTACAATGGCTCCGCCTTGTCTCCGAAATGTTCTTTCACAAGTTTTCCGATCTCATAGATACTCCGCTCTCCGTCAATCTGTTCCCACACGAAGCTGCCGAATTCGTCCAGTTCGATATAACTGACCTTCGGCTTTTTGAAAAGAAGCTGGGCAATCCGATTAAAGAGTCCCTTATTTTTTCTCGCAATCTCAATATTTCCCTGCTCGTTTTTTGAGCAGGGAAACAGAGAATTATGCTTTGGAATGTAATCCAGATAATTCACTTTTTGTTTCTTCATCATTTAAACCATCAAGCCTTTTTCTCTTTGCGGTTAATGAAATATACGATCGTTGCACACAAAAGGGCAAAGAACACAAGACCGCCCCAGTTGCCAAGGTTGATTCCAAGGCAGGATCCCAGGAAATCACCGAATGTTGCACCGCCGAACGGAATAATGGCAAATACCGCCAACAGGATACCCACCAGACCTTCTCCGGCAATCAAACCTGAAGAATAGAGGATACCGTTTTCGACACACTTCTTCCTGTCTGCCTCGGAGTCCATCTTTTTCGTGTCAAAGTACCAACGGATCAGACCGCCGACCATGATCGGTGTACTCAAGTGGATCGGGAGATACAGACCTACCGCAAAAGGAAGTACCGGAATCTGCAGGATCTCCACTGCAATTGCAATAGCCACACCGCAGAACACAAGTCCCCACGGAAGATTTCCTTCCATAACGCCTTCCACTACCATCTTCATAAGCGTTGCCTGCGGAGCCGGAAGCTCTGCAGAGCCGTATCCCCATGCCGCACTGAGCAGATACAGCACACCGCCGATCGCCACTGCAGATACCACGCAGCCGATCACCTCACCGATCTGCTGCTTCACCGGTGTCGCACCGACAATAAAACCGGTCTTAAGATCCTGTGAGGTATCACCGGCAATCGCTGCAACGATACAGATGACAGAACCGATCGTAATCGCCGCAATCATACCGGGCATACCGACATTACCGGTTATCTTCAGCAGAAAAGTCGCAAACAGAAGTGTCGCGATCGCCATGCCGGACACCGGGTTGTTACTGCTGCCCACGATACCTACCATGCGGGAGGATACCGTAGCAAAGAAAAATCCAAAGATAACAATGATGACCGCACTGACCAGATTCACGGGAATGATCGGGAGCAGCCAGATCACAACAGCCACAACGGCTACGACAGCCATCACAATTCCCATATTCATATCCTTGTTCAGACGATTGTTCTCGCCCGATGCTTTCTTGCCGTAAACCGCGATCGCATCCTTGAACGTGCGCACGATCATCGGGAACGATTTGATCAGGCTCATGATACCGCCTGCCGCCACGGCACCCGCGCCCACATAACGGATGTAATTGCTCCAGATTCCCCACACGCCAAGTTCACTGACAGGAACCGTGCCGGGATACAGAATCATATCACCGCCAAACAGTGCGATGATCGGCATGATCACGAACCAGCCCACCGTACCGCCCGCAAGCAGGTAAGAGGAAACCTTGGGTCCACAGATATAGCCGACACCTGCCAGAGCAGGAAGCACATCCATACCGATTCCGGATCCCTTGTAACTCTTGATCTCAAAGTCAACCTCGCTCGGGAACAGTTTCAGACCATCCGCGATAAACTTGTATACCGCTGCGATTCCCAGACCGGCAAACACCGTACCGGCTTTGGCTCCGCCCTCTTCTCCGGCGAGGAGCACTTCCGCACATGCCTGACCTTCCGGATACGGAAGCTTTCCATGCTCTTGCACGATCAATGCGGAACGCAACGGGATCATGAACATAACGCCAAGAATCCCTCCGCAGAGAGCGATCAGTCCGATCTCAACGAGAGACGGCGCTGCCGTTCCACTCTCAGCAGCCCACATAAAAAGAGCAGGCATCGTGAAGATCGCACCTGCCGCCACCGATTCACCGGCGGAACCGATCGTCTGCACCATGTTATTCTCCAGAATCGAATCTCTATGCAGGATCACGCGGATAATTCCCATCGAAATTACCGCTGCAGGAATGGAAGCAGACACTGTCATACCCACTCTCAGTCCCAGATACGCATTTGCTCCGCCAAACAGGACTGCCAGGATCGCACCCACGATGATCGAAGTGAGCGTAAGTTCAGGCATCGCCTTGTCAGCCGGAATAAATGGCTTAAATTCATTTTGTTGTTCCATTTATCTATCCACCTTTCGTTTAGTGGCTCTATTGTACCGTATTTTGTCGCAAAGTGTCAACGGCGTCCAACTGGAAAGCCATGGAATTGTGCATATTGTATGTATGAAAGGCGGATGTTATTCATCAGAACCGGAACCTGATCGGATCGTGCTCAAAAGAAGAGATGACCACAGCTGCATTCCGGAAATAGAACACTTCTGTCTTATCATCATCTGCCGAATACAAATTCTGCAGGGAGGTATACTCATCCAACAGGGACTGTTTCGCCTCCACTCGATCATCTTCCACCAGTTCTCCGGATATTCGAATCCATTCATTACCATGATAAGCACATACTTCAGCCTTCGGATTTTCATGAAGCTGTCTTGACACATTTTTGTATTTCGACGTCTGTATGTACAGTTTTCCCTCAAAAATATGAACCGCGCCAAAAGGCCGAACCCTGGGCTGATCCCCATCCACCGTCGCCAGATAATAAATTCCGGCTTCCTTCAGAAATTCTTCTACCTGTTCCACTTTTTCCATCGCAAAATTCTCCTTCCTATCTTTTGTACCTACTACTCTATTTTCCTTTCCGGTCTTTTCCGGCTTGTCCGCATCTATTTCTCGATTTGACCTGTCCAGTCAATAATTCCGCCAAACTCGATGATATTTGTATAGCCCATTGCTGCAAGCTTTGCGGAAGCCTGCTTACTCCTGTTTCCACTGCGGCAGTACACATAGATCACCTGATCCTTGTCTGGCAGCTCCGCAGGCTGTGCATCTGCAATCGCTTCATTGGCAACATTGATCGCTCCCGGAATGTGACCTGCAGCAAACTCGTCCGCTCTCCTGACATCCAGAATGATATAGTCTCCATCTGTCGCAAAGATCTCCCTCGCCTCTTCCATTGTGATCGATGTATAATTCATCTCTGTATCTCCTTCCGATGATATGGAATCGCTGCCATGATCAGCGGTCATATTCTGCCTTGCCGCTAACGCTGCCGCAATAATGACTATCACGGTCAATGCCGCGATTATAAATATTGTTCCCTTTTTCATCCGATTTCTTACCTCTTAGAATCCTATCTTTCCCTGTCCGCAAGTTCCCTTTTGTATGCCCTGTAGACCTCTTCCCCAAAGCACGAGAAAATGACCTGCATATCG
>JALFTO010000221.1 GCA_022779165.1 Lachnospiraceae bacterium
AGCCATAAGTTCTATGGAAGATTCAATCAGGGTGTCGTGACGATCAATCTCGTGGATGTGGCATGCTCCTCTGAGGGCGATATGGACAGATTCTGGGAAATTCTGGATGAGAGGCTGGAACTGTGCCATAAGGCGCTGCGCTGCCGTCATGAGAGGCTGCTCGGCACGGTGTCGGATGTGGCGCCGATCCTCTGGCAGTACGGTGCGCTGGCGAGACTTGAGAAAGGTGAGAAGATCGATAAGCTCTTATATGGCGGATATTCGACGATATCTCTCGGCTATGCAGGGCTTTATGAGATGTGCGTGCGGATGCTTGGCAAATCACACACAGATCCCGAAGCCACTCCTTTTGCATTGCAGGTAATGCAGCGGCTGAACGATAAGTGTCGTGAGTGGAAAGAGGCGGAGCATATCAGTTATTCCGTCTATGGCACACCGATGGAGTCCACCACATACAAATTTGCTAAATGTCTTCAGAAGCGTTTTGGTATGATCGAGGGCGTGACGGACAAAAATTATATCACGAACAGTTATCATGTGCATGTGACAGAGGAGATCAATGCGTTTGATAAACTGGAGTTTGAGGCGAAATTCCAGAAGCTTTCGCCGGGCGGTGCCATCAGTTACGTGGAAGTGCCCAATATGCAGAATAACATTCCGGCGGTGCTCTCTGTGATGAAATTCATCTATGACCACATCATGTACGCGGAATTGAATACCAAGAGCGATTACTGCGAGCAGTGCGGCTACGATGGGGAGATCAAGATCCGTGAGGACGGGTCGGGCAAACTGGTATGGGAGTGCCCTAACTGCGGCAACCGTGATCAGAATAAGCTGTTTGTGGCGAGGAGAACCTGCGGGTATATCGGCACGCAGTTCTGGAACCAGGGGCGGACACAGGAGATCAGGGACAGAGTGCTGCATCTGTAGGAGAACAAGAGGTAAAAAATATGACAGGAGTCCTGTACGGTGTCGGTGTCGGCCCGGGAGACCCGGAGCTTATGACGCTCAAAGCCGTCAGATTGATCAAGGAAAATGATATCATTGCCCTGCCGGGCGCGGATGCGAAGGAAACGGTCGCATACCGGATCGCGTCTGCTGCAGTGCCTGAACTGGCAGAGAAGACGCTTCTCTCTGTCTATATGCCGATGACGCATGATAAAGCAGAGCAGGAAAAATGTCATAGAGCCGGTGCCGAAAAGATAGAGAAATACCTTGCACAGGGCAGAAATGTTGTGTTTCTGACGCTCGGAGATCCCACAGTCTACTCCACATTTATGTATATCCGGCAGATCGTGGAGGAAGATGGATTTGAAATCCGGCTGGTCAGCGGCGTGACATCCTTCTGTGCAGCGGCAGCACGGGTGAATCAGCCTCTCGGTATCAGAAAGGAGCAGATTCACATTTATCCGGCGCACAGTCTGGAAGAAGAACTGCCGGATGAAGGAACCTGTATTCTGATGAAATCGGGAAGCAGAATAAAACAGGTCAAAGAAATCATCAAAACAAGCGGCAGGGAAGCTGTCATGGTGGAAAACTGCGGGATGGAAGACGAAAGAGTATATTCCCATGTGGATGAGATTCCGGACACGGCAGGATACTATTCCCTGATCATTGCCCGGGAAAAAACGGATTAAGAGGCAGGCACGCGAAGGATGTATTACGGAGCAATCAAAAAGTATGATATCGCCAACGGGACGGGTGTCAGGGTCAGTCTCTTTGTCTCCGGCTGCAGACATCATTGCAAGGGGTGTTTTAATTCTGTGGCATGGGATTTCCGGTACGGGCAACCTTACACGGAGGATACCGAGGCGGAGATCCTGAAAGCGCTTGCACCGGATTATATCGCGGGGTTCAGTCTCCTCGGAGGAGAGCCTTTTGAGCCGGAGAATCAGGCAGAACTGATCGGACTGCTCCGGAAGATTCATGGGCAGTATCCGGACAAGACGGTCTGGTGTTATACGGGGTATCTGTATGATGCCGATCTGGCAGCAGGCGGCAGGGTGCACACGGATGTGACGGATGAGATGCTTTCTTATATCGATGTGCTGGTGGACGGAGAATATATTGAGGATCAGAAGGATCTGTCGCTCGCATTCAGAGGCAGCGCGAATCAGCGGATCTGGGATCTGAAAAA
>JALFTO010000224.1 GCA_022779165.1 Lachnospiraceae bacterium
CAATATCGGTTCTGGAGTAAACACCGAGAACCGCGCCTGAAGGCGGAACAAAATCCGCTTTATTGGAAGCTCTGTCGAATACCTGGATCCACGGATGGTACATTGCCGCATAGGTGGAATCGATCATGTTTCTGTACTCGATCAGATCTTTTGTCTTGTACATATCCTTCGGCATATCAAATACGGCGAAGCGGCTCTTTAAATTCTCGCAGTGTGCCACGAGCGCTACAACCACCTCAGGAATCGTGATGCCGGGAATTGCCATCATGCTGACTATCTGATTCTCGAGGAAAGACTGGATACCGGTACGCTTGCCGGGTCCGTTATCCTCGCCGATGAAGGTTGCCGCAGTCACCTTGGAGATGGATCCGTCGCTGCCGCCCTCCAGTGTGAACATGCCGCTCTGTAAGCCTTCGCCCAGAACTGCTTCCACGGGATTGCCGAGCTCTGTGAACGGCTCAGCCGTGATCTTAACGATCTCACTCAAAGATAATCTCGTACCGATATAATTCGGTGCGCTTGTGTTGAAGCTCAGCTCGGAATAATTCTCAACTTCATCGTTGTAACGTACGCTTACGTCAACAACAACAAGGTAAAGAACTGCCTTCGGGATGATGGAATCATCTACAACCTCTCCGGTGAACTCTTTCTCAAAAGTAATCGTGTTGTCATAGATGGTTGCGATCTTGTTGTACTCACCCTGGAACTCTACCAGATCGCCTTCTCTGAAGCCTTCCACACTCTTTGCAATATAGCCTGTGCCGGATTTTGCAATCAACTGCAGTTTGCGCTTCAGAACAGTGTTCAGGGAAATCTGGATACGGTTGCCCCACTTGCCGGGATTTGCTGCCTCGAATCCGAGGATACCCTTCTGGATCTTAGCGGGAACTGCGTCGGGCGGAGCCACACGTGATACGTAACATCTCGTTCCGCCGTTGATGAAGAACTGCTCTACGCTGTTAGCCAGATAACGGTATTCTCCGTGTGTAAACTCGCTCAAAAATCCACCGAACTGCTTTGTGAAACTCTTAAAACTTGTAACAAGAGAAGGAGCACCGATCGTTGCACCTTTTTCGGCCAAGCCGATAAAACCTGCCGTGCTTGTTCCCACTCCCTCTATGCTTCGTGGAGAATTGTCATATTCTTCCACATATACGCCTGGTGAAAAATACTCTGCCATGCTTGTTCTCCTTTCATTTTTAGGTAATTAAAGTCTTTGCCTGTCCGGCAAATGTGATCTTGATGTTACCGGCACCGTTCATACATACCATGCTGCAATCGCTTGTCAGACACGGCTTGCCGCCAACTAAAACGGTCGGCTTCGTCGGTATCCATGCACCGGCACATACAAGCTGACAAGGCTGTGGTGTCAGGACTCCCAGCGCTGCGGCCGTAGCTGCCGCCACCTGCGGATTCAATAATGAGGTACACATGCCAAACGACGAAACGTTCACGATCGGCTGTGCATCCTGGATCGTTGCTGCCGGCTTACCCTCTACCAACACAGCAGCCTGTGACGTCGCTGTAATGGTTGCCGGCACTGTGCCAAAGCTGCATACAGCCGTGGCTCCTGTTACGACAAGTTGTCCCATTTTCTCTCCTTACCGCAGTACGACTCCATCCAGTTGATGGAAGTCCACTACCTGAAATCTGGTCTCTCCCTCTACCACATATCTGACGAGGTAACGCAAGTCTTCCGACTCATCTCTCACCCGCAGAATGTATTCCCCATCTTGCCCTGCCTTGCCAAAAATAACCCTGGCAATCGGAGAATTGACGGAAAACGGTTCCTTGAGCGGCTCCTTGAGCTTGAACTCACCTTTTCCTGTTTCCTTCAGGATCTCGATGCGTTCGTAGCCCGTCATGTCCGCACGGATCAATCCATAGGCAACGTCTTCCAATGATGCCCTGCTGCTCTTCTGAAATACCTTCATGATGCGCTTGCGCTCATCAAATTCCTGTATGCTGCACAGGGCGTGTCTGAGGCTCACCGCCTCCACTTGCTCCAGGCCGGAAAGTTGACCGGAGAACGTCAGTAACGGTTCTCCTTCTGCAGTATTCTCTGACGGTATCAGGAATACTTCCTGAATAGGTATCCTCTCATCCAGCTTCTCATAACAAACCGGCACTTCGCACGGTTCGTATCCGTGTACTGTCACCTGCAGTGTGAAATCTTCTCTGCCGGAATTGATCAGTACATAACTGCCGTTGCCACGAGGCGTAAGCTGCAGGGAATGTCCGCCATTCCGAAATTGCACGTTATGCTCATCTACAGCAGACCCTGTGGTCGTATCCAACAGCCGGACTACGAGATCCAGCCTGTAATGAATTACAGTGCTATCCACCTATCATTCTCTCCCCCTTTCTTCACCTGTCGTATGCAGACTGAATGTAGCCTCGGAAACACGAGGAGTTTCAACGATAATCTCGCTGGACAGGAATACGGGTGCCGCCTTATAGAACAGACTGATCTGGTAAGGCTTGTTGATCGCCTGCCACACCCTCACCTTTTCCTCCAGACTTATCTTCGCCTGAGACAGTACAATCGGAGGCTCCTGTGTGTCCAGCCACGTCTGCAGCTGGTTGGGAAGGACGGAACTGTTGTC
>JALFTO010000231.1 GCA_022779165.1 Lachnospiraceae bacterium
GAGTGTTGAGCTTCCGGCAATCAGAAAAAAGCACAGTATGACGGAAAGAGGAAGGATAAGAATCTTCTTTTTTCGTGAAAATGTGATATTTTTTTCCATAAACAACGACCGTTTATTTGTTAAAAAATCATATGAATATTATTTTTAGAATAGAATTTGTCCTAAACATATGCTAAAATAGGAATGGTAATCACCAAACTTGGATAGGAAAGGCAGGGATGATATGAAAAGGGTTGGTTATAAATTTGCATCTGTTATTGTGCTGCTTGTGGGAATTTCGCTTGCGGCGCTGGTGCTTCTCAGCAATAATATAAGGACGGTCTCGGAGCAGAGTCAGGCTATCATGAATGGTGAAGTGGTCGAAATCAATATGGTCCGTGAGATTTATGGATGCTATCTTGAGATCTATAACAATACATATGCTCATCTTGATACAAAGCTTGCTTCCACGATGGAAAGCTATGAGACCAAGATCACAGAGCAGGAGGAGACCATGTGGGCTCTGATGGATGAGTATGCGACGATGATCGATCAGCCGGAGGTGCAGAGTACCTATGATGTTCTGCGGGAAAAGCTTACTGCTTTCTGCAATTCTGTTGATACGATTATTGATGCAAGTAAGACAAATGACAAAGAAATGGCGCAGATCTATCTGACAAATACGTTGGGAACGATCAATAGTCTGCTGCATACCAATATGATGCAGCTGATCGAGTACTCTCAGAGGGATCTTGATGCAGGACAGGCACACCTGGATGAAGTTGCCGCGCAGACAGAGGTTGCGGTGGTAGTGGTAGTAGTAGTGCTTTTGATTGCCTCTGTCGTTATCATGATAGTTGCCCTGAGAACGATTGTGACACCGATCCGTAAGATCGCAGGAGTGATGAGTGAGATTACGGAGGATATCAACCGCAAGGAAGGCGATCTGAGTAAGCGTGTACCTGTGCTCACAAAGGATGAGATCGCAGCGCTGGCAAACGGTGTCAATCAGTTTATGGAGATTCTGCAGGGAATGATCGGAGGCGTGGTTGCCTGCGGACAGGAGATTGATGCGCAGCAGCGCAATGTAAATAATGTGGTTGCAAAGGCAAATGAGAGCGCAGAGAATACTTCCAGCATTATGGAAGAGCTTGCGGCAAGTATGGAAGAAGTGGCTGCGTCCGTTGCAAATGTGAATGAGAGTACCAGACAGGCAGAGGAGTCTGTGGAAGAGGTTACGAAGAAGACCGTCGATGGAAGCAGTTTTGCAGATGAAATTAAGGTTCGGGCGGAAGAAGTGCAGAGGCGTGCGAAGGAGAGCCGTGAGAGTGCCGGCGCCATGATTGCGGAATTTGATGTTGCGCTGCAGACTTCCATTGAAGAGAGCAGACAGATCGACAGTATTAACAATCTGACGGCGGATATTTTGAAAATTGCGGGACAGACAAACCTGTTGGCGTTAAATGCTTCCATCGAGGCGGCAAGAGCCGGTGAGAGCGGAAGAGGTTTTGCCGTGGTGGCGGATGAGATCAGAGTGCTTGCGGATAATTCGACCCAGACGGCCAACAATATCAAGAAAATTTCTGCGGGCGTAATCGGTGCCGTAAACAAACTGGCGGATAATGCAAGAAAGCTATTAGAGTTTATGAACCAGAGGGTGCTTCCGGATTACGGAATTCTGGAAGATACCGGTGAGCAGTATGTAAAAGATACGGTTACTTTTGAGGAAATGATGATGCAGATCAAGGTTGCTGCGGAGAGTCTGAATGAAATCATGGGAACCACGGCATCGGCCATGGAAGACATTTCCGTGACGGTACATGACAGTGCGCAGGGTATTTCCAATGTCGTGGAGAATACGACGGAGCTGGCACAGGAGATGCAGGATATCACGGATGCGCTGGAAGCGGTATCCGGTGTGGTGGGAGAGTTGGCAGATCAGACCAGCAGCTTTAAGACGCAGAGTGAATACTTCATGCCGGTGAAAACAGAAATGACGGGAGAGGACGCATCGGCGGATACGGAAGAGAATGAGACTGAATCAGAACAGTAAAAGAATTAAACATCCGATCAAAACAAAAATGACACTGCTTGCCGTTATGGCGGCAGTGCCATTTTTAGCAGTGATCATTTATCTGATTGCAGCGCTTATGAATTATCGAAATGCTTATGACAGTATTGTCGGTAATATGACGGTGGCGAACAACTATAATCTCGATTTTAAGGAAGAGATGGATGAGAGTATGTATAAGCTCGTCGTGGGGTATGTCACCTTTGAGAATATCGCGGAGGATACATCGCTTAAGGATCCGTATCAGCTGATCGGGGAACTGCGCAATGATTTCGGGAAATTGATTCGTATTACTGCGGATAAAGAGAGTGCCGTATGGCTACAGAGTCTGATGCGGAATATCGATACGCTGGAAGACCGCGTGGACGATATCCGGGAAAATGTGGAGAACGGCGGAAGTTATGATGAGAACCTGGAGATGCTCGAAAATAATATTTATATTATGACTGAGCTTGTTCAGGATGACATTCAGTATTACATCTACTATCAGACGCGCAGTATCGACCGGATGACAACCCAGTTGAACAGGCAGGTGGAGGAATTTCTTGTTTTCTGTATCGGCCTGGTAATTCTGATGATCATACTTGTGCTGATTGTCACATCTGGCACGGTTCGGGGAATCGTTCGCCCGGTTCAGGAATTATGTCGTGTCACAGGAGAGATTTCGGGCGGTGATTTCTCGGTGCGGGCAAATGTGCGCAGTGATGACGAGATTGCGGTACTTTCCGACAGTGTGAACGATATGGCGGAAAATATCGAGTCTCTTGTGGGTAAGATCAAGGAGGATGAACGCAGGATGCGCCGGGCAGATCTGCGTCTTCTGCAGGAGCAGATCAATCCTCACTTCCTGTATAATACGCTTGATACGATCGTGTGGCTGATCGAGGGAAATAATCCGGACAGAGCGGTGAACATGGTCGTGTCGCTCTCGGAATTTTTCCGTCTGGTTCTCAGTAAGGGAAAAGAGTACATTACGATTCAGGAGGAAGAGCTTCACATCAGAAGTTATCTGGAGATTCAGCAGGTGCGTTATCAGGATATCCTGGATTATGAGATCCAGATCGATCCGGAACTGTATCAGTATCGGATCTTAAAACTTACACTGCAGCCTCTGGTGGAGAATTCCCTGTATCATGGCATCAAGTATAAAAGGGCGAGAGGTCTGATCCGCGTTACGGGTAGGATGAATGGAGAGAATATCTGCCTGGAAGTGATGGATAATGGCGTGGGCATGGAGGCGGAGGAGCTTGAAAAGCTCCGCCAGGAGATTCAAAAGCCCTGTCAGGAGACGGAAAAAGGATTTGGTCTTGCCAATGTCAATGAGCGTATCCGGATGAATTTCGGTATGGAATACGGAATGACGATCGATTCCGAAAAAGGAAAGGGAACCTGTGTCAGGATCGTCATACCGGCGGAGTATTATGGAAAGACAGAAAAGAAGGATGAAAGTAAAACGCAATAGAAAGATCAGCAAAATAATTGTGGCATTGCTTATTGTGTGTGCTGTTGCCGGAACGGTGTGTGGCTGCGGAATGTTTCCCCTGTTTGAAACGGACCTGGAGGACGGTACTGCCGGTAAGGATGATGATCTGATCGTGATCGGGTATTCCCAGCTTGGGAGTGAATCGATCTGGAGAACGGCAAACACGGCATCCATGCAGAGAGCTTTGACACAGGAGAACGGATTTTTCCTGATACTGGAAAACGGAAGACAGAGACAGGAAAATCAGATCAAATCGATTCGAAGCTTTATTTCGCAGCGGGTAGATTATATTGTATTTTCTCCGGTGGTATCAACCGGGTGGGATACGGTTCTGCAGGAGGCAAAGGATGCGGGGATTCCGGTGATCGTTGTGGATCGTATGGTTGATGTGAAGGATGACAGCTTATACACAGCATGGGTTGGAACCGACAGCCGCGTAGAGGGCGAGAAGGCCGGTTACTGGCTGGAGCAGGATCTGAAGAAGCGTGGTCGTCAGTATGACGATATCAATATTGTGATCCTGACGGGAACGGAAGGATCTTCGGCTCAGATGGGACGGAGTGCCGGATTTGCACAGATTGCAAGTCGTTACGGAAACTGGCATATTCTGGACGAAGGATGCGGTGATTTTACTCCGGCGAAGGGCAAGGAGGTCATGAAGGAATTTCTGAGAGATTATCCTGACATTGATGTGGTGGTTTCCCAAAATGACGATATGACTTTCGGAGCGTTGGAAGCGATCCATGAGGCCGGATTGACAACAGGGATCCGCGGCGATATTATGATTATTTCCTTCGATGCGGTTCGGGAAGCGCTCGAACTGGTCGAGCAGGGTGAGATCAACGCGGATATCGAGTGTAATCCTGAGCAGGGCGAGGCGGTTGCGGAGGTGATCCGCAAACTGGAACGTGGCGAGTCCGTAGAGAAGAAAAATCCGATCGAGGAGAAGGTGTTTACCATCAGCAATGTAGGATTGTATATGGACAGCAGGACATACTGACAGGTGGAGGAGTTATTGTGTTAAAAGTTTTTCTTGTTGAGGATGAGAGTATTGTAAGAGAAGGGCTTCGTGATAATATGCCCTGGCAGCAGTACGGTTACCGGTTTGTGGGAGAGGCGAGCGACGGAGAGATGGCGCTTCCCATGATCCGGAAACTGAAGCCGGATGTACTGTTTACGGATATCAAGATGCCGTTTATGGACGGACTGGCGCTCAGCCGCATTGTGAGCCAGGAATTTCCGGACATGAAGATCATTATCATCAGTGGATATGATGATTTTGAATATGCCAGACAGGCAATTAAACTGGGTGTGGAACAATATCTGTTAAAGCCTATCACAAAAGTCACTATGACCAAGGTGCTCTCGGAGCTGAAGGAGAAGATAGAGAGCCAGCGGGAGCAGAAGAATTATCAGGATCAATATCAGGATGAGATGCGGGAATATGAGAAGTTCTCAAGACGTCTTTTTTTTGAAAAGCTTTTTGAGGGGCATATGTCCGTTCAGGAGATTTATGAGGAGGCGGGAAAGCTTTCGTTGGAGATCAATGCGCCCTGCTATAATCTAATTCTGGTAAGTCTGCAGGAAAAAAAGAATCAGGAGAACAGGAGGCAGGAGTCCAGAGAGTTTGCGGGTAAACAGGATGAGCTGCTCCGGTATCTCCTGCGTTATCCGGAGCATATGGTGTTCCGCTGGAATATCAATACGTATGGCGTTTTGCTGAAGAGCGAGAAGGTGCAGATGGAGGAACTGACTTCCCGGTGTATGGAGAATATCCGGCGCATCTGTGAGAATGCTGATTTTGAGTTCGACTGGTACGTGGCGGCAGGGACGCCTGTGGAGCGTCTGAGTTCCCTGCCGGAGTGTTATGCCGGGACCAACCATGTTTTTTCCTACCGTTTCCTGATGCCGTCCGTGCATATCCTGACAGAGGATATGTTAAAGGGCGTTTTGCCGGAGAAGGAGGAGAGTGGGATCGGTGGTGTGGATTCTGCCAAGGTGGATCCGGATGTCATCAAAGAATTTCTCTCAACGGGCCGCAGTGATGAGATCGAGGATTTTGCGCAGAGTTATCTTCAGAGTATTCAGGAGGCGATGCACTCCAAACTGTTCCGGAATTATCTGATGTTAAGCATTCGTTTTACAACGCTTTCCTATGTTGAGAGCCTCGGATGCAGTCAGGAGGAATTCCTGGTGGCAGTGGGCGGTGACAGAGCGCAGGAAGCGGGAATGAGCACGGAGGAGATTTTTGATTATCTGTGTGATATGATGAGGGAAGCGCTTCAGATCCGTGACCGGGAGAGTGATACTCAGGGAAAGAAGATTCTGAAGAAAGCGCTTGACTATATCGATGAGAACTATATGCAGGAGAATCTGTCATTAAACAGTGTGGCAGGGGCGGTAAATGTGAGCGCAAATTATTTCAGCGCTCTCTTCAGCCAGGAGATGCAGAGTACCTTTATCGAATATGTGACGCAGAAGCGCATGGATAAGGCCAAGAAACTCCTGCGTCAGACGGATAAGCATTCCGGGGAGATTGCTCTGGAGGTGGGCTATAAGGATCCGCACTATTTCAGCTTTGTTTTCAAAAAGACGCAGGGATGTACTCCGAGGGAATATCGGAGTCGCTCTCTTTCGTGATCAGATGCCAGGGAATTTCCTGAGAAGTAACAGGAAGTCCCCGGCATTTTTTGATCATTGCGTCAGCGGCCTGCAGTCCGATCTCGTGCGGATTGTGTGACAGTGCAGTGATGCGGATCCGGCTCAGTTCGCTGAAATAACTGTTGTCAAAGCAGACTACCGTCATATCTTTCGGGATCGTATAACCGGCATACTGCAATTCGCGGATCAGCCAGTATGCGATCTCGTCATTATAACAGACCACAGCGGTACATCCATCCAGCTTCTTCTGAATAAAATCTGAAAGGAAGCGTGTATCCTGACGTTTCTCAAGATTGTTCAGGTCATCCGTGGAGAACCAGCCGGTATGCGTGTCGGAAAGAGGAATTCCCAGATCTCTCATGCTGCTGCTGAGACCCTGATAGCGCTCCGGACCCTGAAGATCATCAAATTTAAATAGGGCTCCGATGTTCACATGTCCTTTGTGATGGAGATAATTTCCCAACAAATATCCGCCGTATTGATTGTCATCCTTGATACAGGTTACGGATTCCAAGCCCTGATAACGATTGTGAAGGAAGACCAGAGAGGTATCCGATTTCTGTAAAGTCTCATACAGATCGAGATTGGGATTGGGCAGGGCGCTCTTGCAGCCTTCCGCGATCAGACCGCGCAGGGGACTGCGTATCAATTCTTCCAGGATCTGCCGTTCTTTGCAGACACTGTTTTCTGTGAGAAATATCTTCAGGGAAAAGCCGGCAGCCGAGAGCGCTGACCGGATATCATCTATCAGTGCCGGATAGATGTGCTCCTGATCTGTTGAGATCATAAGACCGATCGTGTTGCGGGCCGGATCAGGAGAGAGCCCGGTGATGAAAGAACCGCTTCCCTGCCTTGTTTCGATCAGCCCCTCTGCGGTCAGGATCGCCAATGCCTGACGTACCGTCTGTCTGCTTACATGGTACTGCTTGCATAGTTTTGCTTCCGTGGGAAGCTTCCTCGTTCCGGTTTTGCTTCCGGATACGATCTGATCCCGCAGCTGGTTGGCCAGAAATTTATATTTTACAGTCATAAAAATCTCCTTTTTCTTTGAAAAAATAAAATCGTTCATAATTTGTTCAAAAAATTTTCATAAAAAATCCAAACTTTAAAAGAAAAAAATCTTTTCTGTTTGAAGGAAATGGAAACATTTCACAATCGTTTTTATATAGAAACCTTGTCCCGTTTTGCAGGAAGAAAAGATAAAAAATCAAAGAAACATGAAAATTTTATACTTTTTTAATCTTGAAAATAGCCAAAATGGAAAATTTGTATGTATAATATTATATCATGATAAATTTGTATTGTAAATTCTAACGAACCTCGAAAAATAGCGTGTTCCGATGTTGACGATGAGAAGGGAAAACAGGTAAAGTAATGGCACAGGGAACACAAACCCGGAAACAATCACTTTTAGAAAGGGAGGATTTTTCGAAATGAAAAAGAAAGTTTTAAGTGCTATTCTTAGTGTAGCAATGGTTGCATCCCTTATCGTTGGATGTGGCGCAAAGGAAGAGGCAGCAGCTCCTGCAGCAACAGAGGAAGCAGCTCCCGCAGCAACAGAGGAGGCAGCTCCTGCAGCAGAGGCAGAGGAAGCAGCTCCCGCAGCAGACGGCGAGTTGATCAAGGTTGGTTTCGCACAGGTTGGTCATGAGTCTGACTGGCGTGCAGCTAATACTCAGAACTATCAGGATGTTTTCAGTGCAGAGAACGGATATGAGTTATCTTTCGTAGACGCTGATAACGATAACGCAGCTCAGCTTGAGGCAGTTCGTTCCTTCATCCAGCAGGAAATGGATTACATCTGCATCGCTCCTATCGAGACAGCAGGTTGGGATACAGTTCTTCAGGAAGCACAGGACGCAGGTATTCCGGTACTGATCGTTGACCGTTCCGTAGACGCTGATCCTTCTCTCTATGAGACACAGATCGGTTGCGACATGATCAAAGAAGGTGAGACAGCAGCTAACTGGCTGGCTGAGTACTTAGACGGAAAAGAAGCTAAGATCCTTGTTATCGAGGGTACAGTTGGTTCTTCCGCAGCACTTGGACGTACAGAAGGCTTCAACAATGTTGCAGCACAGCACAGCGAGTGGGAGATCCTTGATTCTCAGTCCGGTGACTTCACACAGTCCGGTGGACAGGAAGTTATGGAGTCCTACATCAAGTCCTACAGCGATTTCAACGTAGTAGTTTGCCAGAACGATAACGAAGCATACGGCGCAATGGACGCTATGGATGCAGCTGGTATCACATACGGTGTTGACGGCGATGTAACAATCATCTCCTACGATGCAACCCATGACGGACTTCAGTACACACTGGATGGCAAGATTACATGTAACGTAGAGTGTAACCCTCTGCAGGCTAAGTTTGCTGAGGAGGTTATCCAGAAGCTCGAGAAGGGCGAAGCAATCGATCCTATCACGGTCGTTGTTGATGAGGCATTCGTTGCACCCGGTGTTACAAGCCAGTACGCTACAACAATGAGCGACGAAGTATTGGCAGGTCGTGCATACTAAGATTTAAAAGTTTCAAAAGAAATCAGGGAGGGTGTCCTGAAACATGGCTCCCTCCCTGTATTATGTAGGTCTCATAAACTGTAGGAGGTAGAAGGATGGATAGCAATATCGCTTTAACGATGCGTGGAATATGCATGACATTCCCTGGCGTAAAAGCGCTGGACAATGTAGATTTTACGTTAAAAAAGGGAGAGATACGGGCGCTGATGGGAGAAAACGGTGCTGGTAAATCCACCTTGATCAAATGTCTCACAGGCGTTAATAAGTTTGAGGCCGGAGAGATACATGTAGACGGAATCGAAGGAGCAATTGTAAATAAGGATACAATGGATGCCCAGAAAAAGGGTATTTCCACAGTGTATCAGGAAGTTAACCTCTGCCCGAACCTTTCGGTGGCAGAGAATCTGTATATCGGACGTGAGCCGCTGACAAAGATCGGTACGGTAAACCGCCGCAAGATGAACCAGATGGCATCCCAGCTGATGAAAGATCTGGACTTGGATATTGATGTAACACAAAACCTGGAAGAATATTCACTGGCATTGCAGCAGATGATTGCGATTGCCCGTGCAGTTGACATGGAAAGTAAGGTTCTGATCCTGGATGAGCCCACATCCTCGTTGGATGATAATGAGGTTGAGAAGCTTTTTGGTATGATGCGCCGTCTGCGGGATCAGGGCGTTGGAATAATTTTTGTCACACATTTCCTGGAGCAGGTATACGCGGTGTGTGACGGAATCACAGTACTCAGAAACGGTACGCTGGTAGGAGAATACAGCGTGGAGGAGTTGCCGAGAGTCAAGCTTGTGGCAGCCATGATGGGTAAGGACTTTGACGATCTTGCATCGATCAAGCCGGAGGGAATCAAGGACTTCTCCAAGATTCCTCTTGAGATCGAGGCAAAGGGGTTGAGTCATCCCGGCACGATCAAACCGTTTGATCTGGATATACATAAGGGAGAGGTCGTAGGCCTCACCGGACTGCTCGGAAGCGGACGAAGCGAGCTTGCCCGCGTTATCTATGGCGCAGATAAAGCACACACCGGCACACTGAAGGTGGACGGAAAAGAAGTGAAGATCAAGGCACCTATTGATGCCATGAATCTTGGCATGGGACTTCTGCCTGACGACAGAAAGGCAGAGGGTATCATCGGAGATATGTCCGTGCGAGAGAATATTGTGCTTGCCATGCAGGCAAAACAGGGTATGTTTAAGAAAATCCCTATGGCAAAACAGATTGAGATTGCAGACAAATTTATTGATATGCTGCAGATCAAGACCGCAAGCCGTGAGACGCTGATCAAGCAGCTCTCCGGAGGCAATCAGCAGAAGGTGATCCTTGCAAGATGGCTTGCGACAGAGCCGGAATTCCTGATTCTGGATGAGCCTACCAGAGGTATTGATATCGGTACAAAGACCGAGATCCAAAAGCTGGTGATCAAGCTGGCAGAGGAAGGAAAGAGTGTGATCTTTATTTCTTCCGAAATCGAGGAGATGCTTCGTACCTGTAACCGCATGGCAGTGCTGCGCGATGGCATGAAGGTCGGCGAGATCGGAATGGAAGAGATGACACAGGAAGGCGTAATGCATGCCATTGCAGGAGGTGACCATCATGAGTAAGATAAAGGGTTTAACAAAAAAGCAGTTGTTTCTGCCGATTTTCAGTATGATTCTCGTCATGCTCGTAAATGTGATTTATGATATTGCCTGCGGCAATCCGCCGTTGTCTTTCTTTCAGATCGCAACGCAGACGACGACATCGGGAAATACAATCCTTTTCGGACGTCTGATCGATGTGCTGAACCGAGGCAGTGAGGTGGCAATCCTCGCGATTGGTATGACACTTGTTGTATCCGCATCCGCAGGAACCGATATTTCGGTCGGATCGGTAATGTCTCTCTCCGGCGGTATGTGCTGTATGCTCCTTGCGGGCTATGGTGTGACCAATGTTTCCGAGTATAAAGTTCCGTTGCTTGTAGGTATCCTTGCCGGTATTGCGCTGGCTGTTGTGTGCGGTATCTTTAACGGATTTCTGGTTGCTTATCTGAATATCCAGCCTATGGTGGCTACATTGATCCTGTGGTCGGCGGGTCGTGCGATCGGATTACTGCTTTGCAACAGCGCGATCGTATATGTGCGTGTTCCGTCTTTCCAGTTCCTCGGTTCTTACTGCGGATTCCTGCCTACCCCGATTCTGGTGGCTGCGCTCTGTATTTTGATCACAGCACTGGTTTTGAAGTTTACGGCAGTCGGAACATTTGTGCAGGCGGTTGGTATCAACAAGAAGGCAGCACGTATTTCGGGCTTTAATTCCTCCAAGATTATCCTGATCTGCTATGCAGTCTGTGGTCTGTGCGCAGGTATCGCGGGAATTGTGGCAACCTCACGTATCTATTCTGCCGATACAAACAACATCGGTCTGAATATGGAACTTGATGCCATTCTGGCGGTAGCGCTCGGCGGTAACAGCCTCGGCGGCGGTAAGTTTAATCTGGCGGGTTCCATCATCGGTGCTTATACAATTCAGGCGATCACTACAACACTGTATGCGTTGAAGGTTTCTTCCGCACAGGCGCCCGTATACAAGGCGATCGTGGTCATCCTGATCGTAGTTATCCAGTCTGAGCCGGTTAAGGCATATTTCAAGAAGCTTTCCGCAAAGAAAGCAGCTGCAAAGGAGGCGAACTAAGATGAAAAAGATAAAAATCAGCAGCAATAACATCTTACTTTTGATTACGGTCGCCCTGTTTGTGGTAATGTATGGTGCAGGCTGTATCGTGTATGCCTCCAAAGGCTTTACGCATCTGCAGACATTTTTAAACGTACTCATCAACAACGCCGGATTGATCTGTGTGGCGGCGGGAACAACCTGTGTCATGCTGACAGGCGGTATCGACATTTCCGTAGGGTCGCTTGTTGCAATGGACTGTATGATCCTTGCGGTAGGTATTGAGCAGAAAGGCATGAGCAGTATCACCCTGATGATCCTTATTCTGGCAATCGGCCTTGTGTTTGGCCTGGCGCAGGGATATCTGATCGCATATCTTCAGATACAGCCTTTCATCGCAACGATGGCAGGTATGTTCTTTGCCAGAGGTATGACGGCAGTGATCTGTACGGAACAGGTAAGTATCGTCAGCGACGCATTCTTTGTGGGCATTTCCAATGCAAAGATCAACATTCCTTTCGGCATCGGTGCTTATATGAATAAAAAAGGAATCCTCCAGATTCCGTATGTGCGTCCTACGGTTATCGTTGCACTCCTCGTAGTGGTATTGATCTATCTGATGTTGAAATATACAAAGTTTGGCAGAAGCATTTATGCGGTGGGCGGCAATCAGATGTCTGCTACGCTGATGGGTCTGAATGTGGCAAAGACCAAGATGCTTACCTATGTGCTTGCAAGCTTCCTCTGCTCGATCGGCGGTATCTGCTACTGCCTGAACACAATGTGTGGTACGACGACGCAGGCGGGCGGTTATGAGATGGATGCCATTTCCTCCGCCGTTATCGGCGGTACACTGCTGACGGGTGGTGTCGGAAATGTTGTCGGTACACTGTTTGGCGTGTTGATCAACGGTACGATCTCAGCACTTGTAAAGAGCAACGGTAAGTTGAACAGTTCCTGGCCCAACATCATCACGGCGGTTCTGCTTTGCTTCTTCATCGTTCTGCAGGCAATCTTTGCCAAGATCAAAGAGGCTAAGAAAGCATAATCATCATTTGAAAAAAGGATGTCAGAAGTCCCAAAACCGGTCAAAAGTTTTGGGACTTTTTTGAATCCTGAAAATATGATAGACTATACATGGACAAAAAATACCATATGATTGAACGTGATGAAATAAAAGGAGAGGTTAAGCGTATGGAACAAAATAAGGATAATGAGAAAAAGAAAATACCGACGAAGCAGCTTCCGACAAAGCTGACGTTGACCATCCGGCTTCTGGTAGGAGCGTATCTGCTGTATACGGCATACGGACTGTTCCCCGGAGCGACTTCGCCCACGGAGGAAAATCATCTGTTCCTGGCGGTCTTCATGATAGTGTTTGCCGTGATCGGTGTACTGCTGCTGGTTGTGCCCGGAAGGGCTCTTTTGCAGGGCAGATATGTGGGAGGAGAACTTGATGCCGGGGAGGAAGAGACTTCGGGTGAGGGCACACCGCTGTAACACGCAAAATATGGAAAAGAAAAGTTGTATGTGTACAAGTTTAAACAATTTGTACACATTTTTTTTGGAAAAGTGTTGACAAACATTACATACTGATTTATGATGTTAATAGTTGAAGCGGAAATGGCACTCTTTTCAAAGAAAAGTACACAAATGCTTGCAAGAAAACGCATAAAACAATATACAAAACGCACAAGCAAGCAAAATGCACGGCGAAAGAGCAATTGACCAAATTGATAAAATGTACAAAACCATACAAGCGTATGGATTGTAAATACAACTTTTTCAAATTTTTATCAATCAATAAGGGAGGAAAAAACATGAAAAAGAAAGTTTTAAGCGCATTGCTCAGCGTAGCAATGGTAGCAACCCTGTTAGTTGGCTGTGGCAGCAAGGCTGAAGAAACAGCAGCTCCGGCAGCAGAGGCAACAACAGAAGCAGCTCCGGCGGCAGAGGCTGAAGAGGCAGCTCCGGCAGCAGAAGCTAACGGAAAGAAAGTCGGCGTAGCAATGCCTACACAGTCTTCCGAGAGATGGATCAACGATGGTAGCAACATGAAGGCTCAGTTAGAGGCACTTGGCTATGAGGTAGATCTTCAGTATGCAGAGGATGATGTTCAGGCTCAGGTTTCCCAGATCGAGAACATGATCGCTTCCGGCGTTAACTGCCTGGTTATCGCTTCTATCGACTCTTCCGCACTGGTAAACGTTGAGAAGCAGGCACAGACAGCAGGTATTCCGATTATCGCTTATGACAGACTTCTTATGGATACAGACGCTGTTTCCTACTATGCAACATTCGATAACAAGGGTGTTGGTACAGCAATCGGTAAATATATCGTAGACAATGCAGGTCTTGATCCTGCAAATCCGCAGACCATCGAGCTTTTCATGGGATCACCTGATGATAACAACGCTCATATGCTTTACGCAGGTCTGATGGAGCAGATTCAGCCTTTCCTTGACAACGGCGCACTTGTATGTAAGTCCGGCCAGTTAGAGTTTGATTCCAACTGTACTTTAAGATGGGATCAGCAGACAGCTATGAAGAGATGTGAAGACATCCTTACTGGCTACTATGCAGACGAAGATCTTGACATCGTAGCATCAGCTTATGACGGACTGTCCTATGGTTGTATGGCAGCTCTGGAAGGCGCTGGCTACACAGCAGACAATTGGCCGCTGATCACAGGTCAGGACGCAGAGCTTATGGCTACAAAGCACATCATCTCCGGCAAGCAGACAATGTCTATCGCAAAAGATACACGTATCCTTGCTGAGAAGTGCGTAACAATGGTACAGGCAGTGCTTGAAGGCGCAGAGCCGGAAATCAACGATACAACAACATACAACAACAACGTTATCGTAGTTCCTTCTTATCTGTGTACACCTGTTGCAGTTGACAAAAACAACTACAAAGAAGTTCTTGTTGACACAGGATACTATACAGAGGAGCAGCTTGCTGAGTAGTAAGTTTTGAGAACTGAATCAAAGTTTAAGTTTGGGCGGCGGCATTTTGCCGCCGCCCATTTCTTATCATAAATATTAAGGAGAAGGAGTAAAGGTATGTCAGAATACATCTTGGAAATGAATCATATTACCAAGGCTTTCTCTGGGGTAAAGGCGCTTGACGATGTTAATCTGAAAGTGAAGAAGGGCGAAATCCACGCTCTTTGTGGAGAAAATGGTGCAGGAAAATCTACACTTATGAATGTTCTCTCCGGCGTATATCCTCATGGAACCTATGAAGGTGATGTGGTGTACAAAGGTGAAACATGTTCGTTTCATAATCTGAAGGATAGTGAAGAAAAAGGTATCGTAATTATTCATCAGGAACTTGCGTTGAGTCCGTTGCTTTCTGTTGCGGAAAATGTTTTTCTGGGCAATGAGCAGCTCAAATGCAAAGGTGTCATTGACTGGACCAAGACAAGGCAGCGTGCAACAGAGATGCTGGCAAAAGTAGGTCTTGAACATGAAGATGTCAATGTGCCGGTCAACACATTGGGTGTTGGCAAACAGCAGCTTATTGAAATTGCAAAGGCTATGGCGAAAAAGGTAGAACTTTTGATCCTCGACGAGCCTACGGCATCTTTGAATGATGAGGAGAGTAAACATCTTCTGGATATCATGCTGGAATTAAAATCGCATGGCATTACCTGTATTATTATTTCGCATAAGCTGAACGAAATTGAATATGTAGCTGACTCTGTTACGATCATCCGTGACGGCAAAACCATCGAAACGATCAAAAAGGGTGAAGAAGAGTTTACGGAAGACAGAGTAATCAAGGCTATGGTTGGTAGAGAGCTTACCAACAGATATCCGCTCAGAGAAGGCGTTGAGATCGGTGATACCATTTTTGAAGTAAAGGATTGGAATGTTTTCCATCCCGATGATCCAAACCGTCAGATGCTGAAGAACATCAATATCAAAGTTCGAGCAGGCGAAGTTGTCGGTCTTGCGGGACTTATGGGCGCCGGCCGTACGGAATTTGCGATGTCCGTATTTGGCCACAGCTATGGTCAGAAGATATCAGGTAAGGTTTTCATGCATGGCAAAGAGGTGAAAATGCCCACTGTCAAGGATGCGATCAAAAACAAACTTGCTTATGTATCAGAGGATCGTAAAGGAAATGGACTTGTCCTGATCGGTGATATCAAAGAGAACATGGTTCTGGCAGCCAGACCTCAGTACTTCTCGAACAAAGGTGTGATCAACGGGAATGAAGAGATACTGGCAGCACAGGAATACAAAGATAAGATCAATGTAAAGGCAAACTCCATTGAGCAGGTGGTAGGATCCCTGTCCGGTGGTAATCAGCAGAAGGTTGTGCTTGCAAAATGGATGCTCACGCAGCCGGATGTACTTATTCTGGATGAGCCTACACGTGGTATCGACGTAGGTGCAAAATACGAAATCTATTGTGTCATTAATGACCTTGCAAAAGCCGGTAAGGCAGTCGTCGTTATTTCTTCTGAAATGCCTGAGATTATTGGTACATGCGACAGGGTTTATGTTATCAATGAAGGTGAAATTGCAGGAGAATTGACAAAGGAAGAGGTAACACAGGAAAGAATTATGCAATGTATTATGGCTCATAATAGAAAGGATGATGGAAATGAATAAGAAAAAAGTAGTAAATCTTGACATGAAGCAGTATGGTATGTTCCTTGCTCTTGTCGCAATCTTTGTGATCTTTGCTGTTTTGACGGGAGGTAAGAACTTATCTCCGGCAAATATCAATAACCTGGTAATGCAGAATGGTTATGTCGTAATTCTTGCGGTTGGTATGCTTCTCTGTGTATTGACCGGTAACATCGACCTTGGTGTCGGTTCTGTTGTAGCTGTAACAGGTTCGGCAGCAGGTATCATTCTGGTTGATTACAAAATGAACATGTGGGTAGCAATCCTGGTAGCACTTTTGATCGGTCTGGCTGTAGGTATCTTTGCCGGATTCTTCATTGCATACCTTGGCATCCCGCCTTTTGTCGTAACACTTGCAACGATGCTTATGGGCCGCGGTCTTACATATACAATGCTGCAGGCTCAGACGAAAGGACCTCTGCCGGATGACTTCGTATTCATCGGTGCAGGCTTCCTGCCTACGATGAAGGTCCCTTTCGCGGACGGTACAATCGACCTCATTACGATCTTCGTAGCCATTGCGGCAACAGTGCTTGTCATCTTTGCAGAATTTAAGAGCATTGCAACAAAGAAAAAATATGGTTTTGCAGAGACTGCTTTATGGCAGCTGGTTGTAAAGAATGCTGTATTTATTTTCATCATCTGGTTCTTCTTCTACAAACTGGCACGTTGGAACGGTCTTCCTTTTGTATTGCTTTTGATGGCAATCCTTGTTGCAATTTATGCATTCGTCACAAGCAAAACGGTAGCAGGTCGTCAGATCTATGCTCTTGGCGGTAACCGCAAGGCTGCACAGCTTTCCGGTATTGATACAAAGAAGGTATTCTTCTGGGTATATGTAAACATGGGTGTGTTGAGTGCACTTGCAGGTATCGTTCTTGCAGCCCGTAATGCTTCCGCAACACCGAAGGCCGGTGACGGTTTTGAGATGGATGCGATTGCTTCCTGTTACATCGGTGGTGCAGCCGTAGCCGGTGGTGCCGGTACGATCACAGGTGCCGTTGTAGGTGCGTTTGTAATGGGTATTTTGAACAACGGTATGTCACTTTATGGCTGGACAACTGATATTCAGAAGATCGTTAAGGGTGCCGTTCTGTTGGGCGCTGTTACATTTGATGTAATTTCCAAGAGTAAAAAGAAGTAATCGACAGGAAACAGACATGAAGTTTATTTAGGGGGAAAGAAAGGGCTGCTTATGTGAGAAACCCCATAAGTAGCCTTTTTTGGTAGAGATGGCTAAAAATATGCCGAAATATTTGGAACTTGTAAGTTGGATACAGGAACAGATTGAAACAAAGAAAATGCTTCCGGGACAAAAGCTGCATTCGGAGAACGAACTCAGTGAAATGTTTGGTCTCAGCAGGCAGACTGTCCGTCATGCGATCAGCGTACTTGAGAATGATGGTGTGCTGAAGCGGATACAGGGAAGCGGTACTTATATCAATCAGAATCTTGCGGAGAATCTGTCAGGCAGAAACAGAATTGCCGTTATTATGACGTATATCGACGGCTATATTTTTCCGAGAACGATTCAGGCGCTCGAGAATACTTTTTTCAAGAAGGGGTATTCCGTACAGATTGCATTCACCAATAATCTGGTAGGAAGAGAGCAGACGATACTGAAAGATATTATGGAAAAGGATGAGGTGGCCGGAATCATTATGGAAGCAACAAAGAGTGCACTTCCGAATCCGAATCTGCACTTCTTTCAGGAGCTGGCGAGGAAAAAAATTCCGATTCTCTTTATGAACAGCTTTTATCAGTCGCTGCCGTTTCCGCATATTTCCATGAATGACAAAGAAGCGGGAAAGACCGCGACAAATTATTTGATCGGGAAAGGTCACAAAAAGATCACCGGTATCTTTAAGCTGGATGACGGTCAGGGCTTGCTGCGGTATGCGGGATTTGCGGAAGCACTGAGTGAAGGCGGGATTGATTGTGATGAATCCAAAATTATCTGGGTAGATACGGAAGATGTCAAAAATCTGTCTGTACTCAGAGAAAAGATTAGAGCCAGGCTGGAGGGCTGTACGGCAGTTGTGACCTACAACGATGAAGTGGCTTTTGGGCTTTTGAAAGTGCTGAAAAAAGAGAAAATCCGTGTGCCGGAGGATCTGTCGATCGCCAGTATTGATGACTCGGAACTGGCAGTTCTCGGGAATGTCAAGCTGACTTCCGTTCCGTATCCGATGGAACGCCTCGGGGAGAAGGCAGCGTATAATCTCCTGGAGATGATACGCAATCCGAAATTTGACGGAAATTATGAGTTTGACGTGCATGTAACTGAAAGAGATTCCGTTAGGGAATTAAAATAATAGAAAAGGAGAAAGTTATGAAAGCAGCAAAAAATTACAAATTTTGGTTTTGTACAGGATCTCAGGATTTATACGGTGACGAATGCCTGAGACATGTGGCGGATCATTCCGCAAAGATTGTGGAAGGTCTGAATGCAGGAGGAAAGCTTCCTTATGAGGTGATTCTGAAGCCCACACTGATCGATCAGGCATCTATCAGAAAGACCTTTAACGATGCAAATAATGATCCCGACTGTGCCGGCGTTATCACATGGATGCACACTTTCTCTCCGGCAAAAATGTGGATCATCGGACTGCAGGAGTACAAGAAACCGCTCTGCCATTTACATACACAGTTTAATGAGGAAATCCCTTATGACACGATGGATATGGATTTCATGAATGAGAACCAGTCTGCGCACGGTGACAGAGAGTATGGTCATATTGTGTCCCGCATGGGCATTGAGAGAAAGATCATTGTAGGACACTGGGCAAGTGAGAAGGTTCAGGAAAAGATCGGAAGTTGGATGAGAACCGCAATCGGCGTCATGGAGTCATCCCACATCCGCGTATGCCGTTTCGGTGACAATATGAACAATGTAGCGGTGACAGAGGGTGATAAGGTAGAGGCTCAGATCAAGTTTGGCTGGGAGATCGATCATTATAATGTAAACGACCTCGTAGAATATGTAGATGCTGTTTCCAAAGGTGATGTGGATGCACTCACAGACGAATATTACAGCAAATATGAAATTGCTCTGGAAGGAAGA
>JALFTO010000003.1 GCA_022779165.1 Lachnospiraceae bacterium
CAGGTGAAGTGCGACAAGGAAGTGGGGCTTGCATATATGAAAGCGTATGAAATCGAGCAGAGATTGCTTAGGCAGGGTCGTGAAGAAGGCAGAGTAGAAGGAAAAGAAGAAGGAAAAGAAGAAACGCTGCTCCAAAAAATAATCACAAAAGTAAAAAAAGGAGACAATGTTCCGGAGATTGCAGAGGCTCTTGATGAGGATGAGGAATCGATTAGCAGACGAGTGGAAATTATCAGCCGGTATGCGCCGGAGTATGATCTGGAAGCGATTCTGGATGAAGTGTTGGATGGCAAGAAAGAGGCAAGGGGCTGAAAAAAGACTTATACCGCCTTAATCCGGAAACCGGAGAAAACGAAATCCTATATGAGACAGAGAACAATTTGATTGACTAAAATATATATCTCGGTATATACTATTTACTAGAAAGGAGATGATTTTTATGATGACGGCCAAAATATTCGAAAACGGAAGAAGTCAGGCGGTCAGACTCCCAAAAGAGTGCAGATTTCATACAGATGAAGTAGCAGTGAATCGGATCGGAGACATTGTTATGCTTATGCCAAAGACCAATAAATGGAACTCGTTTATGCAGGCAGTTGATATGTTTTCGGAAGATTTCATGAAGGATGGTCGGTCTGATGAACAAAAGCAGGAGCGAGAGAGTTTATGAGATATATGTTGGATACGAATATTTGCATTTATTCTATCAAACACAAGCCGGAGAGCGTTTTTCGGAGACTGCAGGAACATGATCCGTCTGAAATATGTATTTCTTCGGTAACATATGCCGAGTTGGTACATGGTGTTGAAAAGAGTCAGGCAGTTGAAAAGAACAGGCTTGCACTGGTATTGCTTCTGGCGAACATCGAAATTCTTGATTTTGATGCATTGGCGGCGGAAGCTTATGGAAAAATCAGGGCAGATTTAGAAAAAGGAGGTACTCCGATCGGACCGCTTGATATGATGATCGCAGGACATGCAAAATCCTTAGATTATTGTATCGTTACAAACAATACCAAAGAATTCAGCCGCGTTCGAGGGTTGAAACTTGAAAACTGGGTGTAAAAAATCAGGGAATTGCTCAGATGTCTGAGTGATTCCCTGATTTTTACTGTACAGAGGCAAAGAATAAAAGACGTTGCTGACATTGCCTGCATCTCGCACGGTCTTCTTGCTATTTTCCCTCAAATCTCATATACTAAGGATATCTGTGCGGGAAACCGGACAGATGAGGAGTTGACATCGCAGCAGAGCGGAGGAGAGCAGTATGAGATGGGAACAAAATGTACGGAAGGTTGTGCCCTATGTGCCGGGCGAACAGCCGAAGATCACAAATATCATTAAATTAAATACAAATGAAAATCCTTATCCGCCGGCGCCGGAGATTGTGGCGGTGCAGGAGGCGATCCGGCCGGAGGAATACAGCCTGTATCCGGATCCGGAAGCAACGATGCTGGTGCAGAGCCTGGCAGACTATTACGGACTGAAGAAGGAGCAGGTCTTTGTGGGAGTGGGGTCGGACGACGTCCTCTCGATGGCATTCCTTACTTTCTTTAACGGAGATAAGCCGGTCTTTTTCCCGGATATCACGTATTCCTTTTATGATGTCTGGGCGAATCTTTACCGGATCCCGTTTGAGACGAAACCGCTCACGGAGGATTTCAGGATCGATCCGGCAGACTATACGGGAGAGAACGGCGGCGTGATCTTCCCAAATCCCAATGCGCCGACAGGTGTGCTGGAGGATCTTGATACGGTCGAGGAGATCATCCGGGCCAACAGGGACGTGGTTGTCATCGTGGATGAGGCATACATTGACTTTGGAGGCAAGACCTGTCTGCCTCTTCTGGAGAAGTACGATAATCTGCTTGTGGTCAGAACCTTTTCCAAGTCCCGTGCGCTGGCGGGCATGCGGATCGGATTTGCGATGGGAAATGAGAAACTGATCTCGTATCTGAATGATGCGAAGTTTTCGTTTAATTCCTACACGATGAATCTGCCCTCTCTGCGGATCGGGGCAGCAAGTGTAAAGGCGGACGATTATTTCAGAGAGATGCTTGGGAAGGTCATAGCGACCAGAGAATGGACGAAAGTGGAACTTAAGAAGCTGGGATTCCTCTTCCCGGATTCTTACAGCAACTTCATTTTTGCATCTCACCCGGATGTTCCGGCAAAGGAGCTTTTTAAGGCTTTGCGTGAGCAGGGGATCATTGTCAGACACTTCGACAAGCCGAGAATTGACAATTACCTGCGCATCACGGTCGGCACGGATAAGCAGATGCAGACGCTGGTGGATTTTTTGAAAAAATATCTGAAACAGACGTCTGCAGACATAGACGTGTAAAGGTAATCTGAACAAAATAAAAGGAGTATTATATTATGGAAAGCTTGGTAGTATGGTTTACAGCCACACTGGGACAGTATATTTCAAGGGAACTCGTCATTTTTATTATCTCCATGATTCCGATCCTGGAGCTGCGTGGCGGACTGATTGCGGCGTCCTTGCTTCAGGTGCCGATCACCACGGCCATTCCGATCTGTATCATCGGAAATATCATTCCGATCCCCTTTATCCTGCTCTTTATCAAGCAGGTTTTCAAATGGCTCAAGAAAGTGAAGCTGTTTCGGGGGATCATTGAGCGCTTGGAGAAGCGTGCCATGGGCAAGAGCGATGCGATCAAGAAGGGTGAATTCTGGGGGCTTGCCCTTTTTGTGGGAATCCCGCTGCCTGGTACGGGCGCATGGACGGGATCTCTGATCGCAGCGCTTCTGGAGATTGATATCAAGAAGGCAGTGATCGCGGAACTTGTGGGGGTGGCAATCGCCACGATCATCATGTCGATCGTGTCCTATGGTCTGCTGGGAGCAATTATTGGTTGACATAATGTTCGCATCTAAGAATGAAACGGGAATTATGAAGCCGGGAGTGACTGAAGATGGAAGCATATACGGATTTTGCGTTAGTTTATGATATTTTCATGGATGAGACTCCCTATGGGAAATGGCATGACACGGTGCGCAGAGCATTTGAGGAGCAGGGGATTCGGGACGGGCTCGTTCTGGACCTGGGCTGCGGAACCGGCACGATGACGGAGCTGCTCGCCGCCGACGGCTATGACATGATCGGCGTGGATGCGTCCGCGGAGATGCTGCAGTGCGCTATGGAGAAGCGCGATGCGTCAGGCCATGACATCCTGTATCTGTGTCAGGATATGCGGGAGTTTGAACTGTTCGGGACAGTCCGTGCGGTGGTCAGCCTGTGTGACAGTGTGAATTACATCACGGAGCCGGAGGATCTGCTCACGGTATTCCGGCTCGTCAACAATTATCTCGATCCGGGCGGTATTTTTTTGTTTGATTTCAACACGGAATATAAGTACCGGGAAGTGATCGGAGATACCGTGATCGCCGAGAACCGGGAGCACTGCAGCTTCATCTGGGAGAATTATTACGATGAGGCGGAGTGCATCAACGAGTATGATGTGACGGTGTTCGAGGAGGAGCCGGACGGCAGATACCGGAAATTTACAGAGACGCATTTCCAGCGGGGATACCGGCCGGAGGAGATGCTCCGGCTGATCGAACAGGCAGGCATGGAGCTTGTCAGTACGTTTGATGCGGATACGCTCGGGGCGGTGAGCGATACGAGCGAGCGCGTTTACGTGATGGCGCGGGAGATACAAAAAACGCAGTAAATGCAAGAGGTTATCGTGATGGAAAATAGAGATTATATCGTACGTGCGACGGCAGCGGATGCCCAGGTCAGGGCATTTGCCGCGACGACGAGACAGATGGTGGAGACGGCGAGACAGGTTCATAACACCAGCCCGGTGGCAACCGCGGCACTCGGCAGGCTGATGACTGCCGGAGCCATGATGGGCAGCATGTTAAAAGGGGAAGATGACGTCCTGACGCTGCAGATCACGGGAGATGGGCCTTTAAAAACAATCGTGGTCACGGCGGATGCAAAGTCCGGGGTGAAGGGCTATGTGGGCAATCCGCAGGTGATCCTGCCGGCAAATGCGCTCGGCACACTCGATGTGGGAGGCGCGGTAGGTCAAGGCAGGCTCAGCGTCATCAAAGATATGGGATTAAAAGAGCCGTATGTCGGACAGACTATGCTCCAGACAGGTGAGATCGCGGAGGATCTGACGTATTATTTCGCGACATCGGAG
>JALFTO010000008.1 GCA_022779165.1 Lachnospiraceae bacterium
GTTCCGAGGCTCTGATCAGCTTTTGCGCTGTCGCGGCCATGGGTGTCGTTGGTGTGCAGGATCACAAGCTTTCCGGTCAGATCCTCAGCTTGTTTCGCCGTCTTTGCCTGCACGGGCAGCGCCATACCTGCCACTAACGTAAGAGCAAGTGTCAGCGCGAGAAGACGGGAGTGCTTTTTGCTTTTCATTTTCATTCCTCCTTTTATTTGAATTTATAGTAAAGCCTTGTTCTTGAAATAGAGCTTTTCAATTTCTTTCTGGACGTATGCGCCGAGAAATCTGCGGTCTTCCTTGGAAAGCTCTGACGGAATAATGGGTTTGCCGTATTCGATGATCACACGGGATTTTTTCATAAAAGGCAGATGATCCTCCCAGATCGCTGAAGAATTGCAGATCGCCATCGGGACGATGGGACATCCGGATTTCTCTGCGATTTTCAGACTTCCTTCATGAAAAGGAAGAAAGGCGTTCTCATCACGGCATCTGCTTCCCTCCGGGAAAATACAGATGGAGATGCCAGATTTGACTTTCTCGATACCCTCAAGGATCGTTTTCAGCCCTTTCTTGATATCGGAGCGGTCAAGAAAGAGACAGTGGAGATTTTTCATCCAGTTGGATAACAGAGGAACTTTGATCATCTCCGCTTTGGCGATATAGCCGGTAGGGCGCGGAACGCGGACGTAGGTCAGTACGATGTCAAAATAGCTTCTGTGGTTTCCGACATAGAGAACGGCCTGATCCTTCGGTACGTTCTCTTCTCCTATGTATTCGGGGCGGCCGCCGGACAGGAAAATAACACAGCGGAATGCCCAGTTTACAATTGCCAGGGAACTGCGGTTCTTGATATCCATGTTAAACTTACCGATGATCCACTCGATGATCAGAAGCGGAATGCTTAAGATCAAAAACAGGACAACAAAGGAAGCTGTTAACAGAAAACGTATCATAGGAAAAAGTACCTCCCGGATTTTGTAAGTCATGCTTTTATTATAGACGAGATGGGATTTTTTCGCAATCGTATTATATTGTTTGGCGATACTTTTTCCGCGATGTCATAATAATGGGAAGTTTTTCATAAGATGTGGGAGGAGGCGGACATGAAATATAAATTGTTGGAAGTATTGATGGTACTGGCACTGTTTGTGTGCTTTGCGGGATGTGCCGGGAACACGGACAGGACAAAGAAACTGAATGATCTGGATTTTACCGTACTCTCGGAGGAGACGATCCCCGGGGAATTGAAAGCGATACTGGAGGAAAAGAAGCAGGAACCGTATAAGCTGACATTTGAGGATAATGATTTCCTGTATATCTGCATCGGTTACGGCGAGCAGAAAAGCGGCGGCTATAGCATCGCCGTGCAGGAACTGTATGAGACGCAGAATGCGGTCTATGTCCATACAAATCTTCTGGGACCGACAGAAGAGGAGGCAAAAAAGCAGGCGCCGTCCTGGCCCCACATTGTAGTGAAAACGCAAAAGAAGGATAAGACAGTTGTGTTTGACTGACGCTTTCGCTATAATGATGGAGAAAGTTGGAGGAAATCATATGCTTTTGATAAAGAACGGATATATTGTGGATCCGGCTTCCGGAAAAGAGGGAAAGCAGGATATCCTGATCAGTGATGAGAGTGGCAGAATCCTGCGCATGGGAGAAGGAAAAGCGTGGGATATTGCGATATCTGCTGCGGAACACATAACAGTCTATGATGCAGAGGGTTTGACGGTGGCTCCCGGGCTGATTGATACTCACGTACATTTCAGGGATCCCGGATTCACCTATAAAGAGGATGTTGACAGCGGCAGCCTGGCTGCCGCTGCGGGCGGCGTGACGAGCGTGATCCTTATGGCGAACACAAAGCCGACCGTAGATAATGAAGAAACGCTGCGGTATGTGCTGGAGAAGGGCAGAAGTACGGGGATCCGGGTGGAGTCCTGCTGCGCTGTAACAAAGGGACTGCGAGGACAGGAACTGACAGATATGTCAGAACTGCTTCGGGCAGGAGCCGTCGGATTTACGGATGACGGGATCCCGATCCTGTCTGAACAGATGGCAGAACAGGCGATGGTGCAGGCGCACCGGTTGGGTGCGGTCTTGAGTTTCCATGAGGAGGATCCGGCGTATATTCACAATAATGGGATTAACGCGGGGAAGGCCTCGGAGCATTACGGGATAGGCGGTTCCCCGAGAGAAGCAGAGAGCACGATGGTGGAACGGG
>JALFTO010000023.1 GCA_022779165.1 Lachnospiraceae bacterium
TATCATTTATATAGAAAAGTATAAAAGATATACAAGAGTGTATCTGCCGGAGCAGGTTTTGGGATTGTATCAGATCACTTTGGGGAAGCACGGAGAATATCCGGAAATAAAAGTTCAGGAGAAACTGTGTGATATTTATGAGAAATTGAAGCGGTATGGATTTGGATATCCGCATGACAGTTACATTGTAAACTTTCATTATTTGTGTGCGTGTACATCGCAGACAATACAAATGGCGGGAGTAGAAAATAAGTTTCTGATTGCACGTAGTAAGGCAAAAGAATTTCACGAGATAAAGAATGAATATTTCCGTTCCAAATATGCAGGGAGCGGCATAGGAATATGACAGTGAGATTGACGGTGTTTCATTTATTATTTTGCATTCTTGATATTTATATGTTTTTTCGTTTTTTTGCGTCCATGTTTCCGAAGCGGGGAAGCGCGAAAAGGCGGTGTGCGTATTCTGCTATTGTGGTGTGCATCGCACTGTCAGTGAATTCGTTCGGTGTTACATGGCTGAATCTTGCCCTTATGCCCATTGTGCTTTTCTTCTATGCAATGGTGGAATTTCAGATTTCCATAAGAAACAGTGCAGTCTATACGCTCATCTTTTATGCGATATTTGCCGGCGGGGAAACCGCGTTTGAGATTTTTCACCGCTTCCTTTCGACCAATCAGATGTTTCCGGCTGTTTCCTGGATTACGGGAAACGGCGTTCCGCTTCTGATGATTGACTATATCTTCCGGTTTTTGTTCCTGCTTTTCATTGAACGTTTCACTAAGAAGATAGAGGCGGATCAGGATACGAATTTTTCCTGGTATCTGCTGATCACACCGATTGTGTCCATGCTGGTTCTGACCACATTTATGTGCATGGAATTCCCGGAGGAGAAGGGAGTTCAGTTGCTGATCTGTATCGGCGCTTTTCTTTTGTACTTTTCCAATGCAGTTATGTTCATTATTTTGGAGCGTTATACGGCGATCATGAACCGCATCCGATGCGAGGAAGTGTATAAGGCAAAGCAGGAGATCAGCGAAGATCATCTGCAGAACATGATCGGTCTGAATGAGAAGTACCGCTGTTATATGCACGATGTCCATGCGTACCTCAGTAATCTGCGGATCCTTGCGATGGATAACAGGAATCAGGAGATCGTGCAGATCATCAATGAGATGGAGGGCGGGATTCAGGAGGAGATCGAAAATAAAGTCTACAGCGGAAATGCTGTCCTGAATGCAGTCCTGACGGAGCGGGAGGCGAGGGCGAACCGGGACGGCATTGATATGCATATCTTTGTGGAAAATTTCCTGCGCATGGATTTTATCTCCGATGCGGATATGATCTCCATGTTCGGCAATCTGCTGGACAATGCCCTTGAGGCGGCAGGGCAGTGTGAGGAAGGCAGCCGGAGAGTGGAAGCAAAGCTGTTCATGGGAAATGAATATATGCTTGTATTGTGCATCCGGAACAGTTTTGTGACACCGGTGCGATGGAGCGGCGATAAACTCCTGACGACGAAGCAGGATGACCGCATGCACGGGCTGGGAACCGGGATCGTGAAAAAACTGGCGGAGAAATACGGTGGGACGCTGAGCCTGCAGGAAGAGGAAAATATTTTTGTGACGACGCTGATGATTTCGGCGCGAAATACCAGATAAGGTCTGCTATGGCAGATTTAGTCAAACCCAAAATGCGGGTAACCGCAAAAATTGTTTGAGGTAGATTAAATGAGACAGCAGAATAAAATAACGTCATTGGCAATATGTGCTGCAATCATTCTATTATTTTGTGGTTGCGGGAAAAACCAATTACCGAATTCAGCGCTGATAATTGGAAGTCTGTAGAGCAGGATCAACGCTATCATATGCTGGAGGATCTCTATGCAAAGGTTGAATTGATCGGAATGTCGGCAGATGAAGCTGACTATGAACTTGAATATGGAAGTGAACTTTAGATCATGTGAGGTGACTCCGCATTGTTACAAATGCAGTGCCACTTCTTTTTTTGCAAATTTTGTAGGTAAAAACGACCAATTTTGTCATCTGCCTTTTTCCTGAAATATTTTGTGTTATTCTCCTTTTGAAGAAATAACCGCAAAGGGGGATAAGAGAGATGAAGGAAGAAAAGGTTTTAAAAGTCAAAGTGTGGCTCCCGGTTGTACTGGCCGCGCTGTCCGCCATTCTGGTGGTGTGTGGGTTGTGGGTCCGTATGGGAGACATAGAAATGTCATTTTTTTATTTTGCCAAATTTATCGATGATGAGTGGACAAAGATGGCATTCACACTTGCGTTTGCATTGCTTTTTGCAATTTTTGTCACAATGCGCCGTTACGGGTATCTGAAAGCAATAAAGATATCGGCGATAATCCTGTTTGTTGTGGAAATTATTTCCGGTGTGATGAATTATTTGTGCAGTATCCGGTGGATGGTACCCGGTCCACTCAATGTATTTGAGCGGATTCCGGGGAGCAGATATGTACTTGATCTGTGGTATCTTGGGACCTATGGATCGACTCAGATTCCGGCAAAGCTCCCGGTGGTTATCGGTAATCTCCTGGCGATCGCAACAGCGCTTCTCGTCGCGATCTTCGCAGCGCAGCTTATGAAAAAGGTGACGCCTGAGGAAGCAAACGAAAATGAGATCACGCTGCCTGCTAAGGTAATTTTGACGCTCTGGCTGTCGGCTCTGGCGGGATATGTTGTGCGTGTCCTTCTTACTTTGCCGGAAAACGGAATCAGTGCAGTGGGAATTTTGGTGGTTGCGGAAAGTATGCTGATGACCGTATCCTTCTACCTGATGCTGACTGGGAAAAAGGTGGGATTTTATCTGTGCTGTGCCGTTAGCGCGGTGGATATCATTGCCAGTTGTGTGGTCGTGAAAGCCGGAGCGTTTTTTGTCATTGTAAGTTTGCTTAAGCTTGTGATAATCCGGTTGATTCTGCTGCGCAGCTGGGGGAAGATGAGATAGACAGCCGCGGAGGGTATGCAGTCAGAGGGATAACAGGCGCGATTTTGAGAAGGGATGTGTTACAACAGTGCAAAGAGATGATTCTTCCACTGCAAATATATTGATTCTCAGTTTATGGATTCCTATTTTATGCGTAGCAGTAGTGGTGGGTGTGTTTTCTTTCCCGATTGCCGTATATTTTTTTGAAGAACATGTCCTGGGACAGACGGCAGACGAATCGCATGCCGACTATCGTGTATTTAGAATCAGCGCTGAGTGTAATGAGAATACAAACAATACCGATTACTGGTTTTTGAGGGGAGATGATATTTATCATTATTCCCTGCCAGATGGTCCACTGGAGATTATCTGTAAAGGTGAGGAAGAGGAAAGGCGGTCCTTAAACAGAGTTGATGAAAAGTATGATGATCCACAACAGGCGTCTGTCCAAGTGAACGGACGGGTTATCACGTTTGAGCATGATTATGGAGAGAAGGAGTTTTACTACCGGTTGGAGGATGGGACGACACAGCAAATCAAATGTTTGCAAAAAAGGAGGTTCCGCTTGTCACAACTGTATCGGAAGAACTTGACGACGGACGACGGTGATGTAGTCGGTTTTTTTCAGGTTTCGTCAACACATAAATCGAGACTGTATGGTTCCCATCACTATCTGGCAAGGGAGGCTGTGTTCCGCTTAAATCCGGAAACCGGGGAAAACGAGATCTTATGTGAGACAGAGAACAATCTGACAAGGATCGTGGGTTATCATAACAAAAAGATCTATCTGGTGCGTGATTACTGCATTTACACCGTTGATGTGCAAAGGGGAGAGGAACAGGAGCTTTGCAGGCTTTGGCAGGATGAGAGAAAGGACAGATGCGACTATCTGTTTGACTGGCAGGGAGATTATCTGATTGTGCGAAGGCAGGACTGGGAAAGCTGTGTAGTGTATGCAGTCGGGGTGGAAGAATAGGATAATTTTTTGAGAAATAAATACAATTTTGTGATAAGAATACTTGTAATAAAACATATATTGTGCTATGATGAGTGCAAAGCATAAGTTCTTTGATTCTCCGGCTGATACATAGCCGTCTTACAGGGAAGTCTCCCGCTATTCAACGAATTCTGTGCTTAATACCCAACAACAAACGCATAAGCACGGAAGCGGAGAACGGCGGGCGTATTGTGATATCGATATCAAAGGCGTCGTCGATTCCTCATATATTCCGTGCGGAAAAAGGAGGAACAAATGAGAAATGAAACAGACAGAACACGGCAGGCAGTAACCATGCGTCCTATCGAGGAACTCGATCTCATAGAGGATTTCCTGACGAACCAGATGATCATCCATCCCGTGGTGGGACTCAGATTCTCAAAAAGAGTTTTGACAACAATCCTCGGGCGTGAGATCGGGACACTGAGCATTGCTGCGCAGAAAGCCTATCCCGGGGAAAACACGGACAGACGTGGCATCCGTCTTGATGTCTGTCTTGACGAGCATGGCGGTGATATTGTTGATCTTGAGCCGGATCAAAACAGCAGCGCAGAGGATGTCAAATCTTTGCCGAGGCGGGTGCGATTCTACCACGCGAAGATCGATGCGGGAAGTCTTGCCCGAGGAATGGAGTACAGCGCGTTAAGGAATGTGGTTGTTATCTTCATCACAACGTATGATCCGTTTGGCTTGAACCGCATGGTCTATACGATATCGAGCAAGTGCGAGGAAGTTCCGGATATGCCGTATGATGACGGCGCAAAGACGCTGTTTTTGTATACCAAGGGCACGGAGGGTAACCCGCCGGAGGCGCTTAAACAGCTTCTTCATTACATGGAGGACACCCGCGCGGAGAACGCTGTGACGCCGGAGCTCAGAGAACTTCATGAGATGGTAACACAGGTGAAGTGCGACAAGGAAGTGGGGCTTGCATATATGAAAGCGTATGAAATCGAGCAGAGATTGCTTAGGCAGGGTCGTGAAGAAGGC
>JALFTO010000024.1 GCA_022779165.1 Lachnospiraceae bacterium
TAAAAAGTGATATTATCCACCACAAAAGTGTGATATGATTGCATAATCACGAAGGATTTGGAGGTGCAAACACATGTTGGAAGAGATGACAGCGGACTACGGCCCCAGATATTCAGACATTCCGGATATCAAGGAGGACGGTTCGGAAAGCATCCGTTACGATAATCCTGATTTTCCGCTTTTTTGCAGACGGAACTATATTCCGGCAAATTGGATTCTGCCGGGAATGACGATCCACTGGCACAGCGACCTCGAATTCATCTATATCAGGAAAGGGAGTGCCTTCTATCAGTTGAACGACTGTACCGTCAAAATGAATGAAGGGGAAGGAATCTTTGTAAACGCAAAACAACTTCATCTGCTGATTCCCGGAGAAGAAGACTGTGAACTGGACTGCATCATTTTTCATCCGATGCTCCTGTGTGCCTCAAAGCATATGGAAGAAAAATTTGTACATCCCATCATTTCCAACCCGTCTGTGCCCTATCTGCTTCTGCACGAGAGCACACCCTGGGAAGGAAATCTGCTCGGTAAATTGAGCCTGCTCTATGAGCTTTCCGGGCAAAAGGATTCCGAATTTGAGATGTTGAAAGCAGTCTGCGACATCTGGCAGCTTCTGTATGACAATATTCCCGAGCTCCCTGTAACTACCCATAGATACGATGGCGGCCTTGAGCTCATCAAGAGAATGATCACCTATATCCAGGAGCATTACAGCGAATCCATCACGCTTCATGATCTCTGTCTGGCAGGTGGGGTGGGCAAGACGTCCTGCGCAAAGCTGTTCCAAAAATATGTAGGCACCACTCCGATCGATTATATCAGACACTACCGCGTCGCAAAGGGCATTGAGCTTCTGCAGGAAACTGATATGCCGATCACAAAGATCGCTCAGGAGACGGGCTTTGGCGGAACGAGTTTCTTTGCCAAGACCTTTAAGGAAATCACGGGGATCACGCCCAGACAGCTCAGAAAGGGAGGACAAATCCATGTTTAGCAAGTATCTGTTTGTCTACAAAACCCGTATCATACGCAGCTTTACCTATAAATTTGAAGTATATGGCAACATTCTGATGCAAACGATCATCATGATCACCACTTCCTTTTTCTGGAGAGCGCTGTTCCAAGACAAAGCCTTTGGAAACGGCATCACCGCAGACAGTATGATGACCTACACGATCATGTCCTCGGTACTCTCAGTGTTATTCATCACAGGGGTCGAAAGGCGCATCCAGGAAAGCGTGGAAAAGGGAACGATCGCTATCGATCTCATGCGTCCCGTAAATATCTTCGGTATGTTTCTCGCAGAAGATCTCGGAAGCATCACAGCGCTGCTCATTCAGAATCTTCTTCCGATCCTTTTGCTGGGAAGCCTGCTAATCAGATTCCCAGCCATCGTGTCATTGTCGGCAATTCCGTTGTTTGCGGCAAGCGTCATTCTGTCGATGGCAATCAACTGGCTGCTGGCGGCAATCTTCGGCATGTGGGCATTCACGGCGATCTCGATGGATCCCCTTTATCAGGCAAAAAAACATTTGATCCGCCTTCTGTCAGGAAGCATCATTCCGATCTGGTTCTTCCCGAAACGGCTCGCGGGCATTCTGAACCTGCTGCCGTTTGTATACATCTATCAGCTTCCGCTTGATATCTATATCGGAAGCGCATCGAACGCGGAAATCTACAGCCGTATGCTGATACAGCTTTCATGGGTTCTCGTCCTCGGAGCATTATTCTATATTCTTTCCGGAAAGAGCCTGAAAAAAGTTCTGGTTCAAGGAGGATGATATGAGTATCAAAAAAACATATTCGACTTTGGCGCATTATCTCAGCGTCACAATATACAGCATAAAAATGGCACTGCTCACGATCGTAGAGTATCCATCCAATATTCTCGGCTGGCTGCTCTCCAACCCGATCCAGTTCCTGCTCGGTTTTGCCGCCATCCGATTCGCCGTGGAACAGTTTGGTGAGATCAACGGCTGGAACTACGGACAGCTTGCATTTCTCTACGGGATTTCCGTGATCTCCCATGCCCTCTCGATGATCTTTTTTGTACAGGGCTGGTTTATGGGATTTTACGTGATCGAAGGGGAATTTGACCGCTTCCTCACAAGACCGATGAGCGTCCTGTATCAGTTCTTCTTCACGAATATCAATGTTTTTGGACTCACCGACCTCATCCCCGGCATTCTGGTTTTCCTCTATGGGTGTGTGAAGACGGACTTTCCGTTCACTGTTACCAATGTTGTCGGGATCCTCGTCATGCTCACCGGCGCAGTCCTGATCCGCGGCGGCATCTACATCCTGCTGGGCTCGACCTCCTTCTGGACAAAGAGTGCCAACGATTTCGGACAGTTCACGCAGGAGATCTTCGACAAGACCACCATGTACCCGCTGTCCATGTACCCGGAATCCCTGCAGCTGATCCTGACCTTTCTCATCCCGATCGGCTGGGTATCCTTCTATCCGACGTCGGAGCTTCTTGGCATAGAGCACTCTTTTTCTACCGGAAACATGGGTGTATGGATCACATTGGGCGTTGGGATTATCACGATGCTGATAACCGGTTTTGTATTTCAGACAGGTTTAAAACAATATGAAAGTGCAGGAAACTGACAGAAAGGAATCTATGATAACAGTAAGCAATCTTTATAAAGAATATCACGTTACGCAAAAAGGAAAAGGACTCGGCGGGACGCTGAAGGCTCTTGTCCGGAATGAAAAAAAGATCATAAAAGCCGTAAACGGACTGGATTTCCATGTGGGTAAGGGAGAGATCGTCGGATTTATCGGTCCGAACGGTTCCGGCAAAAGTACCACAATCAAGATGATGACGGGAATCCTGACTCCGACCTCGGGCGAAGTACTGATCGACGGGCGAAATATCACGAAATACCGAAAGGACGTCGTCCGTGAGATCGGTGTCGTATTCGGGCAGCGCACCCAGCTCAACTGGGATCTGCGTCTGGAAGAGACCTTTGAACTTCTCCGCCACATTTACAGAATTGACAAAAAGGAATACCGGGAAACACTTGAGGTCATGAACTCCATCCTCGGAATCGGGGCACTTCTGGATAAGCCTGTTCGGCAAATGTCACTGGGACAGCGGGTAAAAGGAGACCTGACAGCCGCCATGCTCCATTCCCCGAAGGTACTCTTTCTCGACGAACCGACGATCGGGCTTGACTTTGAAGCCAAGTATGCACTCCACGAATTTATCAAGGAAATCAACCGGGTCAAAAAAACCACTGTGCTCCTCACAACGCACGACCTCAGCGACATTCAGGAACTCTGCGAGAGACTGCTCATCATAAATGACGGTATCCTGGTGGACGATGGAAATCTGACCGAAATCACAGAGAAATACCGGTACATGAAACCGGGAACGGCTTAGTCTGATAACGATCCGATTTCTCCGTCTTGCGTCTGCCCGGCAGAACTTTCCTGCCGGGCCGATCCGCAATCCTCTTTACTACATTGCCGTCTCTTGCTTTTTGTCAAACTTATTCCCGATCACTGCAAATACAAAGGCCACAACAAATGAAAATACCATACAGATTACTGCAGCCAGAGGCTTATCATTTGACATAAACGGAGCCGTAAAACAGGGAACGTACGCCGTACATTTTACATTCAGCGCTCCGATGAGAAGTCTGCTCAGAGTTGACGCTGCAATGGTTGCTGCAAATATTTTTTTGCTTGCAACCTGCGTCTCTCTCCCTTTGCCGAATACTGCTTGGACCGGTGCTAAATACTCAATATTAGAATTTCATAAGAATACGATTGATGATTTTTTCATTCTTTGGCAAAAAGAAATCTGCAACCGGTCCCACCAAAAATGCACAGACAATGGTTCCTACTCCGAATATACCGCCAAGGAGCGCCCCAATCAGCACAAATGTAAAATCAACGATAATTCTCATAATTCCGAAACGAATCTTACTTTTATCACTTATTACGATTGCAACCAGATCGTTAGGACCCGTTCCGGCATCCGATTTGATTACGATCGTCATGCCAAATGCAAGGATTACACATCCAAGTACCAGCATAAAAATCTTCACAGCAAGTGGATATGTTTCTCCGAACACAAATGTAATCAGCCAGGTAAAGAAATCAATGATCGGACCACCACAGAACATACAGATAATCGTGCCGATCTTTATGTAACTTCTGTCTACAATCAATAAAATCAGAATGATCAGGAAACAGATCACTTGATGAACATTTCCATGGCTGATAAAGCTCCAGCCTGTTGCCTCAGTAACGCTGCGAAATAATCCCTGAATCAGAACATTGAACGGATCGGCTCCCAGATTCGACAACAAAAATAGCGTTACTCCAAAATGTGCTATCACCAATCCGATAAACAGAATAACAATTCTTAATAACGTTTCTTTTTTCGTTCTTTTCATTTGTATCTCTCGCTTTGCTTGCTCCAGTTATCGTTTCAATAAAATTATATATACGTTCCAACTATATTTCAACCGCATCTCATTGATCCGAACATAAGACTTTATTATTCCTCTATTCTATTATTAATTTTTTCAGCTTCAATTAAAACTCGAAGCTGATATTCCGCAATTTCCTTTAAAGCCATAAATCTATCCATCTTTCCTTTTCCTAGCAAGCCCCGGATTAGCATCTCTCCATGCTTTTGCAGTAAAAACAAACAATGCTACGTTTAGTAAATCTGCCTCTTCTGCATAAGGAAGCCATTGTAAATCTTCTCGGTAATTGCATACCGGAATTAAATAATTTTTTACAGCATCTGTCTGTATCAAATAATTATTCTTGGAAAGAAATCTCTTCGCATCCCATTCCAATTTCTGCAAATCATTTTCTTTCTCTTTTAATCTTTGAAACTCTTTAATAAGATACAGCTTAAATACTGGGCTAATTGCTGATGCAAATTCAAAAGCAATATCTTTATGCGCATATGTACCACCATATCGCCCTCTTTTTACATAAATTCCTACTGCATTTGTATTATTCACCCAGTCGGTCACACTTAATGTAAATGTATGCAATCCAGCCTCTTGTTTAAAGTGGTCGAATTCGACCACTTTAAAATTGGGATTATATATTTGTTCCCATGTTCCTAAGAACTCCAATGTATTTCTACTTCTAATCCAGTTTTTTATAACATCCGCAGCACGCGAATTATCTGATTTTGCTGCTGCCATATCTGTAATGCATATGTAGTCATCCGCATCCTCAAAAGACACAGTAACCGGAATATTCTGAACTGTAATAATTCTATTCTTTGCCATCTGTACACTTATCCTCCTACAAATTGTGCAACAGGCTGTTGCACAATTACCGTTGCATTACTTACCAGCTATATTTCCTTGCCATTCTCGATTCTTTTATCAGACAGCTTCTCCATTTGAATCTTATATGACATCAACCGCAAAAGATACTGCGGAACCCTTCTATTCCCTAATTCCCAGTCTGTTTCCGTCATGTAAGGAATTTCAAAGTATTCACAAAATTCTTTTCTATTCATGCCAGTACTTTCTCTTAATTTTCTCAATTCTTCTCTTGCTTCCATAGCTCTCCCCTTTATGCATTGCATAAATAGATTATATGATTTCTATTCCATGTAGTCAATAATCCATTTCCCAAAAAACAAATGAACCTCGGTGAGATTGCTTTTCACCGAGATAAATTTTAATTTTATCATTTTTCATGTCTTTCTGTTGCCAAAAAAATCTTTTATAGATTTCTCACGGTGTCTTCTGCCAGATACACATTTTTGATATCCATCACAAAATGCACCCTGTCAAGGAAAAAATCCCATAAAATCCCTGCTGTAATATGTAGGTGCTCCACTTTTTGACTCAGCATATATATTAAAGCAAATATGCAACAAAATTAGAATTCATAATTTGCCTTATGAGAAGGTCGGCAAGAATGAGCCGGTATGTATTGCAGATGAAGTGCCGTTTGAGATACCGCAGAGTTGGGAATGGGTGAGGTTAGGAGAAATTTTTCATCATAATACTGGCAAAACTTTGAATGCTTCCAATCGTTCTGGTAAGTTGCTTACATACATCACAACATCCAATCTTTACTGGAATAGGTTTGAAATTGACACTCTGAGAGAAATGTATTTTTCTGAATCGGAAATTGAGAAATGCACCGCTACCAAAGGTGATTTGCTTGTTTGCGAGGGTGGAGATATTGGGCGTGCTGCAATCTGGCCGTACGATACAGATATTAGGATTCAAAACCATATTCACAGATTGCGTTCTTATTCTGAGATATGTACAGAATACTATTACTACATCTTTTTCCTCTATAAACACGCAGGATGGATTGGTGGAAAAGGTATTGGCATACAGGGGCTTTCGGCAAATGCTTTACACTCTTTGCTGTTTCCACTGCCACCGCTATCTGAACAACACAGAATCGTTAGTAAGATAAAAGAATTCGAGCCTTTCTTAGATAAATATGCGCAGGCAGAAAAACGACTGAATGATTTGAACACCCAGTTTCCTAATCTGCTTAAAAAATCCATCTTACAAGATGCAGTCCAAGGCAAACTTGTTACGCAAGACCCTTCCGATGAACCTGCTTCCGCCCTTCTGGAGCGTATTTGTGCAGAAAAAGAGCAGTTGATCAAGGAAGGAAAAATCAAGCGTGACAAACAGGAATCCATCATTTTCAGAAGGGATAATTCTCATTATGAGAAGTTGATTGTCAAGATATATGCCCCTCTTTGCGGGCATAATAAAACATATTAACTATTTAGACGCAGATTTTCTCCCCTTATTTTTAAACATACCATAAAATGCCTAAAAATACCATCTGGCACATAAAATCATTTATGTATGAAAGAGTTAGGATTTATTATCCTATATCCAGTTCATCCAAATCTAAATCAACTTCTATATAATCATTAGCTTTCTATTTGGACAAAAGAACCACCGTCTCCACATGCACCGTCCCGGGGAACATATCGACCGTAGTCACGCGCTCCACATGGTATCCCCGCTCCAGGAAGATCTCCAGGTCACGCGCCAGGCTGGTCGGCTTGCAGGAGATGTACAGGATCCTGTCCACACCGTAGGCAATGATCTTGCCAAGCGCCTTGGGATGGATGCCGTCACGAGGAGGATCCAGGATAATGAAATCCGGCTTCTCCTCGATATCATCCAGAACCTTCAATACATCGCCTGCCAGGAATTCGCAGTTATGTAAACCGTTCAACTCCGCATTTTCCCTGGCCGCTTCCACCGCTTCCTCCACAATCTCCACGCCGATCACCTTTTTCGCCACGGGCGCCATCATCTGCGCGATTGTCCCTGTTCCGCTGTACAGGTCAAAGAGCACCTTGTCCGGATTGCCCTGCTCGTCCCTGCCCACATCACCGATAAACTCTCTGGCGGTGCGATACAGCACTTCCGCGCCACGGCTGTTCGTCTGGAAAAAGGAAAACTGGGAGATGCGGAATTTCATGCCCAAAAGCTCCTCATAGAAATAGTCCTGTCCGTACAGAATATGACTCGCATCACTTTTCACCGCATCCGCCACGGAATCATTCTCCGTATGGACGATTCCCGTAATCCTGCCATTGAGCGGCTGCGAAAGCAGTGCATCTTTCAGCCCGGTCAGATCATGGCTCTCCTGAGTTGTCGTCACAAGTGCGATCAGAATCTCACCGGTTTTAACTGCCTTTCTGACAAGCAGATGGCGGAGATATCCCGTGTGGCGCAGTCTGTGATAAAAAGAAAAGCCCTGCTCCCTGCAATATTCCAGCACAGTTTTCAAAATCTTCCGGTAATCTTCGTCCACGATCTGACAGTCCGAGACCGTGACAATATCATAAAAACCACCGCGCTTATGCATGCCAAGCTCCAACGGTCCATCCTTATAGCCGTCTCCGAAGGAGAATTCCATCTTATTGCGGTAACCGTAAACATCAGGGCTTCTGTGGATCGGCTCCCAGACATAGGCTTCCGTCTGTTTCTGCAGCACAGGCTCAAGCAGCGCCTTCACCTGACCTTCCTTCAGAGCAAGCTGTGTCTCGTAGGGCAGCGTCTGATAATTACAGCCCCCGCAGACGCCGAAATGCGGACATGCATTTTCTCTTTCTCCTTCTCCCGGTGCAAGCACCTCAAGGATCCTGCCCTCGGCTTTCCCTTTCCTGACTTTATTAATTGCAATGGAAAGCTTCTGCCCCGGAAGAGCATTTTTTACCACACAGATCCCGCCATCCTCACATCGCACAACCGCCTTGTTCGGAAACTGGACACGTTCCACAATACCTTCTGTAATCTGACCTTTTTTCATTGATCTCTCTCCTGCTGTTAATAATCGGTATAAGAAAAAACGGAATGCACATGCATTCCGCAATCTCTCTGTCATCAAAATACAAATTCTGCGCACTCCCAAATAAACAGCTCACGCCGTTTCTGAAAATGAGTCGCACCGGAATCATCCTATTCCTCAGGCTTATCCTCAGATCCGCTCTCGTCAGCTGTATCTTTCTCCTGCCCGGAAGCGCTGCTCTCCTCCTCATCATCAAAGAAATCATCATCGAAGTCATCTTCGAAATCGTCTTCAAAGTCTTCCAGATAATCCGGTGTGAAATAGCGGTATGCTGCATATGCAATCGCTGCGATCACTGCAACCACAAGCACCACTCCAAGGATCAGGCAGACCGGAGAACTCTTCTTCTCCTCTTCCTCCTTCTTGCCGAGCAGCTCCTGCAGTTTTTTTACGTTAAGTACCTCATCCCATCTATTCATAGAAACCACCTTTCTCCTGTTAAAATCAATGTAAATATTGCCATCACAGCCAATCATTAGGCCGTCTGATAATACTATACCACTTTTCTGTCGTTTTTACTATGAAAATTTCTATAAATTCCAAAAATGACTACACTTTCTTAAGCTTGGCAAAGCCGGCATACATGACCTTGGTTCCCGCAGTGTCGAAATCTACTGTCACCTGATAATCTCTCGGTCCCTCCTCCAGCTTCATCACGGTTCCCTCACCGTACTTGATATGACGCACTCTGTCTGACACTTCATAATCCGGCTTGCCGCCGATCGATGCACCCTTTTGTATCCCTGCAAGTGCCCCTTTCGCCGCTGCGTTCTTGGTGAAATACGGTCGATTCTCCTCCGCCGTGCGCTTAGGTGCTGTCACCGCTCTCGGCTTCCATCTGGGATCCTGTGCCGGTCTCGTTGCACCGATGCCACTGCCAAGTGTAGAAACCGTATCCATCCTTTTCGCACCACCGAATCCTGCGCCCTCACTGCCGCCAAATGGTTTGGCTTTAAAGTGGCTCCTCTCATAGGAATCTTCCCTGTATTCCACCTGATCCCTGCGTCTTGTCTCAGGAACCTTGTGATCCAGCAAATCCACCGGAATCTCTTTTAAGAACCGGCTCACCGGATTATACTGTGTCTCACCGTGCATCATGCGGGATCTGGCGCATGTCAGTGTCAAATCGTCCTTAGCTCTCGTGATTCCCACATAGGCAAGGCGTCTCTCCTCCTCGATCTCATCCGGATCGTCCGCCGTGATCGTCATATAACTCGGGAATACGCCGTCCTCCATTCCCGCCATATACACATGCGGAAATTCCAGTCCTTTCGCGCTGTGCAGTGTCATCAGCAGGACTTTGTTGTCATCCTCCGACACCCCGTCGATATCGGCAACCAGCGCCACTTCCTCCAGGAACTCACTGAGCGTCGGCTCATCATGGCTCTCCTCAAAAGCAATTGCCTTATTGATAAATTCTTCGATATGCTCGATACGCTCCTCAGCATCGTCCTCGTCCGATTCTTTCAAAAGTTCCACGTAGCCTGTCGTATCGATCACATCCTGAATCAGTTCCGTAAGACCCAAATATTCCTGTTTCCCGCGGAATGCTTGTATCATCAGCACAAAGGGATTCAGTTTTGCACCGCTCTTACCGATGGTCATAATCTGATTGGCCTCTCTGAGCGCATCGTAGAAACTGATCTGCCGTCCGTCGGCATACTCCTGGACTCTTGTGATCGTCGTTGCGCCGATTCCTCTCTTGGGAACATTGATGATCCTCTTGACCGCAACATCATCGCTGCCGTTGTCTATCGTCTTCAAATAAGCGAGGATGTCCTTGATCTCACGCCTCGCATAGAAATTCACACCGCCCACTACATCATAGGGAATGCCCGATACCACGAAACGTTCCTCAACCAGACGTGCCTGAGCATTCGTCCGAAACAACACCGCGCATTGTCCGTAATCCGCCACGCCATCCCGCTTCTTGCGTCTGATGTCATCGGCAATGTATTCCGCCTCATCATAGGCGGTATCAAACTGATGGAAATGCAACGGACTGCCTGCTCCTTTGTCCGTCCACAGAGCCTTATCCTTCCTTCCGACATTGTTGCGGATCACACTATTCGCCGCATCCAGCACATTCTGGGTGGAACGGTAATTCTGCTCCAGTTTTATGACACAAGCGTCAGGATACACCTTTTCAAAATCAAGAATGTTGCGGATATTTGCCCCGCGGAATTTGTAGATCGACTGATCGTCATCACCGACCACACACAGATTCCGGCTGCGTCCGGCCAGCAGATGGATCAGTTCAAACTGTACGGTATTTGTATCCTGGTACTCATCCACCATGATATACCGGAAACGCTGCTGATACGATTCCAGTACATCCTGACATGATTTGAATAGCTCCAGCGTCTTTACCAGCAGATCATCAAAATCCAACGCATTATTCTTTTTCAGCACACGCTGATACTCTTTATATACCTCCGCGATCCTGCGGGCTGTAAAGTCAAACGCTGTACTCTCATATTCAAGCGGTGAAATACATTCATTCTTCGCGGAGGAAATCGCGCTGAGAATTGCCCTCTCCTTCAACATCTTGGTATCGATCTGAAGCCGCTTGCAGATGTCCTTCATCACGGTCTTCTGGTCGTCCGTATCATATATGGTAAAATGATTGTCATACCCGAGTCTGTCAATATAACGTCTGAGAATACGGACACACATTGCGTGAAAGGTGGATACCCAGATCTGCTCCGCTCCAAAGCCAACCAGATTATCTACCCTCTCTCTCATCTCCCCCGCCGCTTTGTTGGTAAAAGTGATTGCCAGAATATTCCACGGCTGTACACTGCACCGGTCGATCAGGTATGCAATGCGATGTGTCAATACTCTGGTCTTGCCGGAACCG
>JALFTO010000223.1 GCA_022779165.1 Lachnospiraceae bacterium
ACACTGGAGGGAGGCAGTGACGGATCCATCTCCAAGGTGACCGCAGCAACCTTTATCGGCGAGGATAACGGACCCGGCAAGCGTACCGGTATCCAGTCTTTCCTCGAGAACCAGATAGTCAGCATGATGGCAATTCCCGGCATCACGATTCCCGAGGTAGTTGTAGCGCTCGTGGCACACTGCGAGAACTTAAAGAGCCGCTTCGCCGTATTTGATATGCCGAAGGATATGTACAAGACCAAAGATCTGATCGAGTACAGAAACATGATCGATTCCACCTATGCGGCAATGTACCACCCGTGGATCCAGGTATTCGACAGAGCTTCCAATAAAGCAGATTTTGTACCCCCTTCAGGCGCGGTTCTCGGTGTTTACTCCAGAACCGATATCGCAAGAGGCGTACATAAGGCTCCCGCGAATGAGACCGTATTCTGTACAGGACTGAAGGTGAACTACACCAAGGGTGAGCAGGATATCCTGAATCCCGAGGGCGTCAACCTGATCCGTGCACTGCCCGGACAGGGAATCCGTGTATGGGGTGCAAGAACAGCAAGTTCCAACAGCGCATTCAAGTATGTCAACGTGAGACGTCTGTTCATCTTCGTGGAGGAGAGCATCAAGGCAAGCACCAACTGGGTGGTATTCGAGCCCAACGATGCGACATTGTGGCAGAGAGTCAGCATGACGGTGACGTCCTTCTTAGACAGTCTGTGGAGAAACGGTATGCTGGCAGGTTCCTCACCTTCCGAGGGCTACTTCGTGGAGATCGGACCTTCCACGATGAGCAGAGACGACATCATGAACGGCAGATTGATCTGTAACATCGGTATTGCACCGTCCCGCCCGGCTGAATTCGTAATCTTCCGTGTGACACAGCACACAGCGGAAGCAGGCGGTGAAGGCGGAGAAGCAGAAGGCTAAACTGCAGGGAAAGAGAGCAGATACCACTTAAAATAAACGAAAAAGGAGAAATGAATCATGGCAACATATGAAAGTGATGGCAAAAACCTTGCGTATCCGTTGACTAAGATGAACTTCCTTGTTACGGTGGCAAAGATTTCCGGAACCGCAGCATTCAGTGAAGTGACAGGAGTGGAAGCATCTGTGGACGTCATTGAATTCCGCCAGGGAAATGCCGGCAGCCTTGCTCCCGTGAAGATTCCCGGACTGGTGAAGCACGGAAACGTAACATTGAAGCTCGGCTATACATTGGACAGCGCGTTCAAGACATGGATTCAGGAGTGTGTCAGTGAGGTGAGAGGTGAGATTCCCCGTAATGATGTGCAGATCGAACTGATCGACATCAACGGCGGTGCACCGCAGCAGAATGCGGTAGCGATCACAGGTACCCGTGTATGGATCCTGACAAATGCCTGGGTAACAAAGTACAACGCACCCGATCTGGATGCAAAGACAAGTGACGTGGCAATCGAGAGTGTTGAGATTGCATACGAAGAATTGATTATCCCGAACTAGGGAAAAGGAAACGGTCGTATGACCGGCGCCGATGGGCTGCGCGGAAGTTCCGCGCAGCCCGAAGGTGTTCTCGCACGGGCGCTTGAATGGATCGTTATACGGCGGTCCGGAGAGTACAGACAGTGAAAAAAGATAGAAAACGATCATTACAGAACATAAAAGAGAATATGACAGCATCAGGCTGATTAGATAGGGAAAATATACTAAAAAAGGAATCATCGGAAAGGAAAGAGCGTATGGAAACCGTATTTGAATTTACATTACCGAAGGGATATATGGACGGAGCGGGAGAACTGCACCGGAAAGGAAAGATGCGTCTCGCCACGGCGGGGGACGAGATCAGCGCAACGAGGGATCCCAGGGTCTTAAGCAACCCTTCCTTCCTGACGATCGTGATCCTGAGCAAGGTGGTCACGGAACTGGAAGGCGTGGAGATGGTATCCGCCACACTGATCGAGAAACTGTTTACCGCCGATCTGGCATTCTTGCAGGATATGTATCAGCGCATCAATGATATCGAGCCGCCGACGATGGAGGTCGTATGTCCCGACTGCGGCAAGCGCTTCCGGGTGCCGCTAAATTTTACGCAGGAGGGATAACGCTGTATCCGCAGGAGGAGCTGTATAAGGAAATGTCCTTTATTTCCTACTATTTCCACTGGAGCATGGACGAGGTCATGAAACTCGACCACATGAGCAGGCGGAAATGGTGCAGCGAGATCTCGGAGATCAATAAGAGCATCAATCCCTCGAAGAAACAGAAAGAGAAGAGCATCTTTGACATGAAGCCAAACAGATAGGAAGGAAACGTTATGGCAATTGAGAACACTTCAAGAAAGTCCGGGGAGTCAGGAAATATCCTTGTCATGAATGAAGGGTTAAACCCGTTGCCGGGCTTTAATTTCTTTATCCGCGTGGAAGGAGCGATCGACCTCCCCTGCCGGGCGGTACGGGTATTCCAGTACGAAAATGAATATGAGCTGATCCAGGAGGGCGGCCTGAACGACTATGTTCATATGCGCAGGAAACCGATCTCCAAGCCATTTACGTTTCAGGTGGAGCGCTATGTCGGAGTGGATTATGTCGATCCGCTTGCAAACGGTACGGAGCTGCTGCTTCCGGTACTGCTCTTTGTGTGCCGTTACCGGGACGGCAAGGTGCCGATCCGCATCTATGCCTTCACCGGCTGCACCGTCATGAGTAAGCAGTATGGCGAACTGAATGCGGAGAAGAGTGAACTGCTTGTGGAGACGACGACGATCGGTTACCGGGAAATGTTGTGCATCAACTGGCCGGGAATTGAAAGTTCGCTGGATGCATGGGCGGAAGAGAAGGACACGGTTGCCAACAACTACAAGAAGACCAAATATGCGAGAACCATCAAGGATCTCGGCGGCACAGAGCTTACCAAAGATGAAATGCTGAAGAATGTCGAGAAATGGGATATCAATGATCCGGAAAACTCCGATACTTATGCAGCGAAGAGAAAAGGGATCAAGGAACTCTCCAAGGATCAGATGGAGTCACGGGCTAAGAAATGGGATCCGCAGGAACCCTTAGAAGAGGATCAGAGCGCGACGAAGCCTAAGATCACGTCGCTCACCAGGGAAGAGATGGAAGAGCGGGCGAAGAAGTGGGATGCCGACAGTCCCAAGACGTCTGAGACATATGCCGCTAAGCCGTCCGAGAAGCCGCTCACCAAGTCGCAGATGAAAGCAAAGGCAAAACGGTGGTCTGCGGATGATAAGAAGTCGCGTTCAGCCAAGCAGTCGGAGGATGTGCTGAAGAGCAAGATTAACTCCAAGCAGATCGACGGAAGCAATATTGAATATACAAAAGA
>JALFTO010000049.1 GCA_022779165.1 Lachnospiraceae bacterium
TATATGCTGCATCCGCAAACACCATCTGCCTGTTACATCTACAGAGCATATGCTTAACCAAATGTTTTTTCCCGCATCCTCTGTTGCCTCTGATCCAGACATCTTCCGTCCTTGTCTCGTATATTTTCTGCAACTCAAAGCACTGCTCTGCCCGGATCGTAAGAGGTGACAATTCCCTGCCATCTGCATCCGGCCGGAACATCTCCGCGGCATGCTCCAGTCTGCTGTCGATCTCTATGCTTCCGTTCAGATATCCGAACAGGCGGTTATCGGCAAAAAATTCCTGATAAAAGAAAGGCTCTGCCTCTTCCTCCGATATCAGGATCCGTGATGCGGCTCTATGTAATGCATACAACATATCGTATGTAGGCGTATCTTCATTTTCCATGAAATATGCGAACTCCGGCGTGACCAGATGCCCTCGCCACGTTTTGAGTAATGTGCCAAACTTCGGATGCAGCATCACTGCACAGGTCAGATCCAGAAGTGTCTGACCCGCCGGCGTCCCTCCGAGCAACGTGATCAACCGGTAATATGATCCGTCAGCACGCTTTTCCTCCTGCTCCAGCAGATCGAGTGCCTCCACATCCATCTCCTCAATCGCATCCGACAGTTCAGGGGCAGCACAAAAAAGCTCCTGTTGCCCTATATCGTTCAAATACTGCTGCACACGATACATCACTCCTGCTGCAATACTGCGAATCAGCTTCATCCTTTGCTCCTCTGTCTGCCCCTGCATCATATCATCTATTAACTTTTTTATTATACAATATTTACAGTCGCAAAACTACTGTTTTTGACCACAAATTTTCAGTGAAATGCCCTCTACATCAGGCGTTTCACATTACTGGCAATATCTCCTTTAAATACAGCGCTGCCCGCCACAATGACATTGGCTCCCGCCTCTTTTACAACGGAAACGTTGTCGACGGTAATGCCGCCATCAACCTGAATATCTGTCTCCAGTCCATGCTCCGTCACAATCTGTCTCATCTGCCGAATCTTTTCGGTAGAGCTCTCAATATATTTCTGACCGCCGAATCCCGGCTCCACCGTCATGATCAGGATCATATCCAGTTTCTCCACATAAGGCTCGACAACCGATACCGGCGTTGCCGGCTTGATCGAAAGCCCTGCCTTGCAACCAAGCGCATGGATCCTGTCGATCGTCTCCTCCACATGGTCTCCTGCGGCTTCCAGATGGAATGTGATCATATCGGCTCCGCAATCTGCAAACTCCTCCAAATAGCGCATGGGCTGTTCTATCATCAGATGCACATCAAAAATCAGATCTGTATTTTTTCTAATCGATCGTATAACAGGCATACCAAAGGATATGGACGGGACAAACATCCCGTCCATCACATCGATATGCAGATATTTTGCACCTGATCTCTCTACCTCTTTAATCTGCTGTCCCAGTATATTAAAGTCAGCAGCCAGAATCGAAGGTGAAATAATGATCTCCATAGCTTCTCCCGTTTACTCCTGAACAAAAGCTTTTACTTTCGCATAGATACCGTTTCCGTCCAGTCCATATTTCTCAAGCAGACCGCCCGCTGTACCGGATTCACCGAATACATCATACATGCCGATCTTACATACCTTAGTCGGCTGCTTCTCACTGAGCAGATCACATACAGCGCTGCCGAGACCACCGATCACGGAATGCTCTTCCGCCGTCACGACCTTACCTGTCTTCTTTGCGGAAGCAAGCACAAGCTCATTGTCAAGCGGTTTGATTGTATGGATATTGATTACTTCCGCGTCAATACCGTCAGCTGCCAGCTTATCTGCCGCTTCCAGAGCGCCGGATACGCATGTGCCGGTTGCGATGATCGTCACATCCTTGCCTTCCTTCAGCACAACACCTTTGCCGATCTCAAACTTGTACTCAGGCTTATCGTTGATTACCGGAACCGCTGCACGTCCGAATCGGAGATACACAGGTCCCACATAATTGATCGCCGCTTCCACAGCTGCCTTCGCCTCAACATCATCGGAAGGGACGATCACCGTCATGCCGGGAATCGTTCTCATCAGCGCGATATCCTCATTACACTGATGGGTAGCTCCGTCTTCACCAACCGTAATACCTGCATGGGTAGCTCCGATCTTTACATTCAGATGAGGGTAGCCGATGGAGTTTCTCACCTGCTCGAAGTTACGTCCTGCCGCAAACATTGCAAAAGAACTGATAAAAGGAATCTTGCCGCAGGTCGCAAGTCCTGCCGCGATACCGGTCATATTACACTCTGCGATACCGCAGTCGATATGGCGCTCCGGAAATGCCTTCTTGAAAACGCCTGTTTTGGTCGCGCCTGCAAGGTCGGCATCCAGTACAACCAAATTGGGATATTTTGCACCGCACTCGGCAAGTGCATTACCATAACTTTCTCTTGTCGCGATTTTCTTAACATCAGCCATTAGTTTGCACCTCCCAGTTCTGCTCCGATCTTATCAAGGTCTGCCATAGCGATCGCATACTCCTCATCATTGGGAGCTTTTCCGTGCCATCCGGCATTATTCTCCATAAAGGATACTCCTTTGCCCTTTACCGTCTTCATGATAATGGCAGTGGGCATCCCCTTTGTCTCTCTGGCTTCTTTCATCGCTGCCGCGATCTGATCCATATCATTTCCGTCAATATTGATTGCATGGAAATTGAAAGCCTCAAACTTCTTGTCTATCGGATAAGGAGAGCATACATCTTCAACCTTACCGTCAATCTGTAAACCGTTGTTGTCCACGATCACTACGAGATTATCCAACTTTCTGTGTCCGGCAAACATTGCTGCCTCCCAGATCTGACCTTCCTGGATCTCACCATCGCCGCACAGGCAGTATACACGGTAATCTTTATCGTCCATCTTAGCTGCAAGCGCCATACCTACTGCTGCGGACAGTCCCTGCCCCAAAGATCCGCTGGACATGTCCACACCGGGGGTCTCCTGCATACAGGGATGTCCCTGAAGATAAGAACCTAATTTACGTAATGTCTTAAGATCCTCAACGGGGAAATATCCTCTGTTTGCCAATGCAGAGTACAAACCGGGAGCTGTATGTCCCTTGGATAATACAAATCTGTCCCTGTCTTCTTTCTTGGGATTCTCAGGGTCAATATTCATCTCTTCAAAATAGAGATACGTAAACATGTCTGCTGCAGAAAGCGATCCGCCCGGATGACCGGCTTTTGCACTATGTACAGCCGTCACAATACCCTTGCGAACTTCGTTTGCCTTTTTTTGAAGCTCTAATTTGTTCATACTGTTTCCTCCATATGATCGACTTCTTCAAGCCGCACTCTTCAAGGGCGCCGTGCCCGTGCACAATGTGGCTTGTCGTATATGTCTAATGTATCACATTTTCTCAGTTCTGTCCATAATAAGCATTTGCTCCGTGCTTCCTGTAATAATGCTTGTCCTGAAGCTCCTGAGGCGCAGGTTTATTGTCCGGATTGATCATCTCACATCTGGCTGCCATCTTGGCAACTTCATCCAGAACCACCGCATTGTGAACCGCCTCATGCGCATCCTTGCCCCATGTGAACGGACCGTGATTTTTGCAGAGCACTGCCGGCATTGCCACCACATCGATGTTATTTTCCTTGAAATAATTTGCAATCAGCACGCCTGTATTCTTCTCATAGCCTGCATCGATCTCTTCTTTGGTGAGATTTCTCACACAGGGAATCTCTCCGTACATATAATCGGCATGTGTTGTTCCATAACAGGGAATCCCGCGTCCCGCCTGTGCCCAGCTTGTTGCCCAGGAAGAATGCGTATGCACAATTCCGCCAACCTCCGGGAACGCATTGTAGAGCACAACATGAGTTGCAGTGTCAGAGGAGGGCTTATATTTGCCCTCCACCTTATTGCCCTCAAGATCCACTACTACCATATCCTCCCAGGTAAGCTTGTCATAGTCCACTCCGCTGGGCTTGAT
>JALFTO010000068.1 GCA_022779165.1 Lachnospiraceae bacterium
CTGAGCATATTGGCCGTGATCTCGGACTTGTTTACCTGACGCACACCGTCAATCGATTCCAGATAGGTGACGAGCGCGCTCTGCATCGATACATCATTCAGATAGATTGCATAGTTGGCAGAATCCGCCAGCGGATTGTCCGGGAAGCCGTCTGTGTACTCTCCCAGATATTCCTCCTTGAATTCCTCCCAGACTTCATCAGCCGAATGGAACTCCACCTCGCGGACCTCCACACGTTTTGTTATCATCTCACCGATCTCCTGAATCCTCTCGTCACTGATTCCCTCATCAAAGAAAACCGTGACAGAGACGCCCTCTTCCGCCGTCTTCACAATATGCTGGAAGTTTGCAACGATCGCATAAAACAAACCGAACAGAAACAGACACGCCGAAATCGTCGCAACGGAAGCAAGGGAAAACCACTTGTTGCGGACAATGTTCACAAAGCCCTGCTTCAATGTATAAAACAATGTACTAATCCTCATCGATATAACCACCTTTTTCCTCGTCGCTGACAATGACACCCTTCTTCATTGTCACAACACGCTTTTTCATGGCGTTGACGATTTCTCTGTTGTGGGTCACCACGAGAACTGTGGTTCCCTTCTCGTTGATCTCCTCCAAAAGTTTCATGATCTCCCAGGAATTCTTGGGATCAAGATTTCCGGTGGGCTCATCCGCCAGAAGAATGGACGGTTTATTGATCAGCGCCCTTGCCAGTGCCACACGCTGCTGCTCTCCACCGGAAAGCTGTCTCGGCTTCGCCTTATACTTTCCGGCCAGCCCTACCGTTGAAAGAATCGCCGGAACATTTTTCTTGATCTCCCTCGTCGGCACCTGTACGATACGTTGGGCAAACGCCACATTCTCGTACACATTTCTGTCCTTCAACAGTCGGAAATCCTGAAATACAATACCGAGATTCCTTCTGAATTTCGGTATTTTACGCCGTTTCAGTCTGACGACATCCTGTCCGTTGACCATCACACTGCCGGAGGTCGGCAAAAGTTCACGCAGCAGGAGCTTGATCAGTGTGGATTTGCCGGAGCCGCTGTCCCCCACCACAAAAACAAACTCTCCGCGTTTTATCTTCAGATTGATACCATTCAAAGCCGGGGCACCCGTCGAGTAGGATTTGCTCACATCCTCCAGAACGATAATGTCTTTCGGTTCGGATGTACCTTTTTTGGCTTTTTGTCTTTTTACTGCCTGTGCCAATTTCTTCACCTCTGTCTGTCGGTTTACAGTTACTTAAATTAATACTCAAAGGACTCCATATACTTCATGTATTTCACTACCATCAGTGCGATTTTGAAGGTAATGGCATCCTCAAACACTCTCAGGTCCAGCCCCGTACTCTTCTGAAGCTTATCCAGACGATATACGAGCGTATTCCTGTGGATAAAGAGCTGTCTGGACGTTTCCGATACGTTCAGGCTGTTCTCAAAGAACTTATTGATGGTTGTCAGTGTTTCCTCGTCAAAATCATCGGGATTCTTCCCGTCAAAGATCTCTCTGATAAACATCTTGCAGAGCGGTATCGGAAGCTGATAGATCAGACGGCCGATCCCGAGCTCACTGTACGCGATGATGTTGCGCTCGCTGAAAAAGATCCTGCCGACATCGAGTGCCATCTTTGCCTCTTTGTAAGAACGGCTCACTTCCTTGATCTCACCCACGATGGTTCCGTATGCCACATGAACATTACAGATGCCTTCCTTCTCAAGACATGCCACAATCCCGGCAGCATCCGCGTCGATTTCCTTGTTGCCTTCGTTGTCCGAAAGTTCCTTCACCACGATCACGTTGTTCTCATCGACTGCCGTGACAAAATCTCTTCCTCCGCTGCCTTTGTAATTCCTGATGATCTCAAGCACATTGATATCTTTGCTGTTCTCCGCTTCCACCACGATCGCCACACGCTTCACATCGATCGGAATGTGCAGTTTCTTGGATCTGCTGTAAATATCCACCAGAAGAAGATTGTCCAGAAGCAGATTCTTAATGAAGTTGTCTTTGTCAAAGCGCTCTTTATACGCTACCAGAAGACTCTGTATCTGGAAAGCCACCATCTTGCCCACCATGTACAGATCTTCGCCTGCGCCGCCTGCCACAAGGATATATTCCACCTGCTGCTCATCATATACTTTAAAGAACTGGCAGCCCTGAATCTCCTGACTGTCTGCAGGTGACTTCACAAACTCAAGAACAGCTTTCTCACAATCCGTCATCTGATCGGAAGTCGTTGCCGCCACCTTACCATCCGTGTCGATCACGCTGAATTCCACCCTTGAGATACTCTTCAATCCTTCTATGGTGTTCTGTAAAATCTGATTTGAAATCATTTCCCCCACTCCTTCTTCTCATCCTATGCAAAATGTACAATGTTTATATTCAGGATTTGCCGACCGATTGCATACCTGTTTTTTATTTTAAAACATATTCACAAATAAATCTACTATTATTTGAATCTATTTTATGCGTTTTTCATGTTTTTTTCTTTTTCACCGAATTTTTCCTTCCTCGGCAACCTGCACAAAAAAAGAACGGATACATCTATTCCGCTCTTTTTCTTTCTAGACAAACGCATCCAACAGCATAAACAAAACACAGAGTACCGTTCCTGCGATAAACGGGATCGTAACCATCCTGCCCCGGCCGCTCTTCCTTTCCCGCCACGAGGCAATCAGATATTCTGTCCGGTCTTCATTCTTTGCGATCCAGACAAAAGCGCATACCGCAACCGCCGTTGTCACGGCCGCGATCATCAGATACAGGCCGATGGCGTAAAGCATCTCTTCCGTCCCCGCCTGTTCCAGCACATCCTGTTCATAAAAATTCTGCAGCACCCGGTCCGCAAAATACATCATCACCACACTGTATCCGTTAAAGATCATATGAAAGATCACCGATGCCCACAGGCTTCCGGTCGCCTCAACAAGGAAAACAAGCACAATGCCAAGGACAAAGGCATATGCCGCCTGGTTGAAATTCATATGTCCCATTGCAAACAAAAGGGCTGAGAATACAGCTGCCTGACAGATATTTCCGGATCTTTTATAGCCGCGGTACGCCACTCCCCGGAATACGAGTTCCTCCCCAAGCGGTGCGCATACCGCAATAAAAAAGAATGCTGCCGGAAGCGGAAGTTTCAGCACCTGATCGCTCATCTGAACCACGGTATTCTCCACAAACAGCATACTGAATGCATTGATCACGGTGGTGAGCGGCATCACCAGAAACGTAATGACTACGATCATTGCCGCCGTGGACCATTTTATCTTATGAAAGCCTATCTTATCAAACCAGTGAATCCTGTCCTCTGAGCTGAGCGAGAAGGCAAGTGCCGGCACCACGATGATGGCGGAACTTAACACGAAGTTTGTGATGATATCCAGAGTATATACATAACGAAAAACAACCACTAATACTACAATAAGAATATGTAGTAGAATGGTTGTTAAAAAGAACCAATTAACTTTTTTGCTGTTCATTCCCGCATCCTAACTCTCCATCATAAAGTTTACAAGCCTTGTAATATCTTCCGGCTCATATGCAAGAATCTCCAGCTCAGCAATTGTTCCGTCTGAGAAAATGTTTGCCATGGAAACATACTGGGAAAGCTTTGACTTCAGATTCAGTCTGTCGCCCTCGCCGGTTACCAGCTCAACTTTTCCCTTGCACTCATCGATTACCTTAAAGAACTTTTCGATGTCTTTGATGTTCTGTACCTTCATATCTTTCATCTCCTTTCATTTTTTATACTAATAGATTATACCGTAAAAGGGCAAAATGCAAGACGATTCTGTATTTTCGGTTAATTTTAACGGAATGTTAACGATTTATTAACTTTCTTTTCTCAAAATGCCTGTTTCCGTTATGATTATCCTGCCATTTTTCAACAAATTACCCACGGCACGCTTAAATTCGTTTTTACTCATCTGCATTTCTCTACGGATCACTTCGGGATTTGCCTTGTCATTGAAGGGAAGTGCGCCGTCAAAACTGTCGATTACAGCCATCACCCGCTCCGCATCCCCGGCGATCTGCAGATACGCTTTCTCCCTGAGGCTCAGATCCAGCTTGCCATCCTCCTTCACCGATGTCACTCTGGCAGACACGCGTTCCCCAATCCGCACATTTCCATAAAATTCTTTCCTGGGGATCAATCCGGAATACTTGTCATCCACCGCCACAAAAGCGCCGAATTCCTGGCTGATCTCATACACGGTTCCCTCCACCCTGTCATCCTTATGATAAGGACTGTCTGTGCTGAGATATTCGTACACGTTCATGGTTGCGCAGAGCCTGCTGCTCTTGTCGATATAAAGCGCCGCAAGCACCTCCTGTCCCTCCCGCACCTTTGCAGTCTGCTCTCTGAAAGGAAGCAGCAGATCTTTCTCAAGGCCCCAGTCAAGGAAGGCTCCCATCTTAGCTGTCTGCGCCACGGCAAGCCGCGCCACCTGATGCAGTGTGAGTTTCGGCTCTTTTGTCGTCGCGATCATTCTGTCCTTGGAATCCTTATAAATAAAAACTTCCAGCCTATCGCCCACTTGCGTGCCGTCCGGAACCTGTCTGATCGGAAGGAGAACTCTTTCCTCCGCTGCACTCTCCATATCCTGTGCAAGATACACGCCGAATTCCACACGTTTTGCGACTACTAATTCCTGTTTTTCTCCCAATCTGATCATCGTCGTTCCGTCCTCCTATTCCTGTGTAAATTCCAATATAGCATACGTCATACCTTCCGGACTGTTCAGCCACACGGTACGAACATTCCCGTTCACGGCCGCCATCGGACAGATCACATCATTCAGATGCGCCTGACTCTTATACTCCACCCGCAGCTGTCCCGTCTGATAATCCTCCGGCAGATACTGCACCGCCATCTTCACGTACTGGGCATTGTTCACATGATGATTGCTGTCCAGGTGCTGCCGTTGCACAATAAACGAATCCTGTGCAACACCGTTCTCCGGTATCAGGATCTTGCGGGGCGCATATTCCATATCAAGCTTCGGCTCAAGCACATACTTTTCATGCATCTCTTCCGACGCCCTGACCGGCAGCATCGTCTCCATATCCAGAAGCGTCCAGACCGCATTTGCCCACGCCAGCCTCTGCCCGTCCGGTCTCTCCATCCAGAAATTACGATATCCCAGAAATCCTTTGAATGCATAGGGACAGGTACATATCCTGATCTCATCGCAGAGCATGGGCAGCTCATCGACAACGATCTGCCATGCGGACACGACCCATGCCTGATGAACCCTCTGCAGATATTTCACGCCCAGCCCCAATTCCTCGGACTGAAAGGTACTGCAATCCTGAAAATAGTCTGTCAGTGCTGCCAACGTCAGCCTCTCATCACTGTCTGTCTCGCTGTAGCGCACCCTTCCGGTAAACGAATACACTGTTGCACCTCTTTTCCCTGATTACACATCCATTTTATTACACAAGAAATTTCCTAATAAGATAAAAACCCGGCAAGCGTATTCGCTCACCGGGCCTTTCACAGGGCTACAAGGATTCGAACCTTGAAATGACGGAGTCAGAGTCCGTTGCCTTACCGTTTGGCGATAGCCCTAAGTACAAGTGGCTGAAGCATGTTCAACAGCCACTTGTATATACTACATGATTTTTAATTTTTTTGCAAGCCTTTTTTATAAAAAATTGTAAAATACGGATTTTCTCTTGTTTTCAGGCTTTTTGCGCAATTCCGACCGCCTTTAGACCTCGAACATCAGCTCGCCATATGTAGGAATCGGCCACAGTTCTTTGTCAACGATCATCTCAAGTTCATCAGCCGGTGCTCTCAGCTCATCCATGATAGCCTTAACGGTATCCTTGTAGAAGAACGCCTGCGCCTTGACATCCTCCATAGCGCCTGCTTTCGTCTCTGCATCCTTAAGGGCAGCCAGAGCCTTCTGCATAGCAGCCAGTTTCTCTGTGACGGTCTTTAACAGATCCGCCTGAACGGATGCGTCCGCGCCCGCCTCTTTGACTGCAAGAACGGTATCTGCGAGATTCTTGCTGTACTTCACAACCGCAGGAATGATCTTCTTGCCTGCCATGTCGATCATGGTCAGCGCCTCGATATTGATCGTCTTGGCATATGTCTCGTAAATGATCTCCTCTCTGGACTCAAGCTCAACCTTTGTAAAGATGCCGAACTTCTCAAACAGAGAAACCGCCTTATCTGTCGTAAGTGTTTCTGCCGCCTCGATCATGGACTTGATGTTCGGAAGTCCGCGTCTCTCGGCCTCTACAACCCACTCGTCGGAATATCCGTTTCCGTTGAAGATGATTCTCTGATGCTTTGTCATGTACTCCTTGATCAGATCATGCACTGCCTGATCGAAATCAGAAGCCTTCTCCAGGACATCTGCAGCCTCACAGAATGCTTCCGCAACGATGGCATTCAGCGTGGTGTTCGGGCTTGCGATGGAATCCGCGGAACCAACCAAACGGAACTCGAATTTATTTCCGGTAAAAGCGAACGGTGAAGTTCTGTTAAGATCCGTTGCATCTTTCTCAAAATCAGGAAGTGTGGATACACCTGTCTCCAGCTTGCCGCCCTCTTTCAGATGGGAAGCATCACCTGTCTCGATCAGCTGTTTCACCACATCCTCAAGCTGCTCGCCCAGGAACATGGAGATGATAGCCGGAGGTGCCTCGTTTGCTCCCAGTCTGTGATCGTTTCCGACATCGGAAGCGCTCTGGCGAAGCAGATCTGCATGGGTGTCAACCGCTTTCATAATACATGCCAGCACCAGAAGGAACTGTACGTTTCTGTTCGGCGTATCGCCGGGATCCAGCAGATTCACGCCGTTGTCTGTTGTGATAGACCAGTTGTTATGCTTACCGGAACCGTTCACGCCGGCATAAGGCTTCTCATGAAGCAGACATCTGAGATCATGTCTGTCGGCAACTCTCTTCATCGCCTCCATAACGAGCTGATTGTGATCTACCGCAATGTTTGCCGTCTCATAACTGGGAGCCAGCTCATGCTGTGCGGGAGCAACCTCGTTATGCTGTGTCTTAGCCGTTACGCCAAGCTTCCACAACTCTTCATTCAGGTCTTTCATGTATGCGCCGACACGCTCTCTGATAACACCGAAGTAATGATCCTCCATCTCCTGACCTTTCGGTGCAGGTGCACCGAACAGTGTACGTCCGGCGAACATCAGATCTTCTCTCTTAAAATACAGATCCTTATCTACCAGGAAATATTCCTGCTCAGGTCCTACGGAAGCAACCACTTTGGTCGCCCCGGTATTACCGAATAATTTCACAATACGCAGAGCCTGCTCACTAAGAGTCTCCATGGAACGAAGGAGCGGCGTCTTCTTGTCAAGAGCCTCGCCCGTATAAGAACAGAATGCGGTAGGAATACAGAGGATCATGCCACAGGTTGACTCTTTGATAAATGCCGGGCTCGTAATATCCCATGCTGTGTAGCCTCTCGCCTCAAAGGTAGCACGTAAGCCCCCTGACGGGAAAGAGGATGCATCCGGCTCACCCTTGATCAGCTCTTTACCGGAAAACTCTGTGATCATCTTGCCCTCTTCATCGGGATGTGCAACAAACGAATCATGCTTCTCAGCGGTGATACCGGTAAGCGGCTGGAACCAATGGGTATAATGTGTCGCACCCTTGGACACTGCCCAGTCCTTCATCGCTTTTGCCACCACGTCAGCGGCAGCCAGTGAAAGTTCTCCGCCCTGATCCATGACCCGCTTTACTTCCTTGAACACACTCTTCGGAAGACGTTCTTTCATCTTACCGAGCGTGAACACGTTTTCTCCGAAAATCTCTTCCACATTAAAGACTTCTTTCATAACTCTCTCTCCTTCTCCTCAGTTTAATTTTTTGCGGATTTGCACAAAAAAGACGCTCCAACCCTGTGTTGGAACGCCTTTGTCCGCGATACTTGATATCTTTTCGGTCGAATGACCTTTTTTATAAGATACCCTAAGTTTTCTGAAAATGCAAGACTTATTTTAAAAAATTATGTTCATACATCTTTTTGGCATGTTCCACACATATTGCCTCCGGCGGATGCGCATTCGCACGGCACAACATCTTTTGATATTGTAACACGTGCTCCGCACATGTTGCCTCCGGCGGATGCGCATCCGCGCAGTACAATATCTTTTGATATTGTACAATATGTGCGTTATTGCGGTCAATGCCTATTTTATTCGGTTTCTTTTCTGACTCTGAGCAGATCAAAGACTTCAGGCTGCTGCGTCAGGGACAGCCACAAAGTCTGCTGCGGATGCGGTGCACTCTCAACTTCAGCGCCATCCCCATCATAGATTGCCTGCACGGTTACCGACAGGTTCCGCCCGTCCGGCTTCATGATCTCGATCTGATCCCCCTTGCAGAATTTATTCCTCTGCGTGATCCTCACAAGCATCTCCCCATGCTCAGGTGCAAAAGGAGCTGCCACCTCCTCAACAATCCCCAGATAAATATATTCATTGATATACGTGTTGGAATCATAGATCTGCGTATTCTCATCCGGCTTCCCGAAATAGAATCCGGTTGTGAACTGGCGGTACGTGCACTTGGATATCTCTGAAAGATACCAGTCCATGTTACTACGATACGTCTCCGGAGAAATATAATAATCATCAATCGCTTTCCGGTAAGTGCGCGCCACCGTGGCAACGTACAGCGCCGTCTTCATCCTGCCCTCGATCTTCAGGCTGTCAATCCCCGCATCGATCAATTCCGGGATATGCTCTATCATGCACAGATCCTTGGAATTAAAGATATAGGTGCCTCGCTCGTTCTCATAGACCGGCATGTATTCTCCGGGTCTGGTCTCCTCCACCACCGCATATTTCCAGCGGCACGGATGCGTGCATGCACCCCGATTGGCATCCCTGCCCGTAAAATAATTGCTCAGGAGGCATCTGCCGGAGTAGGAAATACACATGGCTCCGTGGACAAAACTCTCGATCCCCAGATCATCCGGGATGCGTTCCCGGATCTCTTTGATCTCCCTCAGAGAAAGTTCCCGTGCAGACACAACGCGCTTCGCCCCCTGCTCCTTCCAGAACAGATACGTCATATAATTTGTATTGTTTGCCTGTGTCGAAATATGGATCTCGATCTCAGGACACACTTTTTTAGCCAGCGTGAACATACCGGGATCCGATATGATGAGCGCATCCGGTCTGATCTGTGAGAGTTCGCGGAAATACTGCTCCGCTCCTTCGAGATCAGCATTGTGCGCCAGAATATTGGCGGTCACATACACCTTCACTCCGCGCTCATGGGCAAACGCGATCCCTTCCCGCATTTCCCCCGCAGAAAAGTTCTTTGCCTTTGCTCTCAGGCCAAACGCCTCACCGCCGATGTATACGGCATCTGCTCCAAAAATAACCGCTGTTTTCAAGACCTCCAGACTGCTGGCAGGTATCAGAAGTTCCGGTTTCTTCCTCATCGCTCTCTCCTATCTCTTCACACTGACTGCCGTTCCGTCTCCCAGCGTAAGAATCACTGTCTCCAACCCGGCATTGTGCTTGATCTCATATAAGTATTCCCGCATTCTGGCATGTATGGTTCTGTTGCGTCTGGTCACGGCAAAGCGGGATTCTATAATGTCACCGTCCTGCAGCACATTGTCAGAGATCAGCACTCCTCCCTGTGGCAGGAGTCTTAAGACCTCCGGCAAAAAATGGATGTACTGTCCCTTGGCAGCATCCATAAAGATCATGTCATACGGGCCTTCCAGTTCCTTTAGGATCTGCGTGGCATCGCCTTCTAACAGCGTGATTCTGTCCTCCCTGCCGGCTTTCTTAAAATTCTCCTTTGCCAGGGGAATCCTTTTTTCATACTTTTCTATCGTTGTGATATGGCAGTCGTCAGGCGCATATTCACTCATAAAAAGAGCAGAAAAACCAATGGCGGTTCCCACTTCCAGGATCTTTCTCGGACTGTTCATGGCAAGCAGCACCCTGAGCAGACTCTGCATCTCCCTCCGTATGATCGGCACATCGGTTTTTTTCGCATATTGTTCCAATTCATTTAAATAGTCGGGATTCTCACTGTCCAGAGAATTGATAAAGGTCCTGATCCTGTCATCATCCCTCATTCCATGCCCTCCGTCTCAGTCTCTCCATTTCCCGCCGCAAAGATCTCAAGCATCTCCTCCACCTTCATGGCAGTATTCAGATCGTAGGTTCCCGGCTGTATACCCTCCTCCAGACCGGAAAGCTTCTCCTGGATCACGAACAGTTTCGCATCCCTGATCAACCCGCGCTGCATAAGCATCTCCGCCACGTCCTGCGTACTGTCATGCTCTTCGATCGTAACAGTGACATCACGTCCCGGCTCGGCGTCCATGGGTTCCTCTCCGAATATCCGATATCCATAATCGTATGCCTCCACCGCATAGCGATAGACAAACATCAGAAAGACCGCTGTCACAACTACCTTGATCACTGTTCCGACTACAGCGCCCGCTATTTGTCTGCCTTCCATCCTGTTCTCCTTCTTTCTCCTCTACAGATCGAGGTCAATCGCCTCGGAAATCTGTGCATATACATTCTGTAGCATACGGCATACTGCCAGTTCATATTTCAGATACTCATCCACCAGGGGGTCTGACCGGAATTTCTCGGATTCTGCCAATGTTTCATCCAGTCTGTCGTACAACTCTTCACCGGAATACTGCCGGTTCATCTCCATCGTCCTGTGGCGAAACTCATTGATCGCGCGTTCCAGTTCCGGCATCTGCCTGACCTTGTCCCTTAAGTCACAGTAGGTTCTGTACTCTTCCGTGTTTTTGATCGCCTCTGTCAGTTCCGCTGTCAATTCCTCTAATGTTCTCATTTCTGTCAACCCCCGCTGTATTTTATCAGACATCCATAATGATCGGCAGGATCATGGGGCGGCGCTTCGTCTTTCTCCAGACAAAATCGCCCAGGGAATCCTTGATCACGGATTTGATCTTGCCCCAGTCACTGATCCCTCTGTCCAGACAGTTCTCAATACGCTCCTCGATGATCGCTCTCGCCTCATCCATCAGTTCATCAGACTCTCTGACATAGACAAACCCTCTGGATACGATATCGGGACCGGCTACAAGCTGGTTGCCCACACCGTCCAATGCCAGCACCACGATCAGAATACCGTCCTCAGCCAGATGCTGTCTGTCTCTGAGCACAATATTGCCGACATCACCGACTCCGAGACCGTCCACCAGGATCGTGCCCACCGGAACCTTGCCGGTAACAACCGCGCTCTCCTCATCGAGTTCCAGCACATCGCCGGAACTCAAGATAAAGATATTGTCCTTATCAATACCGAGCTCCTGCGCCAGTCGTGCCTGTGCCTTCAGATGCTTATATTCCCCATGAACAGGGATCGCATACTTGGGGCGCACCAGCGTATAGATCAGTTTGATCTCCTCCTGACAGGCATGCCCCGACACATGGGTATCCTGGAAGATTACATCGGCTCCCTTAGCAAACAACTCGTTGATCACCTTTGACACAGCCTTCTCATTGCCGGGAATCGGGTTTGAGGAAAAGATTACCGTGTCGCCCGGCTTGATCGAAATCTTCTTATGCACGTTGCTTGCCATACGACTGAGTGCCGCCATACTCTCTCCCTGACTTCCGGTCGTGATCACAACCATCTTCTCGTCGGGATAATTCTTCATCTGTTCGATATCGATCAGTGTATTCTCCGGAATATTGATCCGGTTCAGATTCTGGGCAATCTCGATGATATTGACCATACTCCTGCCTTCAACCACTACCTTGCGGTCAAAACGGCATGCGGAGTTAATGATCTGCTGCACCCTGTCCACATTGGAAGCAAAGGTCGCGATGATGATACGCGTATTTTTATGCTCCGCAAAGATCGTGTCAAACGTTCTGCCAAGCGTCTTTTCCGACTGGGTAAAGCCGGGGCGCTCCGCATTGGTACTGTCACACATGAGTGCCAGCACGCCCTTTTTACCGATCTCCGCAAATCTCTGCAGGTCGATGGCATCCCCGTACACCGGCGTATAATCCACCTTGAAATCTCCCGTGTGCACCACGATTCCCGCAGGGGAATAGATCGCAAGCGCCGCAGCGTCCACGATACTGTGATTTGTCTTGATATATTCGATCCGGAACTGTCCCAGATTAATGGACTGTCCGAATTTGACCACCTTACGCTTTGTGACCTTGAGCAGATCATGCTCCTTCAGCTTATTCTCAATAATGCCCATCGTCAGCTTGGTCGCATAGATCGGGACATTCAACTCCTTGAGCACATAGGGCAGCGCACCGATATGATCCTCATGTCCGTGCGTGATCATAAAGGCCTTTACCTTGTCCTGATTCTCCTTCAGATAAGTAATATCGGGAATGACCATATCGATTCCCAGCATATCATCATCCGGGAAGGACAGACCACAGTCCACCACAATAATACTGTCTTCGTACTCAAAGGCAGTAATGTTCATACCGATCTGTTCCAGACCTCCAAGCGGAATAATCTTCAGTCTGGATCCGCTATTCTCTTTTTTCTTCAACTTAAATCTACCTCCACATTCTTCTTGCGAATGTGCAGAGCCTTACAGTTGCATCCGGCAATGGATCACTCCATCCACACAAAGCAGGAATGCCAGTCCGTTTCTCTGTCCGCGCTTCCCCTGTCTGGGACATCGAAAACTGCCATTCTGTCCTGTCTGTCCGGCCAAAACTATGATTCCAGCTCCACATCATCCAATATTTTTTCAAACATTTCCGCAACGGCGGAAAGTTCTTCATCCTCTGTTACGATCTCATAGACGCTCTCGCTGTCCGTGGGAGACGCCGTATCCTTTAAGATCAGTGCCTCTCCGTCCCCCTCTTCTGTGTCTGTTACCAATATATAATTCCTGCCGGCGATGGTCGTCTGCTCCAACACATAAAACTCAACGGATCCTCCGTCATCCGGCGTAAATACGATCTTTTCCAAGTTCTATTCTCCTCTGTGCTGCAGCGAATCCAGATATCCCTGTAAGATAAACACCGCTGCAAGTTTATCCACATATTCTTTCCTGTTTTCCCTGCGGATCCCCGCCTCGATCATCGCCCTGTCGGCGGCCACCGTGGTCAGTCGTTCGTCCCACATCGTCACGGGAAGTCCGGTGCGCCTCTCCAGTTTATCCTTGAATTCCAGGGACTTCTGTGCACGTTCTCCCACAGTATCATTCATATTCTTGGGGAATCCCAGCACGATCTCTTCCACCTGATACTCTACGATCAGTTCTTCCAGCCTCGAAAGCGTATGCCGCAGCATACTCTCCCGCTCCCTGCGGATAATCTCGATTCCCTGCGCTGTGATCCCAAGGGGATCGCTGATCGCCACTCCCACTGTCCTGGAACCAAAATCCAATCCCATGATCCTCATACGTCTACTTCCAATGATTATTCTTAATGTATTCTGTCAGGAGTTCCTCCACCAGTTCGTCGCGCTCCACCTTCATGATCAGGCTTCTGGCGTTCTTATGGCTGGTGATATAGGTAGGATCCCCGGACATGATATATCCCACAATCTGATTGACGGGATTATAACCCTTTTCAGTCAGCGCCTCGTACACCGTGGACAGTACAATCTTCACTCCCGTTTCCGGCTCTGCCTCCACTTTAAAAAATTGTGTGTTTCCCAAATCCTGATCCTGCATCATATCATTTCCTCACATTGTCCCACAGCCGGCACGGCAGTCAGAAAACGCGCCGGACAGTTATCATAAGTCGTTGTTTCCTTTACATAACACAAGTTTTCCATTATCTTACTCTATTTAAACGGAAAATTCAACCTTGCCGATTCATAATCAGCATACTTTCCCCCATAAATCCCTCTGCCCTGCCTGTGATTATACGGTTGGAGAGATTCTCCTGTGTCTCAAGAGCCACCTTCACATATTCTTTGGTATGGCCGGTCATATAACTTTTGCCGTCAATCACAGCCGGCTCCTCCATCAGTACCTCCACCGTTCTGCCGATAAAATGCTGCCGGAATCTGCGGGACTGTTCCCGTTCAAGTGAAAGGAGGATATTGCTGCGCTCCGTCTTAATCTCATCCTTCACCTGATCCTTCATCTTCGCTGCATTTGTTCCCTGCCGCCTGGAATATTTGAACACATGCATCTCGTAAAAGTCCACCTTTTCCAAAAAAGCGCGCGTAATCTCAAATTCTTCCTCCGTCTCCCCCGGGAATCCGACGATCACATCCGTCGTGATGGCGGGCATATCATAAATCTGTCTGAGCAGTTCCACCTTTTCATAGTATTCACTTGCCAGATAATGCCTATTCATCCTTTTTAAGGTATCGTCACATCCGCTCTGCAGCGACAGATGGAAATGCGGGCACACCTTGGGCAGCGCCTTCAGGCCCTCCGCAAACTCCCGCGTGATGATCCGTGGCTCCAGCGATCCCAGCCTGATGCGTTTCAATCCCTCTATCCCGTGGAGCTCTCTGATCAGGGAGAGCAGATCGGCTCCCTCCAGATCGATCCCGTAGGAACTGATATGGATACCCGTCAGCACGACCTCCTGATATCCCGCTTCCACAAGTGCTGCAGCCTCACTGATCACATCCGACGGCCGGCGGCTCCTGACTCTGCCTCTGGCAAACGGGATGATACAGTAGGAGCAGAACTGATTGCAGCCGTCCTGGATCTTGATATAGGCTCTGGTGTGATCCGCCGTCCTCTTAAGCTGCATCTCCTCATACTCCACCGGTCTGCCCAGATCCGGAATCGTGGTGTTTCCGAACGTTTTATCTATGGATCTGCGGTTTTCTTCCCGCTCCCGCAAATATTCTTCCAAAATGGGAACCAGATCCTTTTTCTTGTTATTTCCGATCGCAAGATCGATCGCTTCGTCCTTTTCCACCGTCTCCCTGCCGGTCTGCACATAGCAGCCGACCGCCACGACAACAGCGTCCGGATTCTGTTTTTTGGCCCTGTGCAGCATCTGACGGCTCTTGCGGTCGGCAATGTTGGTAACCGTACAGGTATTGATGATATAGATGTCGGCAGTCTCGTCAAAAGGTACAATTTTATATCCTTTGTCTTGTAACATTTGCTGTATCGCATCCAGCTCATAGGAATTCACTTTGCAGCCCAAATTGTGCAATGCTACACTTTTCATACGTTTCCTTTCTTTTTTTGTGCTGTTTGTTTATTGACTTTTCATCCTGTTCCCTTTAGTATAAAGGTAAACAATGGGAGTAAATTTAAAAGGAGGTATTCCAATGAAAACAGTACAGATTTCTTTAAATTCTATTGATAAGGTAAAATCTTTCGTTAACGATATTACCAAGTTTGATTATGACTTTGATCTGGTATCCGGCAGATACGTTATCGACGCTAAATCCATCATGGGTATTTTCAGTTTGGATCTTTCCAAGCCGATCGATCTTAACATCCATGCCGAAGATGACATCGATTCTGTCATGGAAACATTGAAGCCGTACATGATCTAGTATCGTCAGACATAATATCGCGCAATTGATTACAATCTGTGCAAATTAGTACCCTGTCACTGACAGGGTACTTTTTCTATGCACTCTATTCCACAACGATCACTTCATCCGTATCGAGTGCGGTCTGCACCAGCTCATCGATCTTTTCACTCAGGTTCTGCTCATGCTTTTTGATGATGCCGAGATTCGGTTTTGTCACCGGATGCTTTGCCACAAAGATCGTGCAGCAATCCTCATAAGGGAGCACCGATGTCTCATACGTGTTAATCTTTTCCGAAATATCCACGATCTCCTGCTTGTCCATACCGATCAGCGGCCGGAATACCGGCAGCCTACACACCTCATTTGTCACTGCAAGACTCTGCATGGTCTGGGAAGCCACCTGTCCGATGCTCTCACCGGTGATCAGCCCCAGGCAATCTGTCTCCTCTGCAATATGCTCCGCGATCTTCATCATATAGCGGCGCATGATGATCGTCAGTTCATCATGGGGACATTTGTCATAAATGTAGAGCTGAATGTCCGTAAAGTTGATCACATGCAGATGAATGGGACCCGCATACCGGGAAACCAGTTTCGCGAGATCGACAACCTTCTGCTTGGCGCGCTCGCTGGTATAGGGCGGCGCATGAAAATACACCGCATCGATCTTAACGCCCCTCTTTGCGATCATATAGCCTGCCACCGGGGAATCAATTCCCCCGGACAGCAGGAGCATGCCCTTGCCGTTCGTTCCGACAGGCATCCCTCCCGGTCCGGGTATGATCTCCGAGTAGATATATATTTTTTCCCGCACTTCAACCGTAAGCAGAATATCAGGATGATGCACATCCACTTTCATCTGTGGGAACGCGTCCAGTATGATGCCGCCCATCTCCATATTGATCTCGACGGAATCCATGGGATAATCTTTCCTGGATCTGCGCGCCGCCACCTTAAAGGTCTTATTCTTATCCGGATAAACCTTCTCAATATAAGCGATCACATCCCGTGCAAGCTGTTCAAATCCCTTGTCCTCCACCACTACCACAGGACAGATCCCGGAGATGCCGAACACCGTCTTCATCTGTTCCACCGCCTCGTCAAAGTCGAACTCAGACAAGGCATCCACAAAGATCCTTCCCTGTGTCTTGTGTACATGGAATTCACCGTCACACCGACCGAGTGCAATCCTGATCTGGCGCACCAGTGCATCCTCAAAAAGGTACCGGTTCTTTCCCTTGATACCGATTTCCGCATATTTGATCAAAAATGAAGTGAACATATCTTTCTCCCTAAGGTGTATTATGATAAAACATCTGGTTTCCGCATACGTCTGTTGACAAAAACAAACTATCTGCGCGTGTATCTCCTGAGCATGGGAACGATCTCATACAGATTCTGCAATGTGTATTCAATCTCCTCCTGCGTTGTAAACACAGACATACTGAACCGCAGCGTGGAATCGAGCAGCTCCTTCTCAAGCCCGATCGCCCTCAGTGTGTCGGAAGCTTTCGCCGCCTTGTTGGAGGCGCAGGCGCTTCCGGCCGACACATAGATTCCTTTATCCTCCAATGCATGAAGCAGAACTTCACTGCGCACTCCCCGGAAGGATACACTTATGATATGAGGCGCCCCGTCACGCACATCAGGCCCGTTCACTCTCACATCCGGAATCCGGCGCACTCCTTCGACAAACTTCTCCTTCAGACAGTACATCTGCTCGCATTCCCTGCCAAGATCGCTGTAAATCTGCTCAGCAGCCTGTGCCAGCCCCGCAATGCCGGGCACATTCTCCGTACCGGAGCGCATCCCTGCCTGCTGCCCGCCACCGTAAACAATGGGGTTGACCTTCGCTCGCTCATTCTTATATAAGAAACCGATTCCTTTCGGTCCGTGGATCTTATGACCGCTGACCGAAAGCAGATCAATGTGCATCCGTTTCGGATAGATCCGGTCTTTGCCATATCCCTGTACGGCATCCACATGAAACAGTGCGGACGGACTCAATTCCTTGATGAGCGCTCCCGCCTCCGCCACGGGCTGTCTGGCTCCGATCTCATTATTGGTGTGCATCATGGATACCAGAATCGTATCCGGCGTCAAAGCCTCGCGCAAGTCTTCCGGACGGATCACACCCGTCTCGTCCACCGGCAGGTATGTGACCCGAAAGCCCAGATCCTCCAGATACGATGCCGTCTGCAGGACAGCCGGATGTTCAATCTGCGTCGTGATGATATGGTTCCCTGCTCTGCGGTTCGCCATCGCAGCGCCGATCAGCGCCATATTGTCCGCCTCTGTGCCGCCCGAGGTAAAGATGATCTCCTTGGGATTTACTTTGAGCGTTCCGGCAATCACTTCTCTGGCATGACGAACATACTGCTCCGCCTCCACACCCTTCATATGCATGCTCGAAGGATTCCCATAATCGCTCAACATCACCCGTGTCACAATCTGTGCCACACTGTCATAACATTTTGTAGTGGCGGAATTGTCTAAATATACTTCCTTTATCATAGATCCGTAACCATTTCCCATACAGAGCAAATGGTTACCTCCTTTCATGTTTCGACAATATCTTAGTTTATATTATGCGTTCCCTTCCAGTTGGTACATTATCCATGACAGCATTGTAAATCCTGCCGTCTCTGTCCGCAGGATACGCTTCCCCATGGTGACCGGAATAATGCCCGCCTCCATTGCAAGCTGTATCTCGGATTCCTCAAAGCCGCCCTCCGGGCCGATAAATACGGCAACTTCCTGGCCTGGCTCTATGCTCTCTATCAGTTCTCTTGTATGCGCCATTCCCTCGGCCAGCTCATACGGAATACATTTCACCTGCATATTCCGGGCATAGCCGACCGCTTCCCGCATTGTCATCACACTGGCAACCTCCGGAACGATCCGCCTCTTACTCTGCTTTGCCGCCGCTTCCGCGATCGCCTGCCATCTGGCAAGTTTTCCCTTTGCCTTCTTTGTATCCAGCTTTACCACCGAACGCTTCGTCGCAACGGGAATCACCTGATATGCCCCGAGTTCCACCGCTTTCTGAATGATCAGTTCCATCTTGTCCGCCTTAGGCAGCCCCTGGAACAGATACACTCTGGACGGCAGTTCCAACCCGTCCTCCTTGACAAAGCGAAGCGTACAGATCACCTGATCATCCCGAAACTCCGCAATGCCACATCTGTATTCTTTTCCGTCCACGCCGTTGCTCACTGCAATCTCGTCTCCCGGCTGCATGCGAAGCACATTTTTGATGTGATTCACATCACCGCCCGTGATCACGATCGTCTTGTCCTGTATCTGCTCCGGCTCCACAAAAAACTGATACATTATTCACTCAGGCTGACGCCTGCCTCCTGTCTGATCTCCGAATCCGTTCCGGCCGCCGGATCACTGCTCTCTGCGCGCCGTGACGCTGACCCACTCTCCCTGATGAGTGACCTCCAATACATGAAGCCCCGCTGCCTTCACGGCGTCCACGACGGTCTGTTCCTTATCATCGATAATTCCGGATGTAATATAAATGCCGCCCTTCTTCAGGTGATGCACGATCACCGGTGTCAGAGGCACCAGGACATCCGCCAGGATATTTGCCACAACGATATCATAGCACTCGTAGCCCATCTCATCCTGCACCGCTTTGTCGGTAATGATATTCCCAATCGTGAGCGTGAACTGCTCCTCCGGGATTCCGTTGGCTTCTTTGTTTTCGCGCACCGCATCGATCGCGCAGGGATCAAGGTCTGTTCCCTTTGCCTCCTTTGCGCCGTACATCAGCGCAACGATCGACAGAATCCCGCTGCCCGTACCGACATCGAGCAGTTTCGTCTCCGGTGTGATATATTTCCAAAGCTGTCTGATACACAGCTGTGTCGTTTCATGCATACCCGTTCCGAAAGCCGTGCCCGGATCGATGTGCAGGATCTTTTTCTCCCGATCCTCCGGCTGTACTTCCTCCCAGGACGGGATCACCAGCAGATCTCCAATCGTAAACTGATGGAAATACTGCTTCCAGTTATTGATCCAGTCGATATCCTCCGTCTCATCCACAGTGACAGTACCTTTGCCGATATCCATAAAATCGCGCAGTTCGTCGAGCTCTGCCTTCACTCTCTCCAGAATGACATCTGTGTCAACTTCTTCGTCCTGCAGCTTCAGTTTCCCGTCATCCGTCTCCTCCACAAAGAAACTGAGATACGCAATCCCGTCATCCTCCGGCCCATCCGGCAGAATGTCGACAAACATCTGCTCCTTCTCCGCAGCCGTGAGAGGGATCTTGTCCTCGATCTGCGCTCCCTCAAGTCCGATATCATAAAGGGTGCTGATGATAATATCCTCGGCATCCGTGATCGTTTCTATCCGAAATTTTTTCCACTTCATAAGCAATCCTCCGTACCTGCACAGAAAAACAAACTCTTTTTATCATAACACATCTGAAAAGGAATAACCATCTTAATTTGCAAAGGACACAAAAAGGATCCATCTGTCCGCAAACCGATGAACCCTTTCTTAAAATATTGCGCTCTGTTATTTTACTTTTTTTCATATGGGAAAATCGTCTGTATCGATCCGTCCTCATTGTAGTGAAGCTCGGTGTACTTCACCGTTCGCCGGTGATTGATCCCGCCCGAATATTCACAGTCATGATAGAAAAGATACCACTTTCCCTCGTATTCCACGATAGAATGATGTGTAGTCCAGCCGATGACCGGTTCCATGATACGTCCCCGATAAGTGAAAGGTCCCATCGGATTGTCCGCGGTTGCATAGACAATATAATGTGTCGTTCCCGTAGAATATGACAAATAGTATTTGCCACGATATTTATGCATCCATGGATCCTCAAAATATCTCCTTTCCTCATCGGATGCAAGCACAGGATTCCCGTTTTCATCGAGTATCTCCACCGCCTGCGGCTGTGTGGCAAACGACAGCATATCGTCGCTCATCACCGCACACCGCGGCATGACAGCAGGCTCTGTGGGCGCCGGTTCCGTCCCGTCCGGGTCAAACGTACCTGTCCGGTACTTCTCAAGCTGTCCGCCCCACAATCCTCCAAAATAAACATATACCTTGCCATCATCATCTACAAAAGCTGCCGGATCAATACTGTAACTGCCTTCAATATAATTCGGTTCGGCAGTAAACGGTCCTTCCGGCTTCTGCCCGATCGCAATCCCTATCCTGAAATTCCCTTCCTTATCTCTTGCCGGAAACACGAGATAGTATTTCCCATTCTTATATACCACATCAGGCGCCCACATCTGGTCTCTGACCCATGGCACATCTCTCATATGAAGTGCCTCGCCATGATCGATGCACTCCGCACCCAGATGATCCATCGAAAGCACATGATAATCTTCCATCTGATATTCATCACCATTATCGTTATCCTCTCCGTTATGCGGAATATCATGTGACGGATAGATATATAGCTTTCCGTTGTATACGTGCGCAGACGGATCCGCCGTATAAATATGTGTAACAAGAGGCTCTCTCTCTCTGCTCATTTTACTTTCTCCCTCTAATTCCTCTGTAAGTTATCCTTTTACGGCACCGGCTGTCAGTCCGTCTACAATCTGGTTACTAAAGATACAATACACGATGATCGTAGGTATGATGGCGATGATGATCGCCGCAAACATCTGCGAATAATTGGTATTGTACGGTCCCACAAACTTTGACAGGGATACCGGAAGTGTCTTTTTCGTGTCATCGGAAATAAGCACCATTGCGAGCAGCAGTTCATTCCAGTTGGCCACAAAGGTCATAAGCCCCGTCACGAAAAGCCCTGTTTTGGAAAGCGGCAATGCGATCTTAAAGAAAATCCCATAGATTGACGCGCCGTCAATGCAGGCCGACTCGATCAGCTCATTCGGCATACTCTTGAAAAAACCTGTCATAATAAAGATCGTCACCGGCAACGAAAATGTCAGATATGGAAGCACAAGTCCTACAAGACTATTCGACAGTCCCATCTTTGCAAATCTGGTAAAAAGCGGGATCATGACACAGTGTACCGGTATCATCATGCCGATCATAAAGAAGGTCATGCACGGTCCTGCCAGTCTCCAGCGAAGTCTTCCGATCGCAAATGCCGCCATGGAACCGATGAGCATACTGAGAACCAACGTCACACCGCACACAATAAAGGAATTGAGTGTGGCAATACCGAGTTTTCCCGCTGTCCACGCGAAAATAAAATTATCCAGGTAAAAACTCTCAGGCAAAGCAAACGGTGACGTAAATATTTCTGCATTGGTCTTAAACGATACCATAAACACCCACAAGAGCGGCGCAAGATAGATGATTGCAACAAGAGTCAGAAACACATAGATCATCACTTTAATGATGGTTGATTTTGTTTTACTATTCTTCATACGCCCTCCCGTTACATCTCATAACTCTCGGTTTTGACAACTTTATTGATAAACGCCGTAACTGCAAGGCACAGAACGATCAGGATCACGCCGATCGCACTGGCATATCCGTATTTGTTGAATTTAAATCCCTGCGTATACAAATGGGTAGCGAGAACCTCTGTCCTGTGGTTCGGGCCGCCCTCCGTCATATTGTAGATCAAGTCAAAGAATTTCAAAGAACCGATCGCATTCAGAGACATAGCCGTCGCCACCATCGGTCTGATCAATGGTAATGTAATATGTATAAAGCTTTTTACTTTGCTGCATCCGTCAATGTAGGATGCCTCGTATAAAGACTTGCTGATTCCCGATATCTGCGCCATGTATAGCATCATCGACTGCCCCACATACTGCCACAAAGCCACAAATGCAATGACCCACATCGGCAGAATGATAAAGCCGCTCGTATCCATCAGCCACTTAGGTCCTTCCACTCCGAACTTTGCCAGCAGCTGATTGACACCCAGTTTCGGACTGAAGATGAACATCCACAACAATCCGAGCGCTGTCGAAGACAATACACAGGGAAGATAGATGATATTCTTGAAGAGGTTACGTCCCTTCTCAATATTCGTCAAAAGTCCTGCCAGAAGCAATCCTATGATGAGCTGTGTCACACAGGAGAAGATCAGGAAAAACAGAGAATTCTTCAGAGCAAACACAAGACTCTTATCCTTGAGCATATTCCTGTAATTCGTAAGACCGATAAACTTTGGCGCTGTCAGCCCTTTGTACTCGCAAAACGAGTAGTAGACTGACTGGCAGATCGGTATGAACAATACGACGGTAAACAGCAAAAGTGCCGGTGCTATAAATATAATGATCGCTTTTTTATCCCGTAATAATTTATCCACTTATTGTCCCTCCAACAATCGAAAACACGCTTCGCGAACTTTCCATTGCCATGAATCATTCTATATGCGGGATGCAAGCATCGCCTCACATCCCGCATACATTCTGCCTACAGTTTACCGGCAGTTACTTGCATAAAAGTCTTCCATGTCTGTTGCCGCTTCCGCAGGTGTCATATCACCCAGGAATACGGAAACCATGGTATCATCGAAGTGAGAACCTGTCTCCGTGGTAGGCATCGACTCATTATAGAAACCGAAGGTACCCTTCGCATTGCCAAACACATCCATAACATAGGCAAGCTGCTGAGGCGCAACGGAAGCATCGTATTCCACTTTCGTAACCGGAATCTTGCCGCCGATCTCTGCCGTATATTTCTGTGCGGTATCGTCTGTGAAATATTTCATCAGCGCGATACATGCCTCAGGACATTTTGTGGAAGAACTCATAGCCAGAGAATCAGACTTAGCAATGACTCTCTCTACGCCGGGGAACTGGAACACACCACATTTTGACTCAAAATCAGGATTCTCGCCGTTAATCTGTCCGATCGCCCAGGAGCCCTGGATCAGAATAGCAGCTTCGCCATTGTAGAAATTAGCTGTTGCCACATCGTTCGTATCACCTGCTGCCGTCGACTGGAAGTACTTGGAGAGTTCCACCAGTTTGGTTGCTGCCGCTTCCAGTTTGCCGTCTTCCCAGCTTGCGGAACCGTCAGCCAACGCTGCAAGGTCAACACCTTCCATCTCGCACAGATAACCTGCTACCATGGACAGACACCATGCTGTTCCTGCAGAGATTGTGATCGGTGTGTAGCCTGCCGCCTGAAGTTTCTCACACGCATCAAGCATCTCGTCCCAGTTTGTCGGGACCTTAGCTCCTGCCGCCTCAAACATCTCCGTGTTATAGAATGCGCAGGCAGCTGCCGTATTGAGCGGCACTGCGTAAATCTGTCCGTCGTATGTCATCTGAGAGAACACAGCGTCGGAAGTAAAGGTATCCTTCCAGCCGTCTGCCAGATAACTGTCAAGAGGAGCTGCCACACCGGGATCTACGTAATCTGTAAGATTCGGTCCCGGGCTTACGATAAATACGTCCGGCGTCTCATTTGCCGCAACGAGTGCATTCAGCTTCGGATAATACTCTTCCAGATTCGTTGTGATCGGCGTCACATGATATACACCTTCATAATCCTTGTTGAATCTGTCGATAACCTCCGCATATCCTTTGGTGATCAGATCCTCTGTTGCATTCAGATCGTCCCAGAACATCCATGAGATCTCCTGTACACCGTCTGCTGACGCTTCACTGTCTGCGGAAGCTGTCGAATCAGTCGAACTGCCTGATGTCGCAGATGCTCCGCCACACCCCGTCAGAAGTGTCGCTGTCATTGCAACTGATAAAATAGCTGCCAGTAATTTTCTTTTCATTGTTAGCCCTCCCTTAACTTAGCAATTGGTTGCTTGTTTGATTTACCTGCTAACTAAACGATACCACACCGTAATACTTTGTGCTTTCAAATTGTTGTTTGTTAATTATTAATTCTTGCTGTATTTTTTCTTTAAAAAATAGTGCTTTTGTGAATATTATCAAATTTAACCAATCCATTTTTGTGCATTATTACATATTTCCTTTTCCTTTTGAGCAATTTTTGACAATTATCAAGCAATTTTTGTGTGCCACAAAACAATTTTTCATTATAATATACTTAGTAAAGACAATCAATTGTTGTTCCTCTTCAGAAGGAGAACCCTTTTATGATTGAAACACTTAACGGTATTTTTGAGACAGTCAACTACAAGCAAAATACTTCGATCAAGCTATATGACAATGATCAATACGAAGATTATCCCCCGCACTGGCATACAACAATGGAGCTCATTATGCCTACGGATAATATTTACACAGTGGAATGCAACAACCAGACCTTCACGCTGCGCGAGGGAGACATTATCCTGATCTGCCCAGGCTGTGTCCATACGCTGTTTGCTCCTCCGACGGGACACCGCATTATCTTCCAGCCGGACGCAAACGCTCTGCGGTTCATCAAGGATATCGAAACCTTGCTGAATGCCATCGCTCCGCTGATCGTGATCACGCCGGAATCATTTCCTTCGACACACGGTAAGATACGCGAACTGCTGATCGAGATCAAGAATGAATATCTGAGTTCTTCCTCATCCTTTTCCGAAGCCATCATCTACAGCAAACTTTTGGAGATCATCGCGCTGATCGGGCGAAATTACACGCGCAAATCAGAAACACGGGCCGTCCATGTGATGATCAAACAGGAAGAATACATGAAAAAATTTATTGAGATCTGTAATTATATCGACGAGCATTGTTCCGAGGATCTCAATCTGGATGACATTGCGAACATGAGCGGTTTCAGTAAATTTTACTTCTCGAGGATGTTCCGGCAGTTTACCAACGTATCGTTTTACAAATATGTAAACATGAAGCGGATTGCCAAGGCTTCCGAACTGCTGACAGAGCCTCAGAATTCCATTACGGATGTGGCGATCAACTGTGGTTTTTCCTCTCTTTCTTCTTTTATCCGGATGTTTAAGATCATAAAGGGATGTACGCCGACAGAATTCAGAAACATGTACTGGTCATAAGAGAAACGCTCATTGTCCGTATTTATTATAGAAAGGAATTACAAAATGGAAGTTTATCAGTGGAAGCTCGCAGAAATATTTCAGAGCAACATGATGTTTCAACGCGAAAAGGAAATGATCCTGTGGGGAGAAGCGGCACCCGAGACAGAGATCACAGCAAAGCTTGTCAAAGCCGGCTCTCCTTCTGCCCCGGAACCGATCCATACCACCAAATGCACAGCCGACCGGAACGGAGATTTCCGTATCACCTTTCCACCGCAGGAAGCCGGATGGGGTTACCGCATCCATATTATTCCCGGCACGGATGTCTCAGCGGAAATCGTGTTAGACAACATCTGCTTCGGTGATATATGGTTGGCCGGCGGACAGTCCAACATGGAATTTTTCCTGAAATATGACCGCGACTGGGAGAACGTCAAAAAGCTGAACCGCAATCCGAATATCCGCATGTACAACATGCCCCAGAGAGCGTTTGAAGGTCACACCACACACAACAAAGCAGGATACGGCTACTGGTTTGATGACAGCTGTCCGGGGATAGAATGCTTCTCTGCTCCTGCCTACAGTTTTGCAAGGAATGTGCAGGAAGCAACCGGAGTACCGATCGGTATCATCGGCTGCAACTGGGGCGGCTCCACAGCCGCCGCGTGGGTTCCGGAAGAGGTATTGCAGACGCCTCCCTTAGACCGGTATCTGAAGGAATACGAGGAGGCAATCGCCGGGATTCCCACCGAAAAGCTGGCTGCCGATTCCCTGGAAGCATGGAAATTCGAAGATTCTTTGCAGCACGGCGCCGATTTCGAGCCACTGCTTTATGGCAGAGACCGCGACTGGCAGCTTACGTATATGAAGCAACATGCGGACGATCCTGTGATCCCGATGGGACCTTATCATATGTACCGTCCCTCCGGTCTCTATCACATGATGCTGTCCAAACTGATCCCGTTCCCGATCAAAGGCGTCCTCTGGTATCAGGGGGAATCCGACGCCGGTGACCGCGCCTTTATGTATGACAAGCTTCTCTCAGCCCTGATCGAGGACTGGCGCAAGGAATGGAAGGATGAGCTCCCTTTCCTGATCGTACAGCTCGCACCTTTCGGCGTATGGCTCGACTGTGGCAACCAAGAATACAAAACCGTGAGGGAAAAGCAGACATATGTCGCGGACAATGTGGAAGGCGTTTACATGGCAAGCATCATGGATCTCGGCTCCTACTACGACATTCACCCAAAGGAGAAAATGGAGGTTGGACGCAGACTTGCCCTTCTTGCAAGAGGGCATATATATGGCGAAAAAGATCTCCTGTGCGATGCGCCAAAGGCTGTCAGTGCCGCTTTGAATCAAGACGGACAGATTGTCATTACATTCCTCCACGGAGACGGACTCACGATCGGCAGTAAGCCATCCGCTTGGGATATCACAATAGATGATCTGCATTTTACACCCGACAGCGTATATGCGGAAAATGATCGTCTGATCCTCATCCCACCCGGAGAAATAAAAGGCAGGACAGGAATGCTCCGCGTTTCCCTCGGTTGGAATGATTACGCCGAGATCCATATACACAACAACGCAGGTTTATGCGCAGCACCCTTTACCATATCAGTTGATCAGGAGGTATTATCGAAATGAAAAAGCAGGCTTTTAATCCTTTTCTCCCATCCTGGGAATATATTCCCGACGGTGAACCGCACGTATTCGGCGATAGAGTCTACCTCTACGGTTCCCATGATTATTTCCGCGGATATGTATACTGCCTGGGCGACTACGTTTGTTGGTCAGCTCCGGTGGATGACCTCGGGAACTGGAGATATGAGGGCGTAACCTACCGCAAGGAACAGGATCCCCGCAACACAGACGGTAAGATGGTGCTCTTCGCGCCCGATGTTGTACAGGGCCCCGACGGCCGTTACTATATGTACTATATCCCCAATCTGGCTCACATTGTTTCCGTCGCCGTGTGCGATACCCCTGCCGGAAAATATGAATTTTACGGATTTGTAAAGCATCCGGACGGTACGATACTGGGAGAGAGAGAAGGCGACAAGCCACAGTTTGATCCCGGTATATACAGGGAAGGGGACAGCATTTATCTCTACACCGGTTTCAGTTGGGCAGACGATGATTCCGTAGATGGATCAACGGTAACACTCCTTGCACCGGATATGCTTACCGTAATAGAGGAACCCCGGACCGTCATTCCCAATAATTGCCACGCAGCAGGAACTTCCTTTGCGGAGCATCCTTTTTTTGAGGCATCTTCTGTGCGCAGGCGTGGGGACACCTATTATTACATCTATTCCTCCATTTACAACCATGAATTATGCTACGCTACCGGCCCCAGCCCTATCGGCCCGTTTACCTATAAAGGCGTTATTGTCGATAACTGCGATGTAGGCATTGACACCTACAAACCCGCCGAGTTAAAGGCAGCTATGCACTGCAATAATCACGGCAGCTTCACCGAAATTAACGGCAAATGGTATATGTTCTATCACCGTCCGACCAACGGAACGCAGTTCAGCAGGCAGGCATGTGCGGAAGAGATTCAGTTTACGCCGGACGGTCAGATCAAACAGGTAGAAATGACATCCTGTGGACTCAACAGCGCTCCGCTTCCGTGCGGCGTCTTTTATGATGCTTACATTGCCTGCAACCTTTGGAATATCTATCCCGAACTGCAGGACGACGAATCAAAACGCCCCATGGTTTCGCAGGATGGCAATGATTCTGATGAATTGCCCGGCTATGTATGCAATATGGTTGACGGCGCCACCGCCGGTTTTAAATATTTCGACTGCAGAGATATTACAAAAATCGACATCAAGGTGCGTGGCTACATGGAGGGCTGCTTCGATATCCGCACCGCTCCCGACGGTCCGGTCTGTGCCAGCATCCCTGTAGACCAGTGCAACTACTGGGAGACCGTCACCGCACCATGCCATATTCCCGACGGAATCCATGCACTCTATATCACCTACCGCGGCAAAAATGCACCCACACTGGGAGGCTTCAAAATCTATTAGCAAAAGATAAAAGAGAGACTGCTTTACGGCGGCTTCTCTTTTTTGTATGTTTTTTCAAACAAAGCAGTAGAATGCATTCGAGAAGTGTCTTAGTATCAGCGATTTCCGAGAAAGGCGATGAACAGGGCGGCGAGGACTGTCTGAGCAGCAGCCGGTTTTCAAATCTTTGTATTCCCGGAACCTTCGCGGGGATTTCCTAATTGTTTTCGGGCGGACTGCTTATCGTGCCGCTTCTGCGGAACTCGCGTTGCTCAGACAGTCCTCGAAGCGGCGCATATCCGCCCGTTAAAACAATAAGGAAATCCGTCGCTTGATCCCGATGTCATCCAAAGAATTGAAAAACCGGCTGCTGTGAGTTCCGCAGACGCCCTGCTATCAAACATCGTCTTTCCGGAAATCTTGCTGATACATGACACTTTGAGAGCATTCATCTGCTTTGATTTGATAAAACTCAAAAAAAGAGACCGCCGCAAAGCAGTCTCTCTTATCCGTTACTTCCAAAATCCTTTTTTCTTCTTATCCTTCGCTGTGGAATTTCCGTCTTTCGCAGATTCCACACGTTTTGCCGCATTCAGGCTGTCGCCTGTCAGTTCATCAAACTTCTTCAGGAGTTCCTTTGCCTCGTGGCTAAGCTTATCCGGTGTCTGTACCACCAGTGTCACATAGTGGTCGCCTCGCACATCCTTGTTGCGCAGGGACGGAACACCTTTGCCCTTCAGACGCACTCTCGTGTCGGTCTGTGTACCGGGCTTCACATCATAGATAACCTGCCCGTCCACAGTATCTATAACAACCTCGCCGCCGAGCGCCGCGACCGCAAAGGAAACGGGAACCGTAGAATAGATATTGTAGTCCTGCCGCTGGAAAATCGGGTGGCGCTGTACCATAACCTCCACCATCAGATCTCCTCTGGGTCCGCCGTTCGTGCCGGGCTCTCCCTTATCCCTGATCCGAACGCTCTGACCATTGTCAATACCTGCCGGGATCGTGATCTTGATCTTCTTGCGGTTCGCGATATATCCGCTGCCGTGACAGTCAGGACACTTGTCCTTCACAACTTTACCGCTGCCGCCGCATTCAGGACATGTCTGAACGTTACGCACCGTACCGAAGAAGGACTGCTGGGTGAATACCACCTGTCCCTTGCCGCCGCACTTGGAACACGTTTCCGGACTGGTTCCGGGTTTCGCTCCGCTTCCGTGACAAGTCGTACACTCATCCTTTAACGTAAGTTCAATCTCTTTCTCAACGCCAAACACGGCTTCCTCAAAGGTGATCCGTACGCTGGTGCGGACATTGGCCCCCTTCATGGGACCGCTGCTGCGTCCGCTACGCCTGCTGCCGCCAAAGAGATCGCCGAAAATGTCGCCGAAAATGTCTCCAAAGTCGGCGCCGTTGAAATCAAAACCTCCGAATCCGCCCGCGCCGCCGCCATTCTCGAACGCTGCATGACCATACTGGTCATACTGACGCCGTTTCTCAGGATCACTCAGGATCGCATATGCCTCAGATGCTTCCTTAAATTTCTTCTCAGCCTCTGCATCTCCGGGATTCATGTCCGGATGATATTTCTTTGCAAGAACGCGGTATGCTTTTTTGATCGCTGCCTCATCGGCATTTTTGTCCACGCCGAGGACTTCATAATAATCGCGTTTCTGTTCTGCCATAACACTTACCTCTTTAACACAGGATAGGGGCATAAAGCTATGCCCCTCCCGTTATATGATCCTTTTTATATTACACTTCTCTGTAATCGCCGTCAACCACATCATCAGCCGCACCGCTGTCTGTGCTCTGACCTGCCGCTCCGGCGCCGCTCATGTCGGGACCCGCCTGTGCTCCGGCACCTGCTGCCTGAGCCTGCTCATATACTTTGGTGAACAGTGCCTGTGCACCTGTCATCAGCTTCTCCTGAGCCGCTTTCATCTCTGCAACCTGCGCTTCCGTCATCTCGGAGTCCTTAGTCTGCTCGAGGATATCCTTCAGAGCCTTCAGGTCTGCCTCAACGTTAGCCTTGTCACTCTCGCTGATCTTGTCACCCACTTCATTCAGAGCCTTCTCTGTCTGGAATACGAAGGAATCTGCTTCGTTCCTTGCATCGATGGCTTCTTTTCTCTTCTTATCCTGAGCCTCAAACTCAGCTGCTTCCTTCACAGCCTTATCAATCTCTTCATCGGACATATTGGAACCTGCCGTGATTGTGATATGCTGCTCTTTGCCTGTACCCAGATCCTTTGCGGAAACATTAACGATACCGTTTGCATCGATATCGAAGGTAACCTCGATCTGAGGGATTCCACGGGGAGCGGGCGGAATGCCGTCCAGACGGAACTGTCCGAGGGACTTGTTGTCTCTTGCGAACTGTCTCTCACCCTGTACCACGTTGATATCCACTGCTGTCTGATTATCTGCTGCTGTAGAGAATACCTGACTCTTCTTGGTAGGAATCGTTGTATTTCTCTCGATCAGTCTTGTCGCTACGCCACCCATCGTCTCGATAGAAAGTGACAAGGGTGTTACATCCAGAAGAAGGATGTCGCCGGCGCCTGCATCTCCCGCAAGCTTACCGCCCTGAATAGATGCACCGATTGCCACACACTCATCAGGATTCAGTGACTTGCTGGGCTCTTTGCCTGTCAGCATCTTTACCTTCTCCTGTACGGCAGGAATACGTGTGGATCCGCCGACCAGAAGCACCTGTCCGAGTTCCCCAACGGAGAGCCCCGCATCCTTCAATGCATTCTGTACAGGGATTGCAGTACGCTCTACCAGATCTCTTGTCAGATCATCAAATTTTGCTCTGGAAAGATTCATATCAAAGTGCTTCGGTCCCTCAGCCGTAGCTGTGATGAAAGGCAGATTGATATTTGTAGTTGTTGCGGAAGACAGCTCTTTCTTTGCCTTCTCTGCAGCCTCTTTCAATCTCTGCATTGCCATCTTATCGCCGGAAAGGTCAATGCCTTCCTGCTTCTTAAACTCATCGATCATCCAGTTAATCAGCTTGTTATCGAAATCATCGCCGCCCAAATGCGTATCGCCGTTCGTTGCCAATACTTCGATGACACCGTCACCGATCTCAATGATGGACACATCGAAGGTACCGCCACCCAGGTCGTATACCAGGATCTTCTGCTCTTTCTCATTGTCAAGACCGTATGCCAGAGCTGCCGCTGTAGGCTCGTTGATGATACGCTTTACATCAAGACCTGCGATCTTGCCGGCATCCTTTGTTGCCTGACGCTGTGCGTCGTTGAAATATGCAGGTACGGTGATAACCGCTTCCGTAACCTTCTCGCCCAGATAGCTCTCTGCGTCTGCTTTCAGCTTCTGAAGGATCATGGCTGAAATCTGCTGAGGTGAATACTTCTTGCCGTCGATTGTCCTGCCGCGGTCAGTACCCATATCCCTCTTGATGGAAGCGATAGTCTTCTCCGCATTCGTCACTGCCTGACGTTTTGCAGGCTCACCTACCAGTCTCTCACCTGTCTTTGTGAATGCCACTACAGACGGTGTTGTTCTTGCGCCTTCTGTATTTGCGATAACCGTAGGCTTACCACCTTCCATAACGGCCACGCAGCTGTTCGTTGTTCCCAAGTCAATACCAATAATCTTACTCATAACTATGCCCTCCTGCTATATTAATAATATTTGTTTTTATCTTATTCCACTACAGCAACCATGCTGTGACGCACAACGCTGTCGCGGTACATATAACCTTTCTGTAATTCCTGCGCAACGATGCCGGATTCATATTCCTCGCTTGCCACCTGCATCACTGCGTTATGATAATCGGGATTAAACTCCTGTCCCACTGCCTCGATCGGCTTCACTCCGATGTTCTCAAGTTCTGTCATCAGCTGCTTGTAGACCATGTTCATGCCGTCCGCAAAAGCTCCGTTATCCTCGCCTTCCTTCAGGCTCTGGAGTCCTCTCTCAAAATTGTCCACCACCGGCAGGATCTTCTCCACAACGCTTTTGGCTCCGGTTTCAAACATCTGCGTCTTCTCTTTCTCTGTGCGCTTTCTGAAGTTATCGAATTCTGCCATCTGACGCTTCACGCGATCCTCCAGCTCCTCGATCTTCTCTTTATATTTGTCCTGCTTCTTATCTGCCTTGGCCTTTTTCTTAGCTGCCTTTTCCTCAGCCCGGGACATTTTGCCTTCCTGTGCGTCAGCCTCAGCGGTGTCGTCCTGAACGGCTTCCCCGGATGTATCTTCCTCTGCATGCACATCTGCTGTATCAGGTTCTTCCATTGTCTGTTCAGATGTGTCCGCAGTCTGCTTTGTCAAATCCTTTTCTTCCTGTTCCATATCTGTCTCCATCTCCTATTTCGCTATCTTTTATATAAGGTATCAAGCTGGCTCATCAGCGTCTTTAAGGTATCCACTACCTTTTCATAATCCATACGCTTCGGACCGATGATTCCGATCGTTCCTCTCATTCCTTCTTCCAGCTCATATGTGGCGGTAACCACGCTGCAGTCCTTCATGGACTGAACCGGTGTCTCATCACCGATGTAAACCTGTATGCCCCGGCTGTTTTCATCCGCCAGAGTTTCCTGCACCAGCTCCGTGAGCATCTTCTTTTCCTCAAAGGTATTGATCAGCTCGCTCGCCTTGGAGTTGTCTGCAAGTTCAGGATACTTAAATATGTTGTTGGCGCCGCTTGTGTAGATCTCCAGATCCTCGTCCGCCTTGATCGCTTCCGCGACCGCATCGACCACTTCCCCGACCACATCACTGTGGATTCCCGCCTGTTTCTTCAGAGCGGTGATCGTCGCAAGATTGATCTCTTCCAGAGAAAGTCCGTTCAGATGAGTGTTCAGCAGAATATTCAGCTTAAGGATCGTCTCATCATCCATATCCTCGCCAATCCGGAGGATATTATTCTTGATCACATTGCCCTCCACGACAATGACTGCAAGGAGCTGCCTCGCATCCACCTTGGAAAGCTGTATGAACTTCAGCTTATTGTGTTTGTCAGCCTGCGGTGCCGAGATCATGGTCGCGTAGTTGGTATTGACCGCCAACACCTTTGCCACCTGTTTGAGAAGCTGCTCCATCCTGTCTTCCTTCTCCAGAAGCATCTCCTTCATCTCATTGACCTGCTCTTCCTTCTCCCTCATCATATTGTCCACATACAGGCGATAGCCCTTGTCGGAAGGAATCCTTCCGGCGGAAGTATGCGGCTGAAGGATATAGCCGAGCTCCTCAAGATCAGCCATCTCATTGCGGATTGTCGCGGAACTTAAGTTCAGATCCGTGTATTTTGAGATCGTCCTGCTGCCGACCGGCTCTCCGGTCTCCAGATAATTGCGGATAATGGCCTGCAAGATCTTCATCTTTCTGTCATCAAGCTGCATCACCATTGTCCTCCTTTTCTCTCCGAATCCATCCTGTCGAGTCATCTCAATCTGCTCTGACCGGCTTTTCTTTTTCTTTATTAGCACTCGTTTCGTTCGAGTGCTAACATCTTATGTACATAAGGTAGCACTATCAGAATTTATTGTCAACTCTTTTTTTGAAAAATATTTTGAAAAAATTGTGAAATCAGAAATCTTGTCATTGCCAATCTTTCCGAAAACCAATATACTTAAATCTGCTGTGATAACTGTTCCTCGCTATCACGGTTTTGATGCAAAATTCTATTGATCATCCTATCATCAGGACAATAACAAAAGATATGCCCTCACAAAAAAGAAGAAAACCCTCTAAAACTCAAACAGAAAAATCTATCCGGAAGAAACGGACTATTCAAAAGGAAAAAGCTATTTCAGGAAGAGTGCGCAGAAGGAAAGAACGGCGACGTGCCATCGGGAAAGCACTGCTATGGACACTGTTGCTCTCCGTGCTTCTTGTCCTGACAGGTACGGCAGTATGGTTCTTCACCTTTGACACAATCGATCTGAACGAATACGTGACCGTATCGTATACAGGCTATGATTCTGCAGGAACCGCCGATGTGCGCCTGCGCGATTCCAAAAAGTACGGATACTTCCTGGAATCTGCAGAATGCCATCTCGCCGAAAAAAACGGCAATTTAAAAAATGGTGATATCCTAAAGCTGACTTTTACCTATGATAAAGAGCTTGCGAAGCAGAATCACCTGCGCGTCAAAACAGAAGAAGGAGAGGTCACTGTCAGCGGCCTGCCGGAAGGAATCGAGCTCTCCGCCGATGACATTTTTGAAGGACTGCATATTACATATGAAGGAATCGCTCCGATGGTGTCTGTGACGATATCAAACGAAAGCACTGATGAATTCCTGCAAAACATTACATATCAGATGATAGATCAACAGGATTTCTATGACCTGGGTGAGACCTTCCGGATCACGGCAGAGCTTGACAGCAAAGACGCTCTTGAGAAAGGCTATCATATCACCGCGGAAGCAGAAGAACTGACCAGAGAATACCCGGCAGAATCCGATCAGCGCTATCTGACCGATCCCTCCGAAATAACCCCCGAGATCCTGCAGGAACTGAACCGGGCAGGCGCTTCATTATTCGGTGCAGCGGATGAATACGGGCTGCGTGTTTTCAGCGAAGCTCATCTGATGCCGATCTGGGTAAACGGCAAAACAACTTTCACGTGGCAGAATCCCCGCCCGGTCTCCGCTTACTTAAACACACTTAAGCCGGAGTATTTCGGTAAGGTTAAATCTCATTATAATGATGTGAGACTGGTGTATGTGGCAACGCTGATGCAGGCAGACGGCTTGTCATGCGAGGCAAGAGTCGTTGTTCGATTTACTAATCTGATGCGGGATGCGGACGGAAACTACGACCTTGCCCTGGACTCCGGCAAGATCATTGCCGCCTCCTATAGCAATGCCAAGATCAAAGATTTCGTCAATTCGGAATATGATGAGGAATATCAGTCGCAGAAAATTGAGTAGCAGACAAGTCCCTGCTTTTTTCATATAACACACAAAAAAAGCGATCGCGTCATATGCAATCGCTTCTTTCTTTCTCGCTGTCATAAATGATTCTGTGGTATGTATCATCTTAGATACCGAAGTTGCCTGTCACATCACCGTTGATGATGTAGTAGCATACGCTCTCCTCAGGCTTCACAAAAAGCTCAACCGACTTAAAGTCGCTGACTTTCTGCTTGAGGTCATACTTCCATACATCCTTTGCGATCTTAACAAGATCCTCTGTGCTGTAAGATTTTCCGGCAAACTGTAACGTCACTGCCTCTTTCACTGCTTCTTTCTTAGCCGGCGCTTTCTTCTCTGCGCTCTTTGCGGGAGCCTTCTTGGCAGGTGCTTTCTTAGCCGGCGCCTTCTTCTCTGCTGCAGGCTTAGCTGCTGCAACAGGCTTAACCTCTGCTGCCTTCGTCTCTGTCTTAACTTCGCTCTTCTTTGCTGTATCTGTCGTAACCTTTGCTGTCTCAGTCTTTGCCGGTGCTACCTTTGCTACAGGCTTCGCTACTGCCTTAGGTGCCGCTGCTGCGCTTTTCTTAATCTCTGTCATAATATTCTCCTCCATGGTCCTTCATGGACCGTTCGAATGTTAACTGTTACCTGAACATTAAGGCAAGTTTAGCAAAGGCATCCTGCTTTGTCAAGCGACGCACCGCGGAAAACAGGCTTTTTGTGCTGTTTTGTGCATATTTATACAGGATTTCTTTCCAAGGGAATGCTGATAACAAATTCACTTCCCTTTCCCGGCGCACTCTTTAACTGCATATATCCGTCATTAAATTCCACGATATGCTTCACGATTGAAAGTCCCAAACCGGTACCGCCCATCTTCTTGCTGCGTCCCTTGTCAACACGGAAAAAGCGCTCAAAAACACGCTGTTGATCGTTCTGGCTGATCCCCATACCGTCATCCCGCACCCGCAGGACCATATTGTGTCCGCTGGATCCGACACGCACCCACACATTGCCGCCCGGGTGATTGTACTTGATGCCGTTCACGATCAGATTCATCAACAGTTCCCTGATATGATTTGCAGATGCCTCCACGGCGATCGGTTCACATTCCTCATGAAGCGTCACCTGATATTCCCTGGCGATAGGTTCCACCGCTTCCATGACTTCCTGCATCATAGGTCCCATCCGCACCAGAGTGAAGGTAACCTCCGCATCTTTTGTTTCCAGCCTTGAGATCATCAGGATATCTTCGATGAGCTGCGTCATGTTTTCCGTAGACTTTAAGATCCTCTTCACAAAGGTCTGCTTCGTCTTTTCATCCGCCTCAAACCCGGTATCAAGGAGCTCCGCATAGCCGCGGATCGCCGTGATCGGCGTCTTTAACTCGTGGGAAGCATTGCTGAAAAACTCCTGCCGCACTTTCTTTTCAAATTCCAGTCTGGAAATATGCTCCTTGACTTCCTCCGCCAGCTTTGTGGTCGATTCGGAAATGATATTCAGTTCCTCATATTTGTATTTCTTGAAATGAAAATCCCAGTTATCGGAATGCACCTTCTGGAGTTCCGTTGACATCTCCATCAGCGGTTTTGTGATCGTATCCGAGAGCCTGATCGCCACCACAACCGCGATCAGAAAGGCTGCAGCCACTCCCGCCAGAAGCGCAGGCAGGATCCGCGGCAGATAATCCCTCAGTCCCGCATATGCCACTGCGGCACGGATGACATACTGACCGTCGGCGGATTTCTCCGCCACATACAGCATATTCTTTTGCAGCGTCTGTGAAAACCGCGTGGCACAGCCCTCACCGGTCTGCAGCGCCGCTTTCATCTCCTCGCGCTCCAGGTGATTCTCCATCTCTCCCGGATCACCCGCATCGGTATCTGCCAGCACCGTTCCGTCCGAACGGATCACCGTGATACGCGCCCTTCGCTCTCCGAGCTCACTGACGATCCCTGTCACCTGTTCTGAAATATCTTTATCGTAATCGAGCGTATACTCGATCATATGTATCATATCCCGCAGATTCTTTTCCGTCTCCCCAAGCAGCTTGTTTCCCATGAAATAATAGGATACTGCGCTGTTGATGAATAACGCCACAACAAGAACCAGGCAGAATCTCATTAGTATTGTACGTCTCATCTTTTTTGACAACCTTTTTGAATCCCTTTCCGACGTTACGGGGCAACAAAGCGATAGCCCACGCTGCGTACCGTACGGATATAACCGCCGCCCTCCTCGCCGAGCTTCTGACGGAGTGTCCTGATATGGATATCCAGCGTTCGGGTCTCAATGTCCGCGTTATAATCCCACAGTTTGTCAAGAAGTTCTTCCCTCGGCACGACACGCATACGATTCTCGATCAAATATAACAACAGTTCATATTCCTTATAGGTCAATACAATCTTATTGCCATCCATATAGACTTCCCGCACTGCCTGATCGATCCTCAGTTTGCCGTACTGCTGCCCTTGACCCGCATCGGTGGTGCTTCCTTTCTCCGCTCTGCGAAGCAACGATCTGACTCTGGCCGCAAGCTCCAGAACCCCGAAGGGCTTTGTGATATAATCATCCGCCCCACCGTCGAGACCGACAACTTTATCATATTCCTTATCCTTCGCCGTAAGAACGATCACCGGAATTGCTTTGAGTTCCTTTTTCCCACGTATGATGCGGATAGCGGACAGTCCATCCATACCGGGCAGCATCAGATCAAAGATCGCCAGGTCGGGAACCTGCTCCTCCATACGCGCAAGCGCTGCTTCCGCCGTCTCAAAGGGTTCCACCTCATATTGATAACCCTCCAGCGCCACTTTCACCAGTTCCCGTATGTTTTCATCATCCTCTATCACATAGATTTTCTGCATTTTTATCCCACCTCACTCGAAACATATTCCGCAATGTTATCCGCATGGTCCGCAATCCGTTCCAGATTGCTGAGAATATCCAGAAAGATCACGCCGCTCTCCGGCGCACATTTTCCCTTGGAAAGTCTCTGAATGTGCTTGTCACGCAGCTCTTTCTCCATTTTATCCACCGTCTTTTCCGCTTCCTGCGCATGCTGTACCGACACCAGACTGCCCTGTCTCCTCGCCTCCAGCGAAGCATCGAGCGTCTTTACCGCAGCTGTATAGATCTTCTCCAGATCCCTGTTACCCTTCTCGGAAAACTGAATCTTATCTTTGCGCTTGCTGTCCGCAAGTTCCGCGATGTTCTCACTGTGATCCCCGATCCTCTCGATGTCACTGACCGTGTAAAACAGATTTTTGATCTTCAGGTGCTGCGCCTCTGTCAGCGACAGGTTATCCACTTCCACAAGGAATGATGTGAGCAGCTTCTCAAGCTGGTTCACCGTCTCCTCCGTGCGGAACACCTGCTGTATCTTCTCTTTGCTGTTCTCCGCCACCGCCTCGATCGCAAGCACAAGATTCTGTCTGGTAATCTCTCCCATATAGAGAACCTCACCGATCGCAGTCTCAATCGCAAACGTCGGATTGTTCAGGATACGGCGGTCCAGTCTCCTCGCCACCTGACTCTCGATGGTATCCTCTGCCACATTCTGCTCCGGACTGTCCGGAATCAGGCGGATGGACAATTTGACAAGCACATCGCCAAAAGGAAACAGCACCAGAGTATTGAGTACATTAAATACCGTATGGAATATGGAAATCTGCACACTGTTAATTGTAGCAGATGCCCAGTCATTCTGAAACCGGAAAATAATAAACATTACAATTCCGAACCAGATGCTTCCGATCATATTAAACAGCAGATGGATCACGGAAGCCCTCTTTGCATTTTTGCCCGTGCCGGTGCTTGAGAGAATCGCGGTAACGCATGTTCCGATATTCTGTCCGAGTGTGATAAACACAGCAGACTGCCAGTTCACGATACCATTCATGGCGAGTGTCTGCAGGATACCTACGGAAGCGGACGAACTCTGAATGATAGCCGTGACAACCGCACCTGCCACCACTGCGAGGATCGGATTCCTGCCCAGCACGCGGAACGCCTCGGAGAATACCGGAGCATCTTTATAAGGTGCGATGGATCCCGACATAAAACTCAGACCGATAAACAGAATACCGAAGCCAGCCATGATCTCCCCGATTTTTTTCTTGCGCTCGGATTTCGCAAACAGGAACATGATCGCACCGACGCCCACCACAAGCGGGGCAAAAAATTCGGGCTTGAGCACACTGCCCCATTCATTTAACGATACGATCCATGCCGTGATCGTCGTTCCGACATTGGCACCCATGATCACGCCGACCGCCTGACTCAGACTCAGCATGCCGGCATTGACAAAGCCCACCACCATGACCGTTGTGGCCGAACTGCTCTGGATCAGCGCAGTGATGCCTGCTCCCATCAACACTGCCACGAAACGGTTCCTTGTCAGAAAGCCCATCAGATCTTTGAGCTTCCCTCCCGCCGAACGCTGCAGTCCGTCCGCCATGATATTCATGCCATAGAGGAACAGTCCCAGCCCTCCGATAAATTCAAAAATCATCCCCAAGTCATTGATCGTCATAAAATCCTCCGCTCATTTTCCCTGTCTGTGACAGGTAATCTTTTAGATTACTCCTGTTTCCAGATTCATTCTATCAATAGTGTGTAAAATCACCCTTTGAGTTATGTAAAATCTGTGTAAAATCAAGCAATCTATGCGGAGAAAGGGGTGGCATTCTTATTGTAAATCTTCATATACTCATAACCCGGATACTGATCGGAATCATATTTTATAATCTTCAGTTCCCTCTCCCAGCCCTGCTCCGTCAGGACACGGAAAAACTGCTCCACTTTATCCTTCTGCTCCAGGATCATAAAATATACGACTTCCTCCTCCTGCGGTGGCTCGCGCTTCACATAGTTGCGGAAAGGAGACCTGCGCAGCGTCTTCACAACATTATTATATGCCGGGTTTTCACTCTCCGAATAATAAATGGCAAGCATGTCATCCATAATGATATTGACAAAGCAGAGCGCCACGGCAATGACTGATTTCACAATCCGCAGCCCGATCATCGGAATATGTTTTCGTATTTTTTTCATACTGATCCTCATTTCTGCAAATTGCACATCCGTTTTGTCATATAGAGAATTCCCGCGGAATTTCCTATATAAACAAAAAGCGTTACGCATCAAACGATGA
>JALFTO010000079.1 GCA_022779165.1 Lachnospiraceae bacterium
GCCGTTGCCACCAGCAAAGGTTCGATGATGATAAATGTCGCACCCTTCACCGCATTTACCGCAGACATGATGTCCTGAACTCCGATGGTGTAGGTGATCGCTGACTCCTTGATAATTACAACGAACTCATTCGCAATTGCCGGCAGAATATTCTTCAATGCCTGAGGCAGAATGATATAACGCATATTTTGCCGCTGTGAAAGACCCAAAGACCGTGCCGCTTCCGTCTGACCGCCGTCAATCGATTGAATACCGGCACGAATGATTTCACACAGATAAGCGCCGGAATTCATACCCAGTGCAACTACGCCGGGGAAGAAACGATTGAATTTGATAAATCCAAACAGATCGAAAGCGGGAAGCTTGATGATCCCGAAAACACCGAAATAGATGATAAAGATCTGCACGATGACAGGGGTAGATCTTATAATCTCGACATAAGCCGTTGCAATAAAAGAAAGAGGATTGAACTTACTGATCAAAGCCAAAAAACCTTCTTCTCTCTGATGACCGTCCTTATCAATTCCCAGTGAACGGAACGGCCGAATATTTGACATTCTCATAAGCGCCAGTATCAGCGCCAGACAGAATCCAATCGCCACCGTAAACAAAGAGAGTAACACCGTTACCAGAAGTCCCTGTTTAAACAGATCTACATAAGGTGCGATCTTGGAAAAATTTGACCATTTAATAAATTGATCCATTGGTACACTCCTTTTTCTTGTATTTTTTGTTTGGATAGTTAAATTCCTCCCCGTTTCAGGGGAGGAATCCGCCTACGAAATCCAAAATGAATCCTAAATTACTGAACGTTTCCGTTCTCATCCAACAAACCTTCGTAAATACTTCCGGAAGCCTTCTCATTTGCCTCTGCAACAAATTTATCCATGGATCCGTCTGCAATTGCATCAGCGATCGCTGCATTGACAGCATCCTTAAGCGCTGTATTGCCTTTCTTGATGCCGACTGCGGAACCCTCTACATCATAAGGAACATCCAGAACCAGTGTAAGCTCAGGATAATTGGTCTTATAGCTCTCTGCTACTGCGGTCTCGATAAAGGCTGCATCCATCTTACCACCGATCAGCTCACTCACCAGATCAGTAACCTTAGGCAGTGCAATGATGTCAGCGTTAGGAGTATTCTCATTGGCAAGATCCATCTGAATGGAACCGATCTGAGCGCCAACAGACATCTCGGGCTTATTCACATCATCAAAACTCTTGATGGAATCTGCTTTGTCAGCTACGGTAACCAGAGACTGTCCGCCCATATAGTAAATATCTGAGAAATCCATGGCATCTGCACGGGCAGGATCGGGAGACAGACCTGCAAGACCCAGGTCTACATTTCCTGTCGCAAGCTCACTGAGCACACCGTCGAAGTCCATAGGAACGACCTCCAGCTCAAGTCCCATATGATCTGCCATGTACTGGGCAAGAGCCATATCAAAACCTGCCATGACAGGTTTTCCATCCTCACCGATTGCATAAAATTCATAAGGTGCAAAATCCGGGCTGGTAGCTACGGTCAGCTTTCCTTTGGTAACCGTCTCAACTCCCGATGCACTTGCGGCTGCATCATCGGATTTTCCGCAACCTGCAACAGCTGCAATCATACACACAGACATCAGAACTGCAAGAAGTTTCTTTTTCATAATGTTTCCTCCTTAAAAATATTCATCAAATTGCATATTTATTATATACATGTATACATTATATCCTATTTTGATCCTTTGGCAAGAAAATTTTTGCGGGAATTCGAATTTGAATAATTCACAAACTTTAAAGGTTTTTTTAGTTGTTTCATGTATTGACCAAATATCTATTAGTATGTTAAACTTTTAACACACCTGTTTCAAGCAGGCAAAGAAAAGTAACTTGGGAGTATTGGGGGATAAATACTTCTGCAACTCAAATTTCATTACTAATTATTAGGAGGATAACAAGAAATGGCAAGATTTACACTTCCCAGAGACCTTTATCACGGAAAAGGATCTTTAGAGGCATTAAAGACTTTCGAAGGAAAGCGTGCAATCATCTGTGTCGGCGGCGGCTCTATGAAGCGCTTCGGATTTTTGGATCGTGCAATCGGCTACTTAAAGGAAGCGGGCATGGAAGTTGAGGTATTCGAAGGTATCGAATCCGATCCTTCCGTTGAGACCGTTATGAAGGGTGCAGAGGTTATGGCTAAATTCCAGCCTGACTGGATCATAGCTATGGGCGGCGGTTCACCGATCGATGCTGCAAAAGCTATGTGGATCAAATATGAATATCCCGACTGCACATTTGAGGATATGTGCAAGGTATTCGGACTTCCGAAGCTGCGTACAAAGGCTCACTTCTGTGCGATCTCCTCTACATCGGGAACCGCAACCGAAGTAACCGCTTTCTCTATCATCACCAACTATCAGGATCGTATCAAATATCCGATCGCTGACTTTGAGATCACTCCCGATGTTGCGATCGTTGATCCCGACCTGGCAGAGACCATGCCTCAGAAGCTGGTTGCTCACACCGGTATGGACGCTATGACTCACGCAGTTGAGGCTTACGTTTCAACCGCAAATTGCGATTTCACCGATCCTCTGGCAATTCATGCGATCGAGATGATCATGAACGATCTGGTTCCTTCTTACAACGGAGATATCAGCGCCCGTGACAGAATGCACAATGCACAGTGCTTAGCAGGCATGGCATTCTCTAACGCTTTACTTGGAATCGTTCACTCAATGGCTCACAAGACCGGAGCTGCTTTTGAGGACTACGGCGCACATATTATCCACGGCGCCGCAAACGCAATGTATCTGCCGAAGGTTATCGCTTTCAATGCAAAGGACGAGACCGCTAAGAAGCGTTACGGCGTAATTGTAGACTACATGGGAATTGCTGACAAGAGCGCATCTGACGACGACAAGGTAGCTGCTCTGATCGCTTATTTAAGAAAGATGAACGACGATCTGAATATCCCTCACTGCATCAAGAACTATGGCGCAGACAGCTATCCGACCGAGAACGGCTTCGTTCCGGAGGAAGTATTCTTAGAGCGACTGCCTGATATTGCTGCAAACGCGATCCTGGATGCATGCACCGGCTCTAATCCCCGTATTCCTTCACAGGAAGAGATGGAAAAGTTACTGAAGTGTTGCTACTATGATACAGAGGTTGATTTCTAAATCCTACAGAAAAATGCGAATGGGTGGCAGGTTTCCTATCAATGATTTTGGGTGGCAACTTGCCACCCAAATTTGTTCCTGAAAATAAAATTGCAGTAATAGTTGTGGTCAACTATTACTGCAAAAATACCGTTCCCTGGGGGAATCGAACCCTCAACTGCCCCTTAGGAGGGGGCTGTTATATCCATTTAACTAAGGAAACATAAGTTAATTCAGCGGAAATGATGTCCGCTGAATTATTCTATCACAAAATATCTTTCTTAGCAACTTTAAACTTATGATAAAAAATCATAAATTATTTCACGGAAAATTAACAAACCCCTGCATCCAGATTACTCCCTTAAATCGTCTGCCGACAGCCGGTTCTCCCATCAGATCTGCCTGGTTGATGCAGATATCAAAGACCAGATCGTTACAGTTCACTGTCATCAGATAGATGTTTTCCTTTGACAACTGATTCTGAACCATACGACACTCCGTGATCTCTCCCAGTACGGAATACTGATCGCACTCCACTCCATACGGCATGAAATACGTATCCACAATACTGAACACATCTTCCTTCTGGATCTTTCTTGAGATAGCAGTGTAAGTATCCATGTCCTCAAGTGTGAGACTTTCCATCGCCTCCTCATCACCCTGTCGCGCTGCGGCAATCAGATGACTCCGGTTTCTGGATACACGGTTTACTTTCTTTCGGTCATTCTCATTCTTGATAATGGGCATCATGATACTGCCCTGTATCGACAAACCTGACAATGTCAAGGTTGTTCCTCTTATGGGAAGCTTGTTTTTTTCCCTGTATTTCAGATACGGAACAACATTCTGGAAATAGAAGATCAGGGAAACTCCCACACGGAGATCGTCACAGATCCCCGCATAGGATTCTTTTTCCGCGTGACGTTCTATTGATACATCCTCGGCAGAGCTTATATGCGTTCCTCTTAGGTAGGGGAAGTAGTAATTATACATATAATTGTTATCCCCATCAAACTCGCCCCGGACTGCAATTCCGATATTATCGGCGTATTCTTTGCAGCATTCCACAAAAATGGTTTCATCATCTGAATAAGAAATATAGTCTCTCTTTCCGGCTGTCTGAATACAATCTGTCACCAGAAGCTGAACCTGTTTCCTGTTCTGCAGCTGGCGAAACCCAATGGCGCTCAGGTACTTATGCAAAGAAATCACCTCCCTGTCACCGGATATACGATATATGTTTATTTGATAACTTTTTGTCCGCCCATGTATGGCTGTAATACCTCGGGAATTTTGATGGATCCGTCTGCCTGAAGATTATTTTCGAGGAATGCGATCAGCATTCTGGGCGGAGCAACCACTGTATTATTCAGTGTATGCGCAAAGTACTTTCCTTTTTCCCCATTAATGCGGATTTTTAATCTTCTCGCCTGAGCATCTCCGAGATTCGAGCAGCTGCCTACCTCAAAGTACTTCTTCTGACGGGGTGACCATGCTTCCACATCAAAGGATTTTACTTTCAGATCGGCAAGATCGCCGGAGCAGCACTCCAATGTACGCACCGGAATGTCCATAGAGCGGAACAGATCCACTGTATTCTGCCACAGCTTGTCAAACCACATAGGACTTTCCTCAGGCTTACATACAACGATCATCTCCTGTTTCTCAAACTGATGGATCCTGTATACGCCACGCTCCTCCAGTCCGTGTGCGCCCTTTTCCTTGCGGAAACAGGGAGAATAGCTTGTCAATGTTTTGGGCAATTCACTCTCCGGAATAATCGTATCGATGAATTTACCGATCATGGAATGCTCACTTGTTCCGATCAGGTACAGATCTTCTCCCTCGATCTTATACATCATGGCATCCATCTCGGCAAAGCTCATAACGCCGGTCACCACATTGCTGCGGATCATGAAAGGCGGTACACAATAAGTAAAGCCTCTGCCTATCATGAAATCTCTTGCATAAGAGATCACAGCTGAGTGAAGTCTTGCAATATCACCCATCAGATAATAGAAACCGTTTCCTGCTACTTTTCTCGCGCTGTCCAGATCAATTCCGTTCAAACGCTCCATAATATCTGTGTGGTACGGAATTTCAAAATCCGGAACAACCGGCTCACCGTACTTTGTGACTTCCACATTTTCGGAATCATCCTTTCCGATCGGTACACTGGGATCGATGATATTCGGAATGGTCATCATGATCTTTGTGATCTTCTCTTCCAGTTCCTTTTCTTTCTCTTCCAGTTCAGCCAGACGCTTTGCACCTGCAGCTACCTCAGCCTTCTTCTGCTCGGCTTCCTCTTTTTTACCCTGTCCCATCAACGCACCGATCTCTTTGGAGATCTTATTGCGGTTTGCACGCAGGTCATCTGCCTCCTGCTGCGTTTTGCGGCTCTCAGCATCCAGGACGATCACTTCGTCCACAAGTCCCAGCTTCTCATCCTGAAATTTTTTCCTGATATTTTCTTTTACAA
>JALFTO010000040.1 GCA_022779165.1 Lachnospiraceae bacterium
ATGCGGCAGCCCCGAATAAATTCCGTAATATTTTTAAATCAGGAAATACTTTAACAGGAACAATATCGCGAGTATATACATTACCGCGCTGACCTTCTTTTCCTTTGCTTTTCCGCTGATCAGTGTCAATACCACATAAGAGATAACTCCCATACAGATACCCTCGGAAATGCTGTAGAAGAAAGGCATTGCCGCGATACAGATAAAAGCAGGAATTCCTTCCGTGAAATCGCTGAAGTCGATCGTTCCCACCTGATTTACCATATAGAAACCGACAACAATCAGTGCAGGCGCTGTAGCGAAAGAAGGAACTGCAAGGAAGATCGGGGAAAGGAGCAGCGCCAGTCCGAAGAGAACGGCTGTTGTCACTGCTGTCAGACCGGTACGTCCGCCTTCGGAAACACCGGAAGCACTTTCCACGAAAGTTGTTGTGGTAGAAGTTCCGAGAACTGCACCGGCTGTTGTAGCCACTGCATCTGCAAGCAACGCGCCTTTGATGTGAGGCAGCTTGCCATCCTTATCCAGCATGTCTGCTTTTGTCGCTACACCGATCAGAGTTCCCAGTGTATCAAACATATCCACAAACAGGAAGGAAAGAATGATTACGATAAAATCAGCAATCGGGATTGCTGTAAAGTTCAAGTGTGCAAAGATAGGTGCAATGCTCGGAACGGAAAGTCCGTTGCTGAAATCAGGAAGCAGATTATAATATCCGAGCTCCGGATTCGGCACGTAAAGCCCGGCAAACTGGCAGATAATGCCGAGAACCCAAGTAATGAGAATTCCCCAAAGAATGTTTCCCTTGATTCCCTTGATGACAAGAACCGATGTGATGATGACACCGATGATCGCAAGGATTACGGTAATTCCTACATCATTTGCACTGCTGCCCGGAACAGCTTCCAAAGAGAACAGCTGTACCAGCGTCGCTCCGCCCACCACGATCTTTGCATTCTGCAGACCGATAAATGCGATAAATAATCCGATACCAACAGAAACCGCTCTCTTCAGATTCGTGGGAATGGAATTGAAGATCGCCTCACGGATGTTGAACAGGGACAACAGGATAAAGATAATACCCTCGACAAATACTGCACCGAGAGCTGCTTCCCAGGGATATCCCATGCCGAGCACCACAGTATATGCAAAGAATGCATTCAGTCCCATACCGGGAGCAAGCGCAAAAGGATAGTTTGCGAACAACGCCATACATATCGTTCCGATAAAGGATGCCAGTACCGTAGCCGTAAACAGAGCACCCTGATCCATTCCTGTCGCGCTCAGGATACTGGGATTCACCGCAAGGATATACGCCATTGTCATGAAGGTCGTGATACCTGCAAGAATCTCTGTTTTGACTGTTGTGTTGTTCTCACGCAGCTTAAACAATTTTTCCAACATTTCTTTCTCCTCCTCTTAAGTTGTGTTGTTATATAAATTTAATTACTGCCCTATTTGGCCAACTCCTCCGCCAACGCATTAAGCTGAACTTCGCTCTCCTCATTCAGCGCCGACTTGATGGTGACGGTCGTCTCCGTAAACTGAAGCTCTTTGCTGTTTTGCAGCATATCGCGCATCACCTTTGCCGCCGTGGATGCCCAGGTGCCGTTTTCAATCAGACCGACCGTGCGCTTCTGATATCCCCGCTCTGTCAGGTGATGGATAAACTCTTTCATAAAAGGGAATACATCCCCGTTGTAAGTCGTTGTGGCAAGCACCAGCTTTCCGTAACGGAATGCATCCTCCACCGCTTCCGCCATATCTGTGCGGGCAAGATCCTGCAATACGACCTTTTCCACGCCTTTTTCCCGCAGCAACTCTGCCAGCTTCTCCACCGCCTTCTTTGTATTGCCGTAAACAGAGGTGTAGGCGATCACAACACCTTCCGTCTCTACCCGGTAGGAGGACCAGATATCATATAGATTGATATAATACTCCAGATTCTCCGTCAGCACAGGTCCATGAAGGGGACAAATCGTCTGAATGTCAAGACCGACTGCCTTCTTTAAGACAGTCTGTACCTGCATGCCGTATTTCCCTACGATTCCGATGTAATAACGGCGTGCCTCACATGCCCAGTCTTCCTCGACATCCAGCGCACCGAATTTGCCGAAAGCATCGGCAGAAAACAGGATCTTCTCGGAAGTTTCATAGGAGAACATCACCTCCGGCCAGTGGACCATCGGCGCAAAGAGGAAATTCAGCGTATGCGCTCCCAGCTCCAGCGTGCCGCCGTTTGCTGCCGGCTCTTTTCTCTCTCCCAGATCGATCCCAAAGAACTGTTTCATAAACTCAAACGCCTTTGGCGTGGCAACCACTTTTGCGTCAGGATATTTCTCGAGAAATGCCGGGATACTGCCCGCGTGATCCGGCTCCATATGCTGAACCACCAGATAATCCGGTTTTCTTCCGGAGAGTTCTGCCTCCAGATGAGCAAGCCACTCCTCCGCAAATCTCTCATCCACTGTATCCATGACAGCTGTCTTCTCATCCAGGATCACATAAGAGTTATAAGCCATGCCGTTTGGCACCTGATACTGACCTTCAAACAGATCCGTCTGATGGTCATTTACGCCAATATAGCGCACACTACCCGTAATTCTCACAAAAATCCCTCCTTTTTACACACATAACTAAATTATTAACAATAAATACAAAACTGTCAATACAAACCCGATACAGAACAGAAATAATCCAAAGGACATACTTCTGGTGATCACCCCGCCGTTTTCCCGGATCTGATCATGCTTTCTCGCAAGCTTATGTTCATAATACTTTTCATAGCAAGGCTTCTTTTCCGATTTCCTTGATCTGAAACAATTGACGCCATAACGCAAATGATCCAAAGCGCTTCCCAGGATATGTGTCAGCCACGTACCCTCTTCCAGTTCATGGGTCAGCGGACTGTCCCGATACACTGTCTTGCGGAGCGCCACCACGATACTGTCTAACAGTGTATCCCCGATACGACATACCAATACACCGATAAAAGGCAGTATTTTCATCAATACGGGACGATACACCAGATTCTCCAGATCAAGCTTCTCACTCCACCGGTTCCGATAGCACAGTTTCTGATCCTCATTCCTTCCCATCATATAGGTTCTCACGATAAGAACATATATCAGTCCGCCAATGCACAAGGAGATCGCGGAACCCTTTAGATTCGTAAGGGAAAAATAGGATACGGCATGAGCCTCTCCGTCAAAGGCAAAAAAGCTCTGTCCGAGATCCGCCAGTTTGTCCATCGTGAGGGACGGAATCACGCCCAACGCTAGCACTGCCGCCGCGCTGCCGCAAAGTGCAAACGCACTTACCGGATCCATGTAATTTTTCTTCTCATCAAATGCTTCCTGTTTGGCAACATCCGTATTTTTCTCGATAAAGATGCAAAGATACAGCTTTGTCATATACGCTGCGGTAAGACCGCCGCTGATCAGGAAGATCCACTCAATGACCGTCATTGCACTTCCGGAATACAAAATAGGGGAAACAATACTTTCCGCCAACAGTTCCCTGTATTCCACAATACTCTCATGGAGCAGCGTTTTACTCACATATCCGTTGAACAGCGGCACACCGGCAATGCCCAGCGCACCGGAAAGGAAGATCAGATTGAGCAACGGTTTTTTTCGTCCGAAACCGCGGATCTCATTCAGGGAAAGCTCGTGCAGATTCATAAAGACAACGCCTGCTGCCATAAAGAGCACCAGTTTGATCAGAGAATGATTTACCATATGGAGAAGACTTCCTCTGACCGCAAGCGCATTCTCCTCGCCGAGCAGTCCGGTCATGCCGATCCCTACCATGATAAATCCGATCTGGGACAATGACGAGCATGCCAGCGTCCGCTTTAAATTCACGGAATACAGCGCCAGCACCGCACCAAGAAACATCGTGATCACACCGATCGTCAGGATCAGTGTTCCCCAGATCCCATCATGATAAAACATCTGACAGCTTACAATGATGATTCCAAATACCCCCGCCTTTGTCAGAATACCGGACAACAGTGCGCTTGCCGGAGCCGGAGCCACCGGATGTGCTTTGGGCAGCCAGATATGTAACGGAAACGCGCCGGCCTTTGCACCAAAGCCAAAGAGCAGACAAAGCCCTGCTGCATACAACTTATTCGCAGAAGCTGCGATATTTCCCGATATCATAAATTCGTGGAGCGTGTCCATATTGAGCGTGCCGAAAGTGTCATACAGCAGAAAGAGTCCCATCAGCATGACCAGTCCGCCCATCACCGCAATTGCAAGATAGGTCTCCGCGGCACGCAGTGCGCCCTTCGTCTCCTCCTGTGCTACCCACACATAGGAGGTAAAGGACATGATCTCAAAGAAGATAAACGTGGTATACAGATCCGCCGACAGGAAAACGCCTACCGTCGCACCGAGCGTAAACAGCACGAACAGATAATAACGGTTGCGGTTCCTGTAATGTGCCAGATACTCCTTTGAAAAGAGTGTAGTCATCATCCACATAAAAGAAGCGACCAGACCGTATAACACCCGGAATCCGTCCAGACTAAGACTCATGCCGAGTCCACAGAACCCTTTCCAGACAAACTGCAGGTTCCCGGTTGTATGAATCTGAATAAATAGTCCGAGAAATATCAGAAATTCCACTATCGTAACGCCATCCGCAAAACGGTCGCGCAGCGTCTTATTTTTTCTCCCGATCCCATATGAGATCAGCGCTCCCAGGAATGGAATTCCCACGAGGACAAGCAATAATCCGTTTCCTTCCATCTTTCCATTCCTCCTTTCTACAGACTACCCATCTCTTTGGCAATTGTCCGGAAAAAATCCACAAGCGGCGTGGAACACAAACCGAAAATCACGATAAATACCGCAAAAACGCAGAGCGGCAACAACATGTACCAGTTGGGATCCTCCACGTCCTTTATAGAATCATAGTCAAAATCTTTTGCGGGAAAAAATGCCCGGATCACAATCGTCAACATATAGATTGCCGTGAGCAGCGCCGAAATCAAAAGCGCTCCCACACCGGCAAACGCGAGCGGATTATCACTTGCTACCGCCGCCTGTGCCAGATTCCATTTGCTGATAAAGCCTGCCAGTCCCGGCACACCCATCAGACCTAAAGAGGAGACGGTAAAGATACCGAAAACCCATGGCATCCGCCTTCCAAAACCATCCAGCTGATGAACGTAACTTCTTCCCGTCTTATACATGACAGCACCCGCACAGAAAAAGGAACAGATCTTCATCACCGCATGAAAGACCAGATGACAGAGTGCGCCAACGAGTCCGAGCGGCGTCATGATCGTCACACCAAATAAAATGTAGGACAGATTACTGATCGTGGAAAACGCAAGCCTTCTCTTGATATGCGTCTCCTTCACGGCACGGCTGCATCCATAGACTATGGTAAAAATTACCGCCGTCATTACCACATACTGAGCCCATGTCCCCCGCAGGAAATCGATTCCGAAGCAGTAATACGTCAGTCGGATAATGGCAAACGCGCCTGCCTTCACGACTGCCACGGCATGAAGCAGCGCCGTAACGGGAGTCGGCGCCACACCGGCATCCGGAAGCCAGGAATTAAAGGGACATACCGCTGCCTTGACGCCAAACCCAAAGAATGCCAGTACATACACAAGCAATAATACATTTATCCGATCCCCGATCAGCGCCGGATCAAGCGATCCTCCCGGCACAAAATCCGGTGAAACTCCATATACGATAATAAAGACCATGCCGATAAAACCAAAAGCCGCACCGCCCAGAGAATAATACAGATATTTTCTGCTGGCGAGAACCGCCTCCCGTGTCATGGTATGCATGACAAGCGGCACTGTCACCAGCGTGAGCAGTTCATAGAAAAAGTACATGGTCACCATGTCCTCTGCAAATGCAATGCCGAGCGTTACTCCATAAGTCACGGTGTAGAACAGGAAAAAAGTTTTCTCCCTCTCTTCATGCTTCATATACTCAAAGGAATAGAGTGTCGCAAACGGCCACAGCGCCGCCACCAATCCGCCAAACACCTTTGACATTCCGTCTATCTTAAAAGAAAGCGTCAGATCTCCGGTAAAACGCACCAGGGCAAACTGTTCCGCCGGAGGATTTGTCAGAATCGCAAATACCAGCAGCGAATTGATTACCATCATGGTCTCTAAGAAGACCATCATCTGTCCCCTCTTTTTGAACGGCAGCAGAGGAATCAGAATGCCTGTGAGAAACGGGATTAACACTACAATTGACATCATAACCGGCTTCATATCCATTCTCAACTCCTCCTTTCTACACAAGTTTTCCGATCACATCTGTGAGGAATGAAAGCACCGGCGCCGGGAATGTTCCCACAGCCACCGCCAGCACAGTAAGGATCAGAACCGGCAGGATCATACACATTGATGGCTCTCTCTTTTCCAGATGCTCATAATCAAAATCACTGCCCGGCAGGAATCCGTTTACCGTAATAGGCAACAGATATCCGGCTGTGAGCAGGGCGCTGACTAACAGCACCACCGGACCAAACCAGCCAAAAAACGGTATGCCACTGTCCAAAGCTCCCGCGGCAAGATACCACTTGCTTAAGAATCCTCCCGTCGGCGGGATTCCGATTAATGCCAGAGATACAATCGTATAACACCATAAGAGTATCGGCATCTGTTTGCCGACTCCGCGAAGTTCATCCACTCTTGTTTTCCCCGTCTGGAAAATGATGGCGCCCGCACAGAGAAATAACGTACATTTCACAAAAGCATGCGCGATCACATGCAGCAGTGCACCCTCCATCGCAGCCGGATTCAGCACGGCAAGACCGAACAGAATATAAGACACCTGACTGACTGTCGAATATGCCAGCCTCTTTTTCAATACTTTCTCCCGGAAAGCGAGCATAGACCCCATAAACACGGTAAACAACGTAAGAGAAAGCCAGAGCGTCTGCACCCACGTATCTCTAATAAAATCAGCCCCAAACAGATAAAACACCGTGCGGATGATTCCCAGTACACCGCCCTTTACGATAATTCCGGACAACGCTGCCGATGCAGGCGCAGGAGCCACCGGATGCGCCGTGGGAAGCCATCCGTGAAGGGGAAACATACCCGCCTTCACACCAAAGCCGAGGATCATCAGGAACACCACGAACAACAGAAACGGCTCTCTTCCGCCGATCAGTTCCTGATTCAGCACGCCGCCCGCCGTAAAGCTAAGCGTATTGGCAAAACGATTCAGGAAGTAAATGCCAAACAATACCATGTAAGCGCCACAGAAAGAATAGAACAGATACTTCAGTCCGGCCATCACGGCCTCTCTGCTTCTGGTATGAAGCACCAGTGGCATGGACAGGAGCGTCATTAACTCATAAAACATATAAAAGGTAATGATATTACCGGAAAAATCAAGCGCAATCAAAACACCGTAGGTAATGAGATAAAATCCAAAATAACGCTTCTCATTCTCCTCATGTTTCATATAGACAAAGGAGAAAAAGCCTGCTGCCAGCCACACAACCGTAACCACTGTGACAAACAAGCGCCCTATTCCGTCAATCTTAAAATAGACGGGCAGTGTCTTTGTCAGATAAAACAGCGTAAAGCTGTCTCCGTCTCCCAGGATCACCGCAAACACTGACATCGCTGTCACAATAAGCCCTGCCGATACAATCCCGAGCAGCACGCTTCTCTTTTTGACCGCCGGATTTGCTAACAGGAACAGTCCCGTCAGAATAGGGATCAGAATAGGAATCATGATCGAAAATGTCTCTTTCATTTCTCCTCCTTATCCGAGCACCGCGATGCCGGCGTGAATCAGATCCACGATCGGCTGCGACATCATTCCAAAAAAGATATTCAACACCATAAACAACACGATAGCAAATGCATACTGCTTTTCTCTGCCAATCGTCACGGAACCGTAAGGTGTATCCGGGTTTGGTGTATAGATTCGGATCACAGTCTTCATAAAATAGATGGAATTTAAAATTGTACTGATCGCAAGGGCGATCAACGTCGCCAACATCTTCTCCCGGCCGCCCACCGCCGCTCTGGCGAACATCAGCTTGCTGACAAACCCCGCAAAGATGGGAATACCGACCATCGAAAGCGATCCGACCGTAAATCCGAGACCTGCCACCTTGTTGCGATAGCCGGATCCCGTGATCTCGATAAATTTCCTGCTGCAACCCGACACATCCGTAAGCCCGATCGCCGAGATAAACAACAGCGCTTTTCCCAATGCATGCGCAAAAATGTGGAACACGCTTGCAGCCATACCGAGCTCAGAACCGAGACCAATCCCCATGTAAATATATCCGATCTGCGCCACCGAAGAGAAAGCGATCATTCTCCGGATATCATTTTCCTTGATCGCACTTAAGGATCCGAATATGATACCGGCAATTCCGAAGATAAACAAAACGTTGATAATATGCGTATTGCAGAAAAACTCAAATCCGATCACTCGGTAAATGATCTTAATCAGCAGAAATATGTATCCCTTGGACACTAGGCTCGACAAAATCGCCGCCGAGGACACCGTGGAATAACCGTAGGCATCCGGAAGCCATGCGTGGAAGGGAAACAGCGCACTCTTGACAGAAAGACCGATGACCATGAGTGCAATACTTACGACCAGCGGGATCCGGTACTCCGGAACAGCCGCTGCGCGAAGCACTCCCTCATGGATATCCGACATCAGCAGATGACCTGTCAGATCATACAGCATACAGATTCCAAGGAGCAGCATACCGGAACCCAGCAGACTCATGATCATGTAACGAACCGCCGCCTCAAGCGTCCGCCCAATCTGGCGGATCATGATCAGGCCGCATGCCGATATCGTATTGATCTCCACAAAAACATAAGCCGTAAACAAGTCATTCGTATAAACCAAAGCCAACAGGGAACTCAGCAGCAAATTCAGCAGAACATAATAGAGATTATGCTTCCCTGTCTCCACTTCCTCGTCCAGTTTCTTTCTGCCGCCCCAGACAGATAATAACATGATGACACAGAAAAGTACCGCTACCGCCGCTTCCAACATACCGGCACGCAGTTCATTTCCCCACGGCGCCGGAAATTTGCCCATAACAAACACAAACGCTTCCTTTGTCACAACCGTGTAATACAGCACGGCTGCATTCATCGCTGTTACAGCCAGAATCAATGCACTGTTCAGATAACAGGCTGCTTTTCTCTTCATTCCGGAACTGATAATACCGGCAAACAGGCACAGCATGATCGACATGCCCGGAAAACTTCTGATCATATCCATTATCTTCCCTCCTTCTTTAATTGGAGAGAGATTTCATCCAGATTCAATGTGTGATACCGCTGATAAAGCCTTATCGTGATCGAGAGCATCAGCGCACTGACAGACACCGACACCACGATACCGGTCAGCACCAGTCCGCTCGGGATCGGATTCACATACCGCTCAACACTCTGAACCCCGTCTGTGATGATAGGTGCAATCCTTCCCACGACATATCCTTTTTCTGCCAGAAACAGATACACGGCGGAATCCATGATATTCAGACCGATGATTTTTTTGATCAGATTTGTCTGCAGCAGCAGATTGGCAAATCCGATCCCAAACAGGATCATTGCCACCGCCTCACCGTAATTGGTATAAAGATTCACTCCCATTTTACAGCCCTCCCCTTCGGAACAGCGCATAAAACGCATACATGGTGCAGGCAACCTCCAGCCCCACACAAATATTAATGGGCAGGATGATTCCACTACTCAAAATATGTCCCGGAATCCCCAGCGGGATATGATTTTCGATTCCGTTTCCGCCGGTAAAGTAGAAATACGAGCCAATCAGACCATACATACACAATGCTGTGATCTTGGCAACCTTGTAAACCTCCTCATTAAAAAACCGCTGTGTACTTTTAAAGCCGAAAGCACTGACATAAAGGATCAATCCTGCCCCCATAATTGCACCGCCGGAAAAGCCGCCGCCCGGTCCGAGATGCCCATTCAGAATGACATAGATCCCGAAGATAAAAATGATCGGACATAGAACCATCGCAATGACCTGCAAGATTGCATCATTTTTAGGTTCATAGCGTCTGTCGTTCTTTTCCTCCTGTCGCTTTAAGATGGCATCATCCAGCATAAGAAGTACCATCACACAGGTGGTCGCAATAAACAATACATTGGTCTCCCCAAAGGTATCAAACGCCCTGTAGGTCAGGATCATGCCGGAGACTATGTTTACCGCGCCGGTCTCCTCAAGCCCCTTCTCAATATATCTTTCTGCCACGACATTGTCTGCCGGATTGTTGGGATTGCCCACCGGAGGCAGATAGGAAACGGTAATCAGCAGAACCGCCACCAGCATGATACAGAAGAGAACCGCCGCCACGCGATACGCCGTCTGAGAATATTTCAACAGAGCATTGTGTTCCGTATCATACACACGCTCCAGCATTTCATTGTGCTCTCGCTCCCACTGAGCCTTTGTCTCCTCAGACGGTTCCTCATAATGCTGTGGCTTCATCTCTACTTCATTCAGATAAGGATCTTTCTCACCGTTCAGCCAACGGAAAAAGCGAAAGGCAAGGGTATGTTCATATTCTTTATCCGTTTTTCTTCTGCTCATTTTCCTCCCCCTTCTCTTCCGCTCTGCTGTCGATCGCATGAATTTTCTTAAGCGTCACAAAAAACAGGATACTGGTGATCCCCGCGCCTACGGCCGCTTCTGTGATCGCCAGATCCGGAGACTCCAGAATAACCCATATGACAGACATCACAAGACTAAAGGACATATAGATCAGAATGGAATTCAACAGATTTTTGGAAAAGCTGACGGAAACCGCACACACGATCAAAAATCCCATCAGCAGATATGTAAAAAAGCTCATCTCTCTTCCACCTCCAGATGTTCCTCCAAATGCTCATTGGTACCTGCCTCCAGACGAGATACCAGATGGGATGATACCGGTGAAGAACACCACAGAAACAGGATGATCAGAAACAGTTTCAACGTAACGAAGTTCCATCCGCTGAAGATCATGATGCCGATCAGCGATACTCCCAGTCCCAACGTGTCACCTAACGCTGCCGCGTGCATCCTGTTTAACACATACCGAAAACGGAATACTCCGAAAATCTGAATTCCGAAAATCACAAGCCCTGTCAAAAGAAAGACCGTGCCGAGCGCAAACTGTAACCATTCCATGTCATTGATCCTCCTTTTCTTTCTTGTCTTCCTCATGTTTATGTTCCCGGTAGACTCCGAGATAAATTTTGGAGAGAACCACAACCGCCAGGAAACTGATCATAGCATAGATCAGAGCGATATCTGCCAAATATCCCTCCTTCATCTTGACTGTCAGGATCGCCATCATGACCATGACCATCGTTCCCATCATATTGACGGCAACCAGTCTGTCTGCAACGCGGGGGCCTTTGATCGCCCTCAGCAGACAGAGCATCAGCATCACCGCAAGAATGATCAGAGTTCCCACATACACTACCTGATAAGCGCTCTCCAATGCCGTCTGTCCGTTCATAGTCCTGCCACCCTTTCTATCTTTTGAAGTTCTTTCACAAATACGCCGTCCCACAGCCCTTCCATCAGACTTTCGTCCAGACAGTGCACATAGAACTCATCCCCGTTTAGGGAAACGGTGATTGTACCCGGAGTCAGCGTGATGGAATTTGCCAATATCACCCTTGCCACCTTGGATCTCAGAGAATGGACATGGAATTTCACCAGCACAGGCTGAATCTCCTCCCTCTGGGAAAAGATCAACCGCATCGCCGAAAAATTAGCCTTGATGATCTCGATGAACAGAATCCCTATGTACCGCAGGAAATAAGGAAAGCACCTGCAAAGGCGGAAATCCTTCTGAACGGAATACCCCATACACAGACAGGCAAAGAGATACATGACCGCTGCGATCACGATTCCAAATGCCAGAATCTCCCGGGAAAAAGCTCCGTTAAATATAATCCATAAAACAACAAATGAAATAAACATTTCTCTTCCTCTCTGAAAAGCAGGTATCAGCTTACGCTAATACCCGCTCAATCATAGCTTCCAGCCCACTCTTAGGAACCGCGCCCATCGTGCTGTCTACTTTTTCTCCGTTTTTAAATACAATAAAGGTAGGAATGGACATTACCCGATACTTCTGCGCCGTGTCCAGATTTTCATCGATATTGAGCTTTCCGATCCGGATTTTGCCCTCATATTTCTCCGCCAGCTCCTTTACAAGAGGCGCCATCATTTTACAGGGTCCGCACCAGTCCGCATAGAAATCAACCAGCACCGGCAATTCGGACTGCAATACTTCCGCTTCAAAATTCTGATCCGTAAATTTGTACTCCATTACTTGTACCTTCCTTTCTCTCATATAATATCCTGTTAACGATAGATAATGTATTTGCAGATGGGATTTCCTTTGGACGAAAACTTTTCTTCGTATTCCGTCATCACATTCCCCGCTGACATTTCAGGATCGTTATGCAGGTCATAAGTAACCTGCTGCGCCTTCCATCCTGCGGGTTCCAGCTCCTCAAGCGCAAAATCAAACAAACCTCTGTTATCCGTCTTAAACTCCAGCCATCCGTCTTTCCTTAAGATCTGATCGTACCGTGCAAGAAACTCTCTGGAGGGAAGCCGCCGCCTGGCATGTCTGTCCTTGGGCCAGGGATCGGAGAAATTCAGATAGATCCTGTCTACCTCCCCGCGATCAAACATCTCCGGCAAATCCGCCGCATCCATACAGATAAAGAGCAGATTGCGCAGCGGATTTTCCTCCATCTTCTGCACGGCACGCAACAGCACGCTCGTGTACCTCTCAATCCCGATATAATTGATCTCCGGATGCTGCGCCGCCATCGTCATCAGAAACTTTCCCTTTCCCATTCCGATCTCTATGTGAATGGGTTGATCATTTCCAAAGGTTTCCCGCCAGCGCCCTTTCTGATCCGCATGTTCGGGAATGACATAAGGACTGGCTGCGATGATTTCATCCGCTCCCGGAATGTTCCGCAAACGCATATTTTGCCCTCTCCTGTTTATCGCTTAATGTATTCTGTATCATTCTACACTATTTTTCCAAAAATGCAAACCACATCAAAAGAAGTATATTTTTTGCAAAAAATGGTGTATGATAAAAACAATACTTTTCATTGAGGTGTCAAGATGAATCTATGTTCCAAAAAGCGTTTTGTCTGCTTTATCATGAGCGCTTTTCTTTTTTCCTATACATTTCTGCAAACCGGTTTTACTGTACAGGCAGTAACAGATTATGCCGCGGAGGAGGAGGCCAGGAAATCCCTTCCCATTGCATCCAACAGCTATGAAGACTGGCCGGACGGCCCGGCTGTCGGAGCGGAGAGTGCAATCCTTATGGAAGCGAACACCGGCACTATCCTTTATGAGAAAAATATCCACGAGGAGCTCTACCCCGCCAGCACCACCAAGATCCTCACCTGCCTGATCGGTTCCGAACAGTGCCAGATGAATGAGATGGTAACGATGTCCCACGACGCTGTGTTCAGTATTCCCAGAGACAGTTCCAATGCGGGACTTGATGAGAGGGAGGAGATCACTGTGGAGCAGTGCATGTACGCTATCCTTGTCGGCAGCGCCAACGAGGCGGCAAATGCTCTCGGTGAGCATGTCAGCGGCAGCATGGAAGCATTTGCGGAGCTGATGAACCGGCGTGCTAAAGAGCTTGGCTGTGAAAATTCCCATTTTGTGACCACAAACGGTCTCCATAACGACAATCATTATACCTCTGCCTACGATCTGGCATTGATCGCGAGAAAGTTTTTTGACAACGAACTGTTGTGTAAGATGTCTTCCACTTATGAATACTATATTCCCCAGTCCCCCACCCAGCCGGACGATGATCTGTATCTGCATTCCAAGAATCAGCTCCTTCCCGGCAAGGCGCACGCTTACGAATATCTGGTGGGAAGCAAGACCGGTTACACGGACGTGGCAAGACAGACGCTTGTCTCCTGCGCCCAGAAGGATGGCATGAAACTGATCTGTGTCGTCATGAAGGAGGAATCGCCTCATCAGTTTACGGATACGATCGCTCTGTTTGATTACGGATTTGATAATTTCCAGACATTAAATATTAAGGCAAATGAGACAAACTATACGGTGGACAACAATAATTTCTTCCAGTCGGATAACGACATTTTCGGCGTATCCCAGCCGATCCTGTCGATCAGTTCCTCCGACTACATTGTGCTCCCGGTAACTGCGGTCTTCAGTGATGCACAGTCAACGCTTTCCTATGATCAGGTTTCCGAGGATTCCATCGCGACGATCGAATACACCTATCACGGCATCCCCGTGGGATCCGCCACCGTCGATCTTGCCACAGAGGAACTCGACACCACGTTTGACTTTGAGTCACAGCCGCAAGCGACGGATGACCCTGATGCACCGATTGCACCGGACAATACTTCCGATCATACATCTTCCGGAAGCATTGCTTCTCAGGGCAATGAAGACATTCTGTTCATCAATGTCCAGACGGTAATCTTCTGGGTTGTCGGCATCGCCGGAATCCTGATCTTCGTCTGCGTGGTCAAGGCCGTGATCGACAATTATCAGTTTGCCAAACGCAGACGCAAAAGAACCCGATACAAAAAAAGGAAGAGGGGAACCTCTCCTTTTGATGATTTTGATTTTTGATTTTCAAAACTTAAAGGCTGTTGCATCAATGTGATGTACAGCCTTTTTTGCATGATCTTTGTATTTATTTTCCGCGTTTCCGCTTGATCTTGCGGATCTGTCTCGCACGCTCCTGCCGCTCACGGATCTCCATGGCCTTTTCTTCGTCTATAAATTTCAAAGTCTTTACGACATAGACGTTTCCGTTATCCGCATGGCGGATCCGGATCTTGCCTTTCATGTAACCGTGCTTGTCACAATAGGACACGCTATAGAAATGCTTGCCGTTCGGCGTGAACCATTTTATCTTCCGCTTAATATTCCGATGGCAATAATAGCATTTCGTGCTGCAGACCTCCCTGTCAAGCAACGCCTCCTGCTTATCCGTAAACTCTCTGGAAATATATTTTGCATAATCGTCAAAGACAATGTGGATCTCTTCTTTACGAGTCCTCGGTGTCACATACATATCAAAAGAGACATTTTTCTCGATCGCGGGATCCGGAAATCCCCGAAGAACTCTGGCAGTATAATAGGCGTCGCTGAATGCCCTGTGAAAAGGAACGTCCTTCTCGATCTGCAGATAATCGATGGCATACTCCAGGGAACGCCGTGACTTCCTGTCCTCATAGGCAATGCTAAAAAGCTTCTGGATATCCAGAAACTGTAACGGTCCGTTCGCAAGCGGCTTCATGCCGTAGTAAACCATGTTGCGCTGAAGCTCCGTCAGATCCTGCGGCCCCCAGGTGCAGAACATCACATCCTCTCCACACCATTCCAGGAAACGGGCTGCGACATCCGCAAATTCACCGCCCTTTTCCAGTTCCTTCATCTTCAGATGAACCAGTTTTCCGGTATAGCTGTGCATTTCCTTATAGATGTGGGGATGAATCAGCTCGCTGAATTCCCCAGTCATCTCTTTATTCTTATTCAGTTTGACAGCGCCTATTTCTATGATCTCAAAAGGGATTTCTTTGATCTCATTTTCCGGTCGGCTACTCTGGTTCCACTCCAGATCCAGTATGACATAATTCATCCGTTATGTTTCCTTTTTGTTTTTTCCGTCACTGTCTGATCATAATGATCTTGTCCATGGCCTCCAGCCAGGTGACTCCGCTGCCGCGCTTTGTGGACATATCATTTACCACGACAGATCTCGGCCGGATGACCTCCAACGACGCATCTTCGGGATCTACCAGACTGCTCACATCATTGATCGTATAATATTTCCCGTCGACACATCCCAGATAGAGCATCTCATGCCCCCTGAACTGCAGAATGCTTCCGGCAGGCACATCACAGGCCAGGAGTGCAGCCTTCTGATCCGTGTTAAGTCCGTCAAGCGACGCAACCGCCACCGGCATCGCTCCCTGCCAGGTCGTATTTCTGGCGATCTTAAGACCAAAGCATCTGTATATATTCTGTACATAGCCGGAGCAGTCACTCGCGTAGAGAGAACCGCCCCATCCGTACCGGTTGCCCAGCGCCTTAAAGGCCTGTGTCAGCACATTTGCCGTCGTATAGGGAAGATATCCGACATGCACATCACGGTTTGCCGGGATCAGTGCCCGTTTCTGCACAAAGTATCCGTTCTCATCTCTAGCAGGCATCAGCACGACATAATTATTCCAGCTCAGACGCCCGGTGATCTTACCGTCTTTGTCGGGCGCCAGAGGAAGCACTGTCCCCATCATCATCATTTTTTCCGACAGGTCGGGATCTGTCAGACCTGCCTCGAGATAGACTTTCTCTCCGGTCACCACCAGGATATCCTGCGCGTTCCTTACCTTTTCCCACTGACTCTTGTCACGGCAGATTGCGATATCCTCTGCAGGAACCCAGCCGGTACAGAAGCTGCTCTCCGCATAGGCAAACCCGCCGTCCCCGCTATAGAAGTAAACCAGCACCGGCTCATTCACATTCAGTCCTGCGTTAGCCATATCATCCCACTCGACATCACTTGCCGCATCGGAGAGATATTCCCTGTACGGATAGCTCTTCATCACTGTCTGATTCACAACGAAGCCGTATTTCACATACATTTTTTCCGATACACTCGCCGAGCTGATATTGTACCGGAGGATATCATAATACCAGTCCGGCACAAGCTGCCCCGCAATATAATGGGCAGACGGTGTCTTAAAGGAAGCCAATTCCCCTGCCAACTTCACCCCGTCAAAGACCGGATCAACCGACGATAAATCCTTCACATGCGTTCCTTCGGTGTTAGCGATACGCTGATTCAGCGACGCAATCTCTTCCGCCGTCATAACCACATCATATGCATTTGGCGTGCGATCTATCCAATACTGCGCGCTGCACATCTCAGGCGTAACGTGGGACGCAAGTCCCGTATCCGCAGCATACACCGGCATCGCGCATATGCTGATACATAACGCGAGCGCTGCAAGTTTTGTAACAATTTTTCTCATGGTGATTTCCTCCGTGTTCTGTTGTTATGTTGATCGATACGATTTATTCCGATACCCCCTCTGCACAACGGACTGTCAGGTATCTGAATGCTTTTGTTTTTTATATTTCAATACAGCAGGCAGCCTTGTATCCTTTGATCAGATTATATTCCTCAAAGGTATATTCTTTCTGGTTCACATTCTGCCTGACACCGATCACACGATCCTCCTGAATCTGGATGGAGAAATCCGTCATGGATAGCGCCATTCCCGTGCCGACCGCCTTGAGAAAGCTCTCCTTCAAAACCCAGATCCTGTAAAAGGCCTCTTCCTGTGCAGATTCTTCCTCTTGTTCTTTTATATACGCATATTCCTCCGGCGCAAAAAATCGCCGCGCAATCTTCAGATCGGTTTGCTCCATCTGCTGGATATCACAGCCGATTTCCACATCCGAAAAAGCTGCCATCACATACTCGCCAGAATGGGAGAGACTGAACCGAATCTGCGGATACTCCCGAAAAAACGGCTTTCCGTTCAGGTTCGTTTCATAGACCATGTCACATTCCCGAAGTCCATACGCTGAAAGCCCCTGATTTAACAGTATGCCTGCTGCCACACTGCGCTTCTTATCCTCCGGAAACTTCACCTTGTCCGCCTTCTCCCTGCGGTATGCGGAGAGGCTGTTGTAACATCGGTCATAAACCGCTCCTTCATCCAGTTTGCGAATGCTATCATAAAATATTGTTACCATATGGTTTATTCTATCAAATTTCTGTATCGATGAAAAGGAAAAACCCGTCCTTTTGGACAGGTTTTCACATTTTAGGACATCGCCTTAGCATCATTCCGAAGAATGGATCAGTTTTATTACTTTGGGGAAAAGCTTAATATTCCAATACGTTATTGTCCCAGCATCCTCATGGTCTGATTCCTGAGGTTCTCATCGAAAAATCCGAAGCCTCCAAGTGACTCACCCTCCCTGTCAAAGAAGCAGACAGCATACACATTGAAGGTATAGATTGTCTTTACCTGCGATCCGCGTCTCGTCGCCTGGCGCTGCTCCTGAGCCGCCTCGATACGATCAACATCCGACAGACGGATAATGTTTGCTAACGGCGAATCGCCTTTCATGTATGCATAATGCTCCGTAACCGTGACGCAGACAGGCAGCGGATTGGAGGAATTCGGAGCTTTGCTCTCGAATGCCAACTCCTTTGAGCGGTCACCTCTCGCCTCCAGCATCTCGGAAGCCAGCTGGAATTGCTCCGCTTCACTTAAGTTAAGCTGCCGTACCGCGCTCATGATCGCTCTCTCCATGCGGCCGTTTGACGCTCCCACACTGACGATCAGGATCACAAATCCCATGATGATTGCACCGAAAACGGCGCCGCTGATCGCACCGTATACCGCATCACTGACCGGACCTGACAGTAACATCATCACACCGAAGAACAATGCCAGCCCTATGATCACGCACGGCGCGGTGATATGTGTCAGCGTCCGCATTGTCTTCTTGCGGTAACCCGCCATCCATTTTTTCTCCTCATCTATCCATTGTTGAAAATTTGCTTCCATTTCTTTCTCCTTACTAATTAAAACATTTGTTTTGCAACGCGTGTTTTATTATAGTCCAGAGATTTTCTCATGTCAACATACATATTTTATGAAAATAAACGGTATGACCACTGCATAAAATATATCTGCAAATTCTGGGCACTTTGCACCTATCTGACAACTCCTTTAGCGAAATCCGCACCGACTTCAAAATGATATTTGGCGATGCCCAGATCCAGTTTGGCGTATTGGCCTCCTACCGCCTGAAATCTGACCTCATTTCCTTCCAATATGATCAGAAAATCCTGTTTATTCAGAGCCGTCGGGGCAAGCATTGCTGCCTCCATACCCTTGCGGAACCAATCCGGCAAACTACCTTCGGCTCTGCATAGCTTCTCCATCGGTTTTGACTTGTGCGGGGTTCCCTGTGTCTTCCCATAGCCGAGCGCGATCACGCAGACCAGCTCCTGATCTTCCCCGATCACAGCCTTGCAGTTTTTCTTCTTATAAGTAACTGCCACCCAACAGGTATTCAGTCCCAGCTGCTGTGCCTTCAACACAAGCCGTTCTCCGTAGTAGCCCATCTTCTCTTCCAGATCATCTGATTTGTTCCCTACCAGCGCGATGTAGTTTCTGACTCCCCGGAACCCGCCGTAATGTGCCATCAGCCCCTTAAACACCTCATCATCATTCGTGATGAGCTGGATTGCGGAGGATGCCTCCTCATTACACAGGTCGATTTCTTTCTTTAATTCTAGGACAACATCCTGCGCGATTTCTTTTTCCTCATATGCCCGTACGGCATGACGGTTCTGTATTGCTTCCATCAGTGTCATTTTCTTTTCCTCCTATCAAACATTGATTTTTTCATACATAATTTCCTTCCAAACTGTCCTTTGTCAGTTTGATGTGATAATATTCATCCCCATTTATTTTATGTTTACACGTGTTAACTTATGATATACACCAAATGCCAGAGTCTGTCAACATCTAAAATAAAAAATTAATATTTTACTTTTCTCCATGATGAATTTACGAAAAAAGCGGCATATCCGGCTTTTGAACCGGACATACCGCTCTTCTTTATTACATTATATCATGTATCTGGAAATGTTAAATTTTAGCCCTCTATCGCAATGCGACGTTTCGCTTCCACAGACTTTGCATCTCTCTTTGCAATGTGCAGCTTTAAGATACCATGCTTAAATTCACCCTTGATATCGTCTTCGGTGATCTCTTCGCCTACATAGAAGCTTCTCTCACATGCACCGGCATAACGTTCCTTACGGATATATTTGCCTGTTGCTTTCTCCTTCTCGTCTTTATCAACGCCTTTTGCCGCGCTGATCGTCAGCATACCATTTTCCAGAGAAACCTGTACCTCATCTTTGGCAAATCCGGGGAGATCCATCTCCAGCTCATAGCTTGTATCGGTCTCCTTCACATCGGTCTTCATCAGATTCTTGCCGCGACGTCCGTACAGCTTCTTCTGCATCTTCTTCATCTCCCGGTCATCATAAAACGGGAAATCACCCATAAAGTCATCAAACAAATCTTCTCCAAAAATACTAGGCATCAACATAAGTCATATCCCCTTTCTTTTGATGTGACTCTGTTATATATCCTTTTGTTAGCACTGTCAATAGCCGAGTGCTAATTTTCACAAAATTTTCACACTTTTTATTTTATTGTAAGAATATTTTATTTTTTGCCGGTATTCGCCCGGCGTCACACCAAATTTCTCTCGAAATGCTTTGGAAAAATAGCTCATCTCCTGAAATCCGCACTGACGGGCAATCTCGGAAATCAGATCTGCAGACGATGTCAGCTTCTCGGCGGCACGCTGCAGACGGAACTCCTTCAGGTACTGTGTCGGCGTCGTATGAATTATCCTGCGGAAACAGCGCAGGCACTCACTCTCACTGATGGAGGCCTCCTGCGCAATCCTGCCAAGGGACAACGGCTCTCCGTACTGCTTGGCAATAATGCTTAACATCGCTTTCATTCGCTGACTGTCACGCATCTTCTTCTGATCCGGCCGAGTAGAATCCTTTCCCAGATGATCGTAAAGCTGAAATACTATCTCGGACAGATCATTTCTCACAAGAAACGGATATCCCGGTTTTTCCTCCATGCAGTTTTGCCATGCATTCCCGGCTGCAGTGATCACATCCGCCTGCCAGGGAACGGAAGGCTTCAACGGGACACCATGTATCGCCTTATTCTTTAGAAGCGGCTCGAGATACTGCTGCCAGAAAATACTGTCATAACTGCCGCCGACCAGAACCGGCTGAAACACCAGAGAGCGATACCGGCACCGGCATCCTTCTTCTCGCAACAGCGTATGAAACACCCCTGCATTGATAAAGGCTCCCTCTCCTGCCCGCAGGGTAAATTCATCTGCGCCGGCAATGACTCTGCCTGTACCCTCTATGATCATGATCGCTTCCAGTTCATCATGCCAATGGCACGGCATGTCATTATTCCCCAGATCATCGCTGTAACAAGCGATCGGAAACGATGATGTCCCGTGAAGAACCAGTTCCCTTCCCTTATCATCCACATGGCAGTTGCATTCGGAAAGCATTTTGCTACTCCTTTCTATGACGATTTTATCATAAAAATGTGCCGATTTATTTCTAATTATATCTGTATTTTGCTGATATAATCATATCATAAATGCAGGAGGTTCTCAATTATGTTTCATCTTTTACTTGTGATCATTTATCTTTCTTTTATCAGCCTCGGTCTGCCGGACGGACTCTTAGGTGCCGCATGGCCTGTCATATATCCGGAGATGAATGTCCCGGTTTCCTATTCCGGGATCATTTTCATGATTATCTCGGCGGGAACGGTAGTTTCCAGCCTGCAGAGCGACCGGCTGACGAAGCGGTTCGGCACGGCAAAGGTAACTGCTGTGAGCGTCGGGATCACGATGCTTGCGCTGTTTGGTTTTTCTTCTTGTCATTCCTTCCTGATGTTCTGCCTGTGGGCGATTCCCTACGGTCTGGGCGCCGGAAGTGTGGACGCCAGTCTGAACAATTACGTTGCGCTGCATTATGAGAGCAAACATATGAGTTGGCTGCATTGCATGTGGGGAATCGGCGCAACAGCCGGGCCTTATATCATGGGAATGGTTCTGAACAGGGGAATGATCTGGAATACCGGTTACCGGATCGTCGGTTCCATCCAGCTTGTCCTGACAGTGCTTCTGTTTGTGTCTCTGCCGGTCTGGAAACAAAGCGGATCTCAGAATATCTCTGAGGACACATCAAAAGCACCTTTGCGATTAAAAGAAATCTTCCGGATCCCCGGTGCAAAGGAGATCATGATCACCTTTTTCTGCTACTGTGCCCTTGAGCAGACAGCCGGTCTGTGGGCTGCCAGCTATCTGGTCATCAACCGGAATATGAACGTGGAAGCCGCCGCGAAATTTTCCGCCCTGTTCTATCTCGGCATCACTCTGGGCCGTTTCGTCAACGGCTTTATCGCCATGCGGCTGAAGGATCATGAGATGATCCGCATGGGCTTTCTCACGATAGCTGTCGGAATTCTGCTGATCCTGCTTCCGGCAGGTCAGACCTGCGCCTTGATCGGTCTCATCATAGTCGGTCTTGGATGTGCGCCTGTTTATCCGTGTATCATTCATTCGACACCGGAGCACTTCGGCGCGGACAATTCCCAGGCGCTGATCGGCGTACAGATGGCAAGTGCTTATATTGGTATCACATTGATGCCTTCTCTGTTCGGACTGATCGCCGATCACATCGCGATCGCTCTCTTCCCGGAATTTTTGCTGGTGCTCTTTCTTCTGATGAGTGTCATGTATTACAAAATGAAAAGAGAACGCCCCTGATGAGATTTTCTTTTTACTTTTTTATCTCTGCTTCTACTGCTTTGCAGTTTTCCAGAATACGGGCCAACATTTCATCAAATTGAAGAATCTCTTCCTCCGAAAAACCGTGATAAAAAATCTGATTCATTTGTTCAGAAACCTTATCAATATTATGGAGGAAGCCCTCTTCCTTCCCTGTCAGGAAAATCAATGTACTTCTCCGGTCTGTCTCGTCCGGTCGCTTTTCTACATAGCCGTCACGCTCCAGACGACTCAGGATTCCTGTCAACGTTGATTTGTCCAGGCTGGTTTTCTCACATAATGTCTTAATGGGAACACCATTCTTCCCCCACAGGGCGAAGAGAACTCTTCCTCTCGCCCCTTCCAGGTCTTCCATGCGATTATCCCTTAATATTTTGTTCCAGACACGTCCCGAGACCTGATGTACCTGTGACAGCAGGGTTCCTCCTCTTGTCCTGCTCATGCTTCTCCTCCGAAAACATGACGTCCCAGATCATACCAGCCCTCAAGCTTTGTCGATGTAAATTTCAGAATCGTATAATCAGGATCTGTCTTTCCCTTGGGGTAATACATCGTCCATCCCTTCTGCCAAAAGCTCTCTTTTAACTCTGTGTCCGTTACCTCCTCCATGATTCCGGAGGCGCAGATCCCCTGAAACAGGTTCGGCTCACAGAAATATAGCGCAGCATTCGGATTATTCCGTATTCTCGCAACCTTCTGGGAGGAAGTATTGGTCGTGAAATACATGGTCAGGGTTTCTCCCTCCTGCTGCAATGCCTTACCTGCCAGCTTCTTGTACTTCTTAGGGTTCGGCAGATTCAAAAGCGCCCGGATCTCCGGCTTGCCCTGTGAATCAACCGTTGCAAGATAAGCTGCCTGAGAATTTTCAATAATTGATATCACTTTTTCCATAACTTTTTTCCTTTCACGCCAATAGTTTGTATGCAAACTATGTTAAACAATTATTTTATAGATGTCAAGCGCAAAAATATGTTGACGCCTGTTAATATCCGTGGTATGATTCCTTTTGTTAACACGTGTAAACATTTATTTGTCACCTATATCAACTTCAAGTTATGGAAAGGCATGGTTATTATTTATGAAGTTATTATTACATGATTTATCTGCATCGGATGCCGGTCAGTATCTGTCAATCTCTGATAAACAATCCTTTCAGATTGTCGGTCCTGCCGAAAGATCTCCGGTGAAATGTATCGGATGCTTTGGCTGCTGGATCAAAACACCCGGAGAATGCGTCTTAAAGGATGGTTTCAATCATATGGGAGAATACCTTGGAAACTGCGAAGCTTTTACGATTATCACACAGTCCCGCTACGGGGAATTCAGCTGCTTCATCAAAAATATACTGGATCGCAGCATCTCCACGGTTCATCCCTACTTTGTCAAAAGACAAGGCGAGATCCATCATAAATTGCGCTATCAGAATCATCCCGGACTTCAAGTCATTTGCTATAGCAGTGATTTATCGGAAGAAGAAAA
>JALFTO010000117.1 GCA_022779165.1 Lachnospiraceae bacterium
TAGCAAATGTTTTGGAGGCAGTAGTTTCCCAGCAGCTTCTGCCGACAGCGGACGGGGAAGGGCGTGTGGCAGCCTTTGAGGTCATGTATGTGACACATGCTGTGCGTACCCTGATCCGTGAGGGTAAGAGTCATCAGCTTGCCACGATCATGCAGACAAACCGTAATCTGGGCATGATCACCATGGACGAGGCGATCAGACAGCTCTATGCGGATCACAAGATCACGAAAGACACGGCGATCCAGTTCGCACAGGAGCCGGAGATCATGGCAAACAGGCTTCAATAGAGGATCATACAGAATGTCTGCTCCGGCAGTTATTTTGCATATTGAGGAATAAAAAGACTGCCGGCAGATGGTGAGATGGGAAAAATGTCTTGCGGTCTGTCGGTAAAGTGTTTATAATAACGGTATCAATTCTGTCCGGAATAAGGACAAGACATATTTATCTGCGTATCTTACGCAGATTCCGGCGGCGCTCGCCGCACATTTTTCTACAAACAACATCATACGGATAAGATATATCCGGGAAAAAGGAGGATGAATGTTCAGTACGGTACTCACAGGGGCATTCTGCGGCATTGACAGCTATCTGGTGCAGGTGGAGGTTGATGTGGCGTCGGGTCTGCCCTGCATGGAAATGATCGGCTCGCTCAGTAAGGAGGCGGGTGAAGCGAAAGAACGAGTGAGGGTGGCACTCAAAAACATGGGATTTTCTCTGCCTCCATCCCATATCACAATCAATTTTTCCCCTGCGGACAGACATAAGTCGGGAACGCTTTTTGACCTGCCGGCAGCGGTGGGACTTCTAATCTCCATGGGGAAAATATCGGGAACCAAAGCGGAAGGAATCCTGTTTGCCGGCGAACTGGGACTGAATGGCGAGGTAAAGGCGGTGAAGGGAATCCTGCCGATCGTGCAGCGTGCAGCTGCGAGCGGTGTGAAGGTCTGTGTGGTGCCCCAGGGGAATGAGGAGGAGGCGGCGGTGATCGATGGGATGTGTGTCTACGGCGTGTCCCACCTGTCACAGGTGACGGATGCACTGGCACCGGATTCGCAGGGCTTTGAGGCGTGCGGGATCTTGCCTGCCGGGAAGAGCCGGAATCCTGGAGACATACAGGAAATAGCAGTGGATTTCGTGGACATCAGCGGGCAGGAGAGCGTCAAGAGAGCCGCAGAGATCGCTGCGGCGGGCTTCCATCATCTGATGCTCGTGGGTCCGCCCGGGAGCGGCAAGACGATGATTGCAAAGAGGATTCCGTCCATTCTGCCGCCGCTTACCTATGATGAAAGCATAGAGGTTTCATCGGTTTACAGTGTGAGCGGCAGATTAAAAGACGGAAAGATCCTTACGAATCGTCCGTTTGTGGCACCGCACCACACGGTCACGGGATGTGCATTGGTCGGCGGCGGCAGAGTGCCTGCGCCCGGAGCGGTGAGTCTGGCGCACAGGGGTGTGCTGTTCTTAGATGAGATGACTGAGTTTTCACGCTATGTGCTGGATGTGCTGAGGCAGCCGCTTGAGGAGCGTAAGGTGTTGATCACACGAGCTTACGGCAACATTGAGTATCCGGCGGATTTTATGCTGGTGGCAGCACTCAATCCGTGCCCGTGCGGTTATTATCCCGATGAGAACAAATGTCATTGCAGTGCGTCTGAAATCAGACGGTATTTGTCACGCATTTCCGGACCGGTGAGAGACCGTATGGATCTGTGTGTGGAGGTTCCGGGGATTAAGGTAAAGGATATGGTCGCGTCCGGGCAGGGAGAGCGCAGTGCCGATATCAGAGAGCGGGTGATGCGCGCGCGGGCGAGGCAGGAACAGCGTTTCGGGGGAACAGGAGTGCGCTTTAACAGTGAGATGGGCAAGGCGGAACTCAAAGCATACTGTCCGCTCGGAGAGACTCAACAGAAACACCTGCTTCAGCTTTTTGAAAGGCTTGGCATGAGTGCCAGGGCGTATGATAAGGTACTCAGGACAGCGCGCACGATCGCGGATCTGGCAGATGAAGAAGAAATCTCGGTGAAACATATCAATGAGGCGGTCTACTACCGTACCTCTGCGGATAAGTATTGGGAGGGAATGTGACATGCGGGAACAAGAGCGGTATATCAGGCGTACAGACGAAGAATTCCCGGAGAAATTGAGGCAGATTAAGAATCCGCCTGAGGGGATCTATGTGAGAGGACAACTACCGGCGGAGGACAAGCCCACGGTCGCTATTATCGGAGCGAGGCGCTGTTCCACGTACGGAAGGGAGATGGCTGAGTGGTTTGCGGGAGAGCTTGCGGCAGCGGGCGTACAGGTTGTCAGCGGGATGGCAGCGGGAGTGGACGGGATCGCACAGCGGGCAGCGATCAGGGCAGGCGGAAGGAGCTTTGGCGTGCTGGGCTGCGGCACGGACATCTGCTATCCGACGGATAACAGGGATTTGTATGAAGCTCTGCAGAAGTGCGGCGGGATCCTGTCAGAATATGCGCCCGGCACACCGCCGGATGCGTTTCATTTCCCGATGCGAAACCGCATTATCAGTGGAATATCGGATGCAGTCCTTGTGGTGGAAGCCAAGGAGCGCAGCGGGACACTCATCACAGTGGATTTTGCCCTGGAACAGGGAAGGGAAGTCTTCGTTCTGCCGGGCAGGATCACAGACAAACTGAGCACCGGCTGCAACAGGCTGCTGCGCCAGGGCGCCGGGATCGCCCTTTCTCCCAAGGACATCATGGAAGAGATGAGCAGGCAGAATAAATGGAAAGTCATGGATGCGCAGGCGACACAAGGGACAGCGGAGGCGGCTGAGGCGGTGTGGACTGTGCGAGAAAAGCGGGCAGCCGGAGTGGCTTGGACGGAGAAAGGAAAGCAGGCAGCCGGAGCGGTGCGGACAGGGAAAGGGATAGGAAAGACACAGGTTGCGGGGGTGGCGGGAGAGACGCCGCCACCGGAGGGACTGTCCGAACGGGAGCGACAGGTGTGGGAGATACTCGATACCAGACCGCAGTCGGCGCAGGAACTGTATGAGCGTCTGCACGCTGATCTTGCAGGCAAGGCACCAGGAATGGCGGAACTGACGGACCTTTTGATGAATCTGGTTCTGAAAGGGCTGGCGGGAGCGGAACGAGGATGTACATATGTGCGAAAAACCCAACTAACCTCGACAAGCACATACCCGTAACCGGTCACTGCGCATACAATATATGAGACCCAATCCGGATTTGTTTCTGGATTGGGTCGTCTTTTTAACCTTTTTCGTTCACATATCACTTCTGAAAGAGGGGAAATATAATTTAGAGCGATAAATAGTGATTTAGTCAATCTTAGGTGATTTGCCGCGGAGGATGCTACGGTCGATGTGGCAAAAAAATGAAATCAACCGTAGCATGACAAGGAACGTTACGGCTGGAAACCATGAAAGTGGCAGAACAACCGTAGAGCAGTCAGCATCACTACGGTTGGAAACCATGAAAGTGGCAGAACAACCGTAGAGTAGTCAGCATCGCTACGGTTGGAATCCCAAAAAGCGGCAGAGTAACCGTAAAGAAGTCAGCACCACTACGGTTGGAATCTCAAAAGCGGCAGAGTAACCGTAGAGTAGTCAGTACCACTACGGTTGAAATCCCCAAAAGCGACAGAGTAACCGTAGAGCGGCTGGCACCACTACCGCCGAAACCTGAAAAGGTGCCAGAGCAACCGTAGCAACACAAATTTTCCTACGGGTGGAGATAATAGTTAAAACATAATAACCGTATAGGTTGCCCCGGACAGATTTCAATTAAAGATGAACCAAATCACCAATTAAGACAGGCTAAATCCCAATTTACCAAAGCAGTATCAGCTTGTGTTAAGAGGATAGCCGGAATTCTTTTTAGGACTAACCTCGACAAGCGCATACCCATAATCGGTCACTGCGCATACAATATATGAGACCCAATCCGGATTTGTTTCTGGATTGGGTTTGTTTCTTGATAGAAAACCGTCCATTTTTCGGGAGCAGGGAATCGGGTACTCAAAAATCGTTTAGGTGCTTTCAATGCCTGAAAATACGGTAAAGACTTACTGCAGGAGAAACGGACTGTCAGGAAACGGGGCGGAAAAGAAACGGGATGACACCCGGTGCGATTACCGAGGAACTGATGCGAAGAAAGATTAAAAGCCCCGGCGGGAAAGACACATGGTATCAGAATACAGTAATAAGCATACTTACCAACGAGAAGTATAAAGGCGATGCCCTTTTGCAGAAGTATTACACGAAGGACTATTTGGCCCATAAGCAGATGAAAAATAATGGTGAGGTACCACAGTATTATGTGGAGGGCATCATGAAGCCATTATTGCTCCGGAGATTTTCGATACGGTTCAGGAAGAAATGAAAAAGCGCCGGGGGATGAACGAGCGGTATTGCAGTACCAGCATTTTTTCAACTAAGATAAAGTGCGGGGACTGCGGCGGATGGCGGTTATACATTTATAATGGATAATGTAGAATATAAAAAATTTAAAAACATGGCATTCTTTCACTCTCTGACAGAAGAAAACTATGATGGTTTTATGAAGCTGATTTGTTCTGAATTAGGTGAATAGTAAATTATCATGATTTCGGGGACCTTTACTTTCATCACGACATTTTCAATATGTTTATAATATTTAATTCATTCTGCTATCGTGCAATCCAGTGCGTAACAAATACGGATAGAAACGCTGAAGAATACCCTTGGTTATGTGCTTTCACAAAAGGAAGATCAAGAACCAAATGTATATATGTAATCAATATGTAAACAATGGTCAAAAAGCCATCGACATCCGACTTTATACACGATATAATATATGCTGTATAGCATTGTTTTATCTTATAATTCGGAGGGATATTTTTGAAAAGAGAAGAAAAGATAAAAGAGGTGTCGGATTGTC
>JALFTO010000119.1 GCA_022779165.1 Lachnospiraceae bacterium
ACCGTTCCTCTCACCGCTTCCCTGCGCCGCCAGATCCGGCGCGCCCAGAGCGAGATGTCCTCCCAGGCCCTGCGCACGCTGGCATTTGCCATGAAGACAGGAAAACGTTCCCCCTCCGAACAGGATCTGACCTTTCTCGGCATGGTAGGCATGCTGGATCCTGCCCGCCCCGAGGCAGCCGACGCTGTCAGACGCTTCCGGGATGCCGGTGTCAGCACCGTCATGATCACTGGCGACCACGTGGATACCGCATACGCTATTGCCAGCCAGCTCTCCATCGTATCCGACCGGAAAGCCTGCCTGTCGGGCAGTGAGATGCGCTCCCTGTCCCATGACGATTTCTTGAAAAGACTTGACTACGTGCGGGTATTTGCACGGATCTCTCCCGAGCAAAAGGTGCAGATCGTTACCGGTTTCCGGGAAAAGGGAAATGTCGTCGCAATGACCGGCGACGGCGTCAACGATGCCCCTTCCCTGAAAGCCGCGGACATCGGCATCTCCATGGGTATGAACGGAACTGACGTCGCAAAGCAGGCGTCCGACATGATCCTGACCGATGACAATTTTGCCACCATCGAGAAAGCCATTGAGGAAGGCCGCGGTGTCTATGAAAACATCAAAAAGACCGTAATCTTCCTGCTGTCCTCCAACCTCGGGGAGATTCTGACCATGTTTATCGCGGTAGTGCTCGGTCTTGCCTCCCCGTTAAAATCCAGCCATATCCTGTGGATCAATCTGATCACGGACTCTCTGCCGGCGCTGGCTCTGGGAATTGACCGAAACGACGGCAAAGCGCTGATGAAATGCCCTCCCAGACCGGCCTCCGAGAACCTGTTCGCCCACGGAGCGCTTGTCTGCACGATATTTTACGGCATCCTGATCGCTGCCATCAGTCTGGCCGCTTTCTTCACACTGCCCTATCTGCTTCTGACTCGCGAGCATCTGGCGCTGACATTTTCCAATCTGATTGCCGCACTGCAGACCGGGAATGTGTTGCAGCGTTCTCAGACATATGCCTTTACCGTCCTCGGAATGTGCCAGCTCTTTCACGCCATAGGAATGCGGAGCGTCCGGACCTCTTTTTTCCGGATGAAGCATCTTGACAATAAGCTGATGATCGTCGCCTGTATCACCGGAATCCTGCTGCAGTTTTTGGTGACGGAAATCCCGTTCTTCATCAATGCTTTCGGCACGGTTCATCTGACGTTCGGGGAATGGAGCTTTCTCACTGTGTTATCCGCATTCCCGCTGTTTGCCCACGAGATGCTAATCCTCTGCACGCCCCGGTCTTGACAAACTTATTTTTCTGTGACAGGTTAAAAAAATATAAAACAAACCGATGATGCGGAAGTAAAGGTGTTTATGCTCCCACAGAGAGCCTGAGGTGCTGAGAATCAGGCAGAAAACAGGACATCAAATGGACCGCGGAGGGCACAGCCAAAGGAAGCTTTCCTATCTGATCAGGAATTTCCGAGTATCTGTGACGTGAGGCATACGTCAGTTGCCAGGGATATGTTAGTATCCTGATGAGTGTACGGTTTTTCCGTAAAGCAAGGTGGTAGCGCGGGTAAAGTTTATTCGTCCTTGACAGAATCTATCGTTCTGTCAGGGATTTTTTTATGCGCAACTCGCGGATAAGGAGGAATGTCATGAAACCAACACTGGAAGAAGTAAAGAAATTGGCATCGCAGGGAGAATACAAGGTAGTTCCCGTCAGCCGGGAGATCCTCTCCGATGTCAAAACTCCCATCGAAGTGCTGCGCATCCTCAAGAATGTATCAAAGCACTGCTATATTCTCGAATCGGTGGCAGGACATGAAAAATGGGGCAGATACACCTTTCTGGGCTACGATCCCAAACTGGAGATTACCTGTTTGAACGGCACCATGAAGGTCGGCTCCATCACCTTTGAGAACGCCGATCCCGATCCGTATATCAGACAGGTTCTCGCCGAGCATAAGAGTCCGCGCCTTGAAGGTCTCCCCTCTTTCACCGGCGGGCTGGTCGGCTATTTCTCCTACGACTACATCAAATATGCCGAGCCGACGCTCCGGCTGGACGTCAAGGATACCGAGCGGTTCAAAGATGTGGATCTGATGCTCTTTGACAAAGTCATCGCCTTTGATAACTTCAGACAGAAGATCATCCTGATCGTCAATATCTCACTGGAGGATGTGGACAGTGAATATAACCGCGCCAGACTGGAACTCGACACCATGGAACGACTGATCCGTTCCGGAGAACCCTGCGCAGAGATTTCGGGGCAGTTAAAATCCGACTTCCATCCCATCTTCGATCAGGATTCCTACTGTAATATGGTAGAGACCGCCAAGCATCATATTCATGAGGGTGACATTTTCCAGATCGTGCTCTCCAACCGTCTGGAAGCAGACTTTGACGGAAGCCTTTTCAATACATACCGGATCTTAAGAACTCTTAATCCGTCACCGTATATGTTCTATTTCTCCAGCTCCGACATGGAGGTTGCGGGAGCCTCTCCCGAGACGCTTGTCAAGTTGGAAAACGGTATCCTCCACACCTTCCCGTTAGCCGGCACGAGGCCCCGTGGCAAGACCGAGGAGGAGGACAAGCAGCTGGAAGCAGAACTGCTCGCCGATCCCAAGGAACTGGCGGAGCATAATATGCTGGTCGATCTGGGCAGGAACGACATCGGCAAGGTCTCCCGCTTCGGCACGGTATCCGTGGAAAAATACCACTGCATCGAGCGGTATTCCCATGTGATGCACATCGGTTCCACCGTACGGGGCGAAATTTCAGACGATATGGATGCGCTGGATGCCCTCAGCGCCGTGCTCCCCGCAGGCACGCTGTCGGGAGCGCCGAAGCTTATGGCATGTCAGCTGATCAATGATCTGGAAGGAAATAAGCGCGGCATCTACGGAGGTGCGATCGGTTATCTGGATTTCACCGGAAATATGGACACCTGCATCGCGATCCGTCTGGCATATAAGAAAAACGGTAAAGTATTCGTGCGAAGCGGCGCCGGCATCGTGGCCGACTCCGTTCCCGCCAAAGAATATCAGGAATGCATCAACAAAGCCGCTGCCGTTGTCAAAGCCTTAAAGCATGCAGAGGAGGTGGACGCATGATCCTGTTAATCGATAATTATGATAGTTTTTCCTATAACCTGTATCAGCTCATCGGTTCCATCAGACCTGACATCCGCGTCATAAGAAATGACGAACTGACGGTAAAGGAGATCGATGAATTAAAGCCCGACGCGATCATCCTCTCCCTCGGTCCCGGTCGGCCGGCAGACGCAGGCGTGTGTATCGACGTGGTGAAGGAGCTGGGCAGCCGGATTCCGATCCTGGGCGTATGCCTGGGGCACCAGTCAATCTGCGAAGCCTACGGTGCGACCGTATCGTATGCCAAAGAACTGATGCACGGAAAACAGTCCGACGCCATTCTCACAGAGGACTGTGCATTATTTGAGGGTTGTCCCAACCCGGTTCCCGTGGCGCGCTACCACTCTCTCGCCGCCGTGAAGGATACCATTCCCGACTGTCTTTCCGTCATCGCAGGGACGGCAGACGGTGAAATCATGGCAGTGAAACATAAGAACTTTCCGGTCTACGGCATGCAGTTTCATCCGGAATCTGTGCTGACGCCGGACGGACCGACAATGCTTAAAAACTTTTTAAACACTTTATAAGGAGGAAACAAGAATGATTGCAGAAGCCATTAAGAAAATTGTAAACAAGGGAGACCTGACCTACGATGAGGCTTATCAGGTCATGAATGAGATTATGGACGGTGCAACAACACAGGTGCAGAACGCTGCCTTCCTTGCCGCGCTGTCCACCAAAAGCACCCGTGCTGAGACGATCGACGAGATCTCGGGCTGTGCCGCTGCGATGAGAGCCCACGCCCTCAAGGTTGATCACGATATGGATGTGCTGGAGATTGTCGGAACCGGTGGCGATGGAGCGCAGAGCTTCAACATCTCCACGGTATCCGCTTTTGTGCTGGCTGCGGCCGGCGTCAAAGTTGCAAAGCACGGAAACCGCGCTGCGTCCTCCAAATGCGGTACCGCAGACTGTCTGGAAGCGCTCGGCATCAATATCGTGCAGGAGCCTGAAAAGGCTGTAGAACTGCTCCAAAAAGCAGGCATGTGTTTCTTCTTTGCCCAGAAATACCATGCTTCCATGAAATATGTGGGACCTATCCGCAAGGAGCTTGGCATCCGCACCGTATTCAATATTCTCGGACCGCTGACCAACCCCGGTCATCCCACGATGCAGCTTCTCGGTGTCTATGATGAGTATCTGCTTGAGCCGCTTGCCAAGGTGTTGACCAGTCTCGGCGTGAAACGCGGTCTCGTGGTATATGGTCAGGACAAACTGGATGAAATCTCTCTGAGCGCTCCCACTTCTGTATGTGAATTAGACAACGGAACCTATAAGACATATGAGATAAAACCGGAAGATTTCGGGCTCGCACGCTGCACCAGAGAAGACCTTAGAGGCGGTGATCCTGCCGAGAACGCACAGATTGCGATCGCGGTCTTAAAGGGTGAAAAGGGTCCCAGAAGAGACACCGTGCTGATGAATGCGGGTGCAGGTCTGTACATTGCAGGCAAGGCTTCCTCCATTGCAGACGGCATTCGCCTCGCAGGAGAACTCATTGATTCCGGCAAAGCGCTCACCGTAATGGAAACGCTCAAGGCAGAATCCAACGCATAAGGAGAACCGTCATGGCAGACAACATACTACAGACGATCGCCGAATATGCAAGGATTCGTGTCAGCGAGGCAAAAGAGAAAATTCCGGCAGAGCTTCTGAAAGAGCAGGCGCTCTCCTTATGTGAAAAGCAGCCGCTCACAGGCTTTCCCTTTGAGGTAGTGCTCGCGAAGGACGGAATGTCTTTTATCTGCGAGTGCAAAAAGGCATCACCCAGCAAGGGGATCATCGCAGAGGATTTTCCTTATCTGGAAATCGCAAAGGATTATGAACGGGCAGGTGCATCCTGCATCTCCGTACTGACGGAACCCAAATGGTTCCTGGGAAGCGATTCCTATCTCGAGAAGATTACGGGAGCGGTATCGATTCCCTGTATCCGCAAGGATTTTGTCGTGGACGAATACATGATCTATCAGGCAAGGCTCTTAGGTGCAAGTGCCGTGCTCTTAATCTGCAGTCTGCTTGATGAGCAGACGATCAGCCGTTATATCAGCCTCTGCGATCAGCTTGGGCTGTCCGCTCTGGTGGAAGCACATGATGAGGCAGAGATTGCAAATGCCGTCCGGGCAGGCGCAAGGATCATCGGCGTCAACAATCGGAATCTAAAGGATTTCACGGTGGATATCCACAACAGCGAACGATTGCGTGCTCTGGTACCCGATCATATCCTGTTCGTGGCAGAGAGCGGCATCCGCACCGCAGAGGATATCGCAACACTGGAGAAGGCTAACGTAAACGGCGTGCTGATCGGTGAGACACTGATGCGCTCACCCGACAAAAAGAAAATGTTAGAGGAATTAAGAAGAAAATAAAAAGTAACTGTTCTGTATCTTTACAGTTACGACGAAAGGAGAATTTCCATGACCAATCCGAATGGACGTTTCGGCATCCACGGCGGGCAATACATCCCCGAGACACTGATGAATGCCGTGATTGAGCTGGAACAGGCATATAACCATTATAAAGACGACCCGGAATTCAACCGGGAACTCACAGACCTTTTTAACGACTATGCAGGACGCCCAAGCCGCCTTTACTATGCACAGAAAATGACGGAGGATCTGGGCGGAGCCAAAATCTATCTGAAGCGCGAGGACTTAAACCACACCGGATCACACAAGATCAACAACGTGCTGGGACAGGCGCTGCTCGCAAAGAAGATGGGCAAAACCCGTCTGATCGCCGAGACAGGTGCAGGACAGCACGGTGTGGCAACGGCAACCGCCGCTGCTCTCCTCGGCATGGAATGTGTCGTCTTCATGGGAGAGGAGGACACCATCCGCCAGGCGCTGAACGTATACCGTATGCGTCTGCTGGGCGCTGAAGTCATTCCGGTCAAGACCGGCACTGCCACCCTGAAGGACGCCGTATCCGAGGCGATGCGGGAATGGACGAACCGTATTGACGATACGCACTACTGTCTCGGCTCCGTGATGGGTCCTCACCCCTTCCCGACCATTGTCCGTGATTTCCAGTCTGTGATCTCCAAAGAGATCAAGCAACAGATGCTGGAAAAGGAGGGCAGGCTTCCCGATGCGGTCATCGCCTGCGTGGGCGGCGGCAGCAATGCCATGGGCAGCTTTAATCATTTTATTGAAGAAAAGAGCTTGGCGCTGATCGGCTGCGAGGCGGCCGGGCGTGGCATCGATACCTATGAGACGGCCGCGACCATCAACACGGGACGTCTCGGCATCTTCCACGGCATGAAATCCTACTTCTGCCAGGACAAATTCGGCCAGATCGCTCCGGTATACTCCATCTCCGCCGGTCTGGACTATCCCGGCATCGGACCGGAACATGCATGGCTTCATGACACCGGGCGCGCCGACTACGTTGCCATCACCGACGAAGAAGCGGTACAGGCTTTTGAATATCTGAGCAGGACAGAGGGGATCATCCCCGCGATCGAGAGTGCGCACGCCGTAGCACACGCCATCAAGCTGGCTCCGACCATGTCCAAAGACAAGATACTGGTAATCACAATCTCCGGCAGAGGCGACAAGGACTGCGCCGCCATCGCCCGTTACAGAGGGGAGGATATTCATGACTGACAGAATCGCAGAAGCATTCCGAAACGGAAAGGCATTTATTCCTTTTATTACATGTGGGGATCCCGACCTGGAGACAACCGCCAAAGTGGTGCGCGCCATGGTACATGCCGGCGCAGATCTGATCGAACTCGGCATCCCGTTCTCCGATCCCACCGCCGAGGGGCCTGTCATTCAGGAGGCAAATGTGCGTGCCCTCGCCGCAGGCGCCACCACCGACAAGATCTTTGACCTGGTTCGTGATCTCCGCAAGGACGTGACGATTCCTATGGTATTTATGACATATTCCAACGTCGTCTTTTCCTATGATGCGGAAGTTTTTATCAGAACCTGCTCCGAGATCGGCATCGACGGACTGATCCTTCCGGATCTTCCCTTTGAGGAAAAGGAGGAATTTGCCGACCTGTGCAGCAAATATCAGGTGGCGCTGATCTCTCTGATCGCACCAACGTCCGAGAACCGGATCGCCATGATCGCAAGGGAGGC
>JALFTO010000129.1 GCA_022779165.1 Lachnospiraceae bacterium
GGCAGAGCTTGAGAAGGACAAGGCATATATCGACGGCATCATCAAAAACAATGCTGAGAAGGCACAGTATTTTGCAAACAAGACGCTGCGGAAGGTGCAGAAGAAAGTCGGCTTCCCGGAACGCGTGAGATAGAGAACAAATATCGGACAGGAAAGGGACTGGAGATACATTCAGTCCCTTTTTTTGAGAAAAAGGAGCTGAATGGTATCAGCTCCTTAGCTAACCGGTATTTTGTTACTCTGACTTCACGTCTTTCCACATCTCGTTATAGAGTTCATCGCCTTCATCTCCGAGGTAGGAGAAGGTCTCGAGGTTATTGTACTGGGAGAGGTCAGGGAAAGCGATGGGAGAGTTCTTGATATCCTCATCTTCGATCAGTTCTCTGGCTGCATCATTCGGTGTGGAATACGTAATATAATCAAAATTCTTCAGTGCGACTTCGGGACGGCACATATAGTCGATAAAGGCATGTGCATTGTCCATATTCGGTGCATTCTTGGGGATTACCCAGGAATCGATCCAGACATTTGTGCCTTCCTTGGGAATCACATATTCCAGATCCGGATTCTCACGCTGTGTATAGATAGCTTCGCCGGAATAGATGACACCGAGCGCGGCTTCATTTCCGATCATCTTGTCGCGCACCTGATCGATCACATACGCCTGAACGAGCGGTTTCTGAGCGATCAACTCGTCTCTGGCAGCGGCGAGCTCGGCGGGATCGGTGGAATTCATGGAGGCACCGTTTCGTTTCAAAGCAACCATGAATGCATCCCTGACGGAGTCCTGCATCAGGATGTTGTCCGCATATTTTTCATTCCAGAGGATATCCCAGGAATCAACGGGATCTGTGACCATTGTCTTGTTGTAGAGAATGCCGACTGTTCCCCAGCAGTAGGGCACAGAGTATTCATTTGTCTGGTCAAAGCCCTTTGACTGTTCCCAGTACTGTGCGCCGATGTTTGCCTTCGCATTGGGCAGCTTCTCGAAATCAAGCTTTGCCAGCAGATCATTGTCGATCATTTTCTGGATCATGTAATCGGACGGACATACCACATCATAAGCGGAAGCGCCTGCCTCTACCTTGGGGTACATGATCTCATTCGTTTCAAACTCATCATAGATAACCTTGATCCCGGTCTCTTCCTCAAAATCGGTGATGACATCCGGGTCGATGTATTCGCCCCAGTTGTACACGACAACCTCGCCATTTTTGCCGGCAGCATCGCTGCCACAGCCGCTGAGAGCCAGTGTGCCCATGGATGCCACAAGCAGTGATAACCATAATTTCTTCATTTTGTTCCTCCTCATAACGTTATTTATGTTCTTTCTTCTTTTTGCCTTCCGGTGACATATTCACCAGAAAGAGAAGAATTAAAACCGTGACAAAAATGATCGTGGAAAGGGAGTACATTTCCGGTTTGATCCCTTTCTTGACCTCTGTGTAAATCTTAGTTGAGAGTGTGTCCACGCCGGGTCCCTTGGTGAAATGCGTGATGATAAAGTCATCGAGCGACATCGTGAACGCCATCAGAAAGCCGGATAACACGCCCGGAAGGATATCCGGGAAAACCACTTTGAAAAAGGCGTAGATGTGTGAGGCTCCCAAATCCAGAGCGGCTTCATAGACACTCGGATTTAACTGCTTCATACGCGGCATCACACTTAAGATCACAAAGGGAATATTAAATGTGATGTGGGAGAGCAGGATCGTCATAAAACCGAACTTAATGCCGAGGGTGATAAACAATAACATCAATGAAATACCGGTCACGATCTCGGCATTCAGCATGGGGATATTCGTGATGCCCATGAGAATGGCCCTGTTTCTGCGTTTCATTGCACTGATGGAGATACAGGCGATGGTGCCGATCACTGTGGCAAAAAAAGCCGAGAACAGCGCAATCAGCATGGTATTGTAGAGCGCCTGCAGGATCGCATTGTTGTCAAACAGGGAAAGGTACCACTTGATTGTGAAGCCGCCCCATTTTGCCCTGGTGCGGCTGGCATTGAAAGACAACACCATCAATGTCGCAATCGGAGCGTACAGGAAAAGAAAAATCAGCGATATATATATTTTCTGAAGAGTCGTTTTAGCTTTCATAATGCAGTTCCGGTTCCCTCCTTGTCAAAGATAGCCGTTGCAACCATATTGATAATAATAAAGAGCATCAGCACAATGGAGAGGCCGCTTCCCAGATTCCAGTTGCCGGTCTGCGTAAATTCCTGTTCGATCACATTTCCGATCAGCAGGATCTTGCTGCCGCCGAGCAGCGTACTGATAACAAAGGTAGTGAGTGCGGGCACAAATACCATCGTGATACCGCTGATGATTCCGGGCACGGACAGCGGCAGGATTACTTTAAAAAAGGTCTGGATGCTGTTGGCACCGAGATCCCTCGCCGCATTGATGACATTTTTATCAATTTTCACCAGCACATTGTAGAGCGGAAGTACCATAAAAGGCAGAAAATTATATACCATGCCGAGGACGATGGCATACGGTGTGTTGATGATATTCAGCGTGGGCAGATGTAGGAATCCCAGGATACTGTTGATGACACCTGTTTTTTCCAGCAGGGTCTGCCAGGCAAGGGTGCGGAGCAGAAAGTTCATCCACATCGGAAGGATGAATACCAGCACGATGAAGCTATGCTGATTCACATTCAGATTGCAGAGGATCATCGCGAGCGGATATGCCAGCAGAAAGCATATCACGGTACTGATGAGAGAGAGCAGTATGGACAGCCACAGTGCTTTTGCGTGTTCCGCAGTGGCAATGGCAGCGATATTGGCGATCGTGAAAGCACCGCTCTTGTCGGTCAATCCATAGTAAAAGACCATACAGAGCGGGATAATGATAAATACGGCTGACCAGATGACATAAGGACATGCCAGAAGTTTTTTTCCATTACTCATTGACGCCTACAGCCTCCTCATCTTCAGATTCCGGTTTGTGCATGATCTGGATATTGAACGGATCCACATGGATTCCGACTTTTGTGCCAACGGCAAACATCCGCGTACTGTGCACCAGCCATTCAAAGCCGTTTGCCGTAACCTCCATCTCATAGTGCACACCCTTGAAAATAATGTGTGTCACCACACCCTGGATCGTGCCTTTTTCGGGTTCGACAAGTTCTACATCCTCGGGACGGATCACGACGTCCACGGGAGTGTTTTCACCGAAGCCCGTATCCACGCAGGCGAAACGCGCGCCGAGGATCTCAACCAGCTCGTCACGGATCATGATGGAATCCAGAATATTACTGTCTCCGATGAAGTCGGCGACAAAAGCGTTCTCGGGTTCGTTATAGATGTCCTCCGGTGTGCCGATCTGCTGGATATAGCCCTGATTCATCACAACGATGGTATCGGACATGGTCAGAGCTTCTTCTTGATCGTGAGTTACATAGATAAACGTGATGCCCAGTTCGTTCTTCAGACGGATCAACTCGTACTGCATATCCTGTCTGAGTTTTAAATCCAGAGCCCCCAGAGGTTCATCGAGGAGCAGCACCTTCGGTTCATTGACGATCGCCCTGGCGATCGCAATACGCTGCTGCTGGCCGCCGCTTAAGGAGTCCGGCATGCGGCGCTCATAGCCGTCCAGATTCACCAGCTTTAGGGCATACTTGATCTTGTCATCAATATAGGATTTGGATTTGTTCTTGATCTTTAATCCGAATGCAATATTTTCCGCGATATCCATATGAGGAAAGAGAGCATATTTCTGAAAGACCGTGTTGACCTGCCGCTTGTTGGGAGCAAGTGAAGTGATGTCCTGTCCGTCAAAGATGACAGAACCGCTGTCGGGATTCTCAAAGCCGCCGATGATGCGCAGAGTGGTAGTCTTGCCGCAGCCGCTGGGACCCAGGAGCGTGAGAAATTCATTCTCACGGATATACAGATTCATGTCATCCAATACGGTGTTGGAATCAAAGGTTTTGGTGATATGCTGTAAGTCGATCAGTTTGTTCATGACTTATTGCCTCCTGTGTATGTTGGTATCAAATAAAGTGCCTGCCACCGGCAGTTGTTTTGTATGCGAATATATCAAAAACTTGGCGGACTGCTGATCCAGATCAGCGTGGCATCGCTCTTTTTGCCGCATTCGATATAATGTGTTTTATTTGAGGTAAAATAAAAGGATTCTCCTTTTTTGACCGGATATGTCTTCTTGCCGATATGCAGCAGGATCGAACCGGAGAGCACATAGCCGAATTCCTCCCCCTCATGCGGGTTGTCCGGGTAAGTGGAACCGCCCGCTTCCAGTGTGAGACGGATGGGTTCCATAATATTCTTCTGGGCATTGGGAATGATCCATTCAATCTTATAACGAAGTTCATTTTCAAGTTTTTCAAAATAGTCTTCTTTATGAAAAACAATCTGCTCTTCGGGCTCTTCACTGAAGAAATCCTTCAGATCTGTGCCGAGACACTGGAGAATGTCAACCAGTGTGGCGATGGAAGGGGAGGTGAGATCGCGCTCGAGCTGGGAGATAAATCCCTTGGAAAGTTCCGCGCGGTCGGCCAGCTCTTCCTGAGTCAGTCCTTTTTGAACCCGAAGCTCCTTTATTTTGCCACCGATATTCATAAGATGCTCCTAAACACAAAGTTTACTAAAACTAAACAAAAACACTGATACCTATTATACAAGAATTCATAGTAATGTCAATCCTGCGGGAAAAAAATATTAACAAATTTTACAGACTGTGATAAACTCTTACTAGTGGAAAAGCAGAATGACCGTAACGGAGGGATGTGCGCGATGGACAAGTATGTTGCATATGTATCTACCTATACAATGGGGGATGATCACGGGATTAAGATATACGATGTGGATATGGAGAACGGCAGGCTGATTGAGAAGAATCAGGTGCGGATCACGAATTCTTCGTATGTGACGATTTCACATAACCAGCGGTTTCTGTATTCCATCACGGATATGGGAGTGGAAGCATACCGGATCGATCAGCAGACAGGGGATCTCACAGTGATCAATCACGCTTCGATCAACGGGATGAGAGGATGTTATCTGTCTACGGATTATGAAGATAAATATCTGTTTGTGGCAGGGTATCATGACGGGAAGCTGACGGTGCTTAGGTTAAAAGAGGACGGCAGCATCGGTGAGATCACGGATGAAGTGTATCACAAAGGACTCGGCAGCATTGCGGAGCGCAATTTCAGACCGCATATCAGCTGTGTGAAGATGACGAGGGACAACAAATATCTGCTTGCGGCAGATCTCGGTATGGATCACGTGAATGTGTATCGGTTTGACCATAAGACAGGCAAGGTGAAACTGGTGGATGTGATCCGGAGTGACATTGAGTCCGCGCCAAGGCATGTGAAGATCACAAAGGACGGAAAGTTTGTCTATATCGTACATGAGTTAAAGAATTATATCGCGGTATATACTTATAAAGAAGTAAAGGGAAATCCGGAATTTGAGAAGATTCAGACGATCAGCACGCTGAATGATTATCATGCCGGAGGATCCGCTGCATGTACGCTCAATTTTTCATCGGATGAGAATTATATTATCAGTTCGAATGCGGGAGACAACAGTGTAGTGGTCTATAAGATCGATCACAGGACAGGAATGCTCGACAAGCGGTTTTGTCTGCCGATCAGCGGCGACTATCCCAAGGATGCCAATTTCTT